>NZ_JBEDNQ010000007.1:0-395808 GCF_040105385.1 Pseudonocardia nematodicida
GCCCCGTCCCACCGTCCCGCCCCCGCCCCCGCCGCCCCATCGCCCCCCCCGCCCCGCCCCATCGCCCGACTCATGACGCTTTGGTTCGGTATGACCGGACTAGAGCGTCATGAGTCCGGGCCCGGATGGGGTACGCGGGGCCGATGTGGTGAGTGGGGTGGACGAGGTTCCGGCTCAGCGGGGTTCGTCGGGGGCGTGGTCGCCGGTGCGCTGTGCGGCCTGCCGGGCCTGCTCGGCCCAGTTCCGCCATGCCCCGCCGCCGTGTGCGGGCTCGGCCCACTCCGGTGTGCTGTGGACCAGCCGGGTGCCGCCGCCGGTGAGCCAGCGGTAGAGCAGCCGCACCTCCTCGGCCGGGGCGCCGCGCAGCGGGCCGGGATCGGGGAGCACGGTCTGCGCGCCCTCGCGCAGTGCCTCCACCACCGGCATCGGCCGCACCCCGCGCGGTGCGTTCCCGGCGGCCGCGAGCCGGCCGTACCGCACGACGGCGAGCTCCCACCCGCCACGCCCGTCCGGCCGCGCGCCGACGACCTCCTCCAGGGCGGCGAGCCCGGCCAGCGTCCCGGCCCGGTCGACCCCCGACGCCAGCGCGGCGAGCCGGTCGCGCAGGCGCGCGGCGGCCTCGTAGCGACCGTCGGCGGCACGTGCCTCGACGTCGGCGGCGAGCGCACGCAGCGGTGTGTCGTCCCGTCCGTCGACCAGGTCCTGCCAGGCGCCGACGGCCGGTGCGTACTCCTCGACCTGCTGGAGACCGGCGCACGGGGCGGCGCACCGGCCGAGCTCGTGCAACGCGCAGGGGGTCGCCGACGGTGCGCGGCGGGGGATCCGGACGGTGCAGCGGCGCAGCGGCACCGCCTCCAGCGCGGCGTCGAGGACCTCGGACGCGGCGCGCTGCGAACCGAACGGGCCGAGCGCACCGTCGCGCGGGGTGGCGACCACCGAGAGCCGCGGGAACGCCTCGTCCGTCGGCGCCACCCACCAGGCCCGGCCCGGGTTGCGGGAGCGCCGGTTGTACCGGGGACGGTGCGCGGCGATCAGCCGCAGCTCCCGCACCGAGGCCTCGAGCGCGTGCGCGCAGACGACCGTGTCCACCCGCTCGGCCTGCGCCAGCATGTCCCGCACCCGGCGGCGGCGCTCCCCGGCGGTGAAGTAGGAGCGGACGCGGCGCTGCAGGTCGCCGCTGGTACCCGCGTAGAGCACCTCGCCGTTCGCGTCCCGGAACAGGTAGACCCCGGGTGCGGACGGCACGTCGTTCGCCAGGTGCCTGCGGCGGCGCTGGGTGGCGGTCGGGCGGTGCGGGGCCCGGTCCTTCACCAGCTGCAGCAGCTCCTCCAGGCTCTGGATCCCCAGGTTCCCGACGCGCTCCAGCAGGTGGTGCAGGACCTCGACGGTCGCCCGGGCGTCGGTGAGCGCCCGGTGGTCGGGTGTGGTGGTGCACCCGAAGTGCGCCGCCAGCGCGCCGAGCCGCATGCTCGGGCACTCGGTCCGGGGCAGCACGGCACGGGCCAGCCGGGCGGTGCAGAGCACCGGCGGCGCGGGCCATGCGCGCTCGGACCGCGCGCAGGCCGCCCGGAGGAACCCGCTGTCGAACGGTGCGTTGTGCGCGACCAGGACCGCACCGGACAGGAAGTCGAGGACCGAGGGCAGGACCGCCCCGATCGGCGGGGCGCCGCCCAGCATGGCGTTCGTGATGCCGGTCAGCCGGGTGACGTCGGCCGGAACCCGGACACCCGGGTCGACCAGCGTCGCCAGCTCGCCGAGTCGCTCGCCGCCGCGCACCTTGACGGCGCCGACCTCGGTGATCGCGTCCCGCTGGTGGCTGCCGCCGGTGGTCTCCAGGTCCAGGACGACGAACGAGACCTCGCGCAGCGGCGTGCCGAGCTCGTCGAGGGCGAGCTGCGGCGACCGGGGTGCGGGGGAGCGGGGGGTCACGCACGGCACGGTAGCGGTGGGGTCCGACAGTATGTTCGATCGGCTGCCGGAGCGGAGGAGTGGCGTCGCCCGGGTGGGCGGGTGCCGCGGCAGCCGGGTGGTACTTGTCCGCACCGGCCGGTCGGGGCAGCGGGACGCGGCCGCACCCGGACGGGTGGTGTGTGTCGATCATCGCCCGGCCGGGCCCGTGCCCGGCGGTGCGGACGTCGGCGTACCGAGACGGTCGGGGATAGCCTTGTCCGATGCCACGCACAGGCGGAGACGACCGGGGGCCCGAGGGCTCCGGCGTCCCGCCGTGTCCGGGCTCGGGAGCATCGGCGGCGGACGTCGACCAGCACACGGGTGGACCGGGCGGGTCCGGTACCGGCGCCGGGGTCGCCTGGACGGCGTTGCCCGGTCCGCTGAAGGCCCGGCTGGCCGAGATCGCCGGTGCCGCGCTCGGCGGTATGGCGCCCGGCGACGTGCCGGCGCCGCTGCGCCGCCTCGCCAAGTTTACCCCGGCGAAGCGGTCCCGGCTGGGTGCTCCCGCGCTGGTCGGCCGGCTGGAGTCGGACGCGGCGTTCCGGGCCGCGGTGGTCGCATGGTGGGGCGAGCACCGTCCCGGCGAGCTGGAGCTGCCCCCCGCGAGCGCCGCCGTACCGGGGGGCGTCGACGCCGACCGTGGCGCGGGTGGCGATCCCGATCACCCCGACCCCGACCCCGACCCCGGACCCGATCCCGACCCCGGGCCCGATCCCGGTCGCGCCGGGGACGAGCACCCCCGAACCGATCACGCCGCCCCCGGCGACGGCATCGTCCCGGCCCCGGTCGACAAGCTGGATGCGGCGGCCGTCGCGCTGCTCACCGGGGATCCGCTGGCCGCCCGCCGGGTCGCCGACGCCGAGCAGTCCGGCGACCTGTCCGCGCTCCGGGCCGAACGCGACGAGGCGCTCGCCAAGGTCGACAAGGTCACCGCGGAGCTGGAACGGGTCCGGGCCGAGCTGGCGGAGATGCGCGAGGAGTCCCGCGCGTCCGCGGTGGACCGGGACACCGGGTACCAGCAGATGCGGCGCCGGGTCAGCGAGCAGGGCGCGAAGTTGCGCACCGCCGTCGATGCGCGCACCGCACTCGAGGAGGAGGTGGCGCGGCTCCGTGCCGGCGCCGACGACCGGCTCGCCGCGGTGCGCGCCGAGGCCGAGGACGAGCGGGCCCGGGCCGACCGTGAACACCGCCGGGCGGAGTCGGCCGCCCGCGAGGTCGCCGCGGCCCGCCAGGCCGCACGCGAGGCCCGGCGCGGTGACGAGGTGCGCCTGGAGCTGCTGCTCGACACCGTCGGCGGGGCGATCGCGGGGCTGCGCCGCGAGCTCGACGTCGGATCGGGCGGCCCACGGCCGGCCGACCTCGTCGCCGGGAGCGTCGGCGGCGCCGCGGGCCACGCCACCGGACGGGCCGGCATCCCGGTCGACGGCCTCGCCGCCCTCGACACGCTCCTCGGCCTGGCGTCGGTGCACCTCATCGTCGACGGCTACAACGTCAGCAAGACCGGCTACCCCGAGCTGACCCTGGCCGACCAGCGCACCCGCCTGGTCACCCAGCTCGGCGCGCTCGCCGCCCGCACCGGCGCGGAGATCACCGTGGTGTTCGACGGCGCGGCCGTCACCGCCGCGCCGACCCGGGGCAGCCGCGGCGTGCGCGTGCTGTTCAGCGATCCGGGGGTGATCGCCGACGACGTCGTCCGCGACCTGGTGGCCGCGGAGCCGCGGGGACGCCCGCTCCTGGTCGCCACCGCGGACCAGGAGATCGTCCGCTCGGTCCGCCGCCGGGGCGCGCACACCGTGCCGTCGGCGGTGCTGCTGCAGCGCCTGCGCGGCTGATCCGCGGCTGCCCGGACGAGACCGGTGCGGCCGGGCGGGACCGGAACGCCTCCGGAGCCGGCTCAGCCCGCGTCGCGGTGCCGCGCGTGCCGGTGCGGGACCACGGGCATCGGGAGCATCGTCGCCCCCTCCGGACCCGCGGCACCCGGCCGGGCGCGCTCGACGAGCCGCAGCCGGGGGATCAGGCCCTGGTCGGCCAGCACCTCCAGCGCACGGCGCTCCGGCTCGGCGAACTCGAGCGGCGCGGCGGCCGGTCCGCCGTTCCCGTGCCCGACGATCGCCGGCCCCGCCTCTCCCGGCAGGTCGACCGGCAGGTAGGGGATCGGACGGTCGATCTCCGGCGTGTCCATGAGCACGCCGATCACGCAGTCGCCGCACGCGTCGCCACGGACATCGCAGCGGTCGCAGTCGATGATCATTACGCCTCCTCGGTGGAGCTCCTCGATCACCGCGGACGTTAGGGGAGGGGTCTGACAGAAACTGCGGGCTCGGGCAGACGGGATTGCGTGCAACATCCTTCGTTGCCGATCCGTAACCGGACGCCGCGTCACTCGTTCACCCCAACAGCACGACCTCCTCACCGGTTGTGCGTGCGGGCGGTCCCCCGGCCACCCGTACGGACCAGCGCGTCGTCCCGACCCCAGACGGGATCGCGGTGGTGACCGGTGAGGAGCGCGGTTCGTCCGCTCCCCGGAGTGGCCGGACGGCGGCCCGCGACCCCGACGCATCCCCCCGGAGCGTGCGGCGCCACCGTCCGGCCCCTTCCTCACGGACCCACCGCCGCGGCTACCGTCGCCGCCGTGGCCCGCACCCTGCTGGTGACCAACGACTTCCCGCCCCGCCCGGGCGGGATCCAGAGCTACCTGCACGACCTCGCCCGCGGGCTGCCACCGGGAGACCTCGCCGTCTACGCCCCGGCCTGGCCCGGCGCCGGGGAGTTCGACGCGGCCCAGCCGTTCCGGGTGCACCGGCACCCGACGTCGCCGATGCTGCCGGTCCCGGCCGTCGCGTCCCGGGCGGTCGCGCTCGCCCGCGCGCACGGCGCCGGCACGGTCTGGTTCGGCGCCGCCGCCCCGCTCGCCCTGCTCGGCCCGCACCTGCGGCGACGGGCCGGTGTCACCCGGGTGGTCGCCACCACGCACGGGCACGAGGTCGGCTGGTCGATGCTGCCCGGGGCCCGCCGGGCGCTGCGCCGGATCGCCGACGACGCCGACGTCGTCACCACCGTCTCGCGCTGGACCCGCGACCGGCTCGCCGCCGCGTGCGGCCCGGACGCCGCCCTGGAGCCGCTGCCGCCGCCGCTCGACACCGTCCGGTTCGCGCCCGACCCGGCGGCCCGCGCGCGGGTCCGGGACCGGTACCGGCTGGGGGAGGCGCCGGTGGTGACGTGCGTGGCGCGGCTGATGCCGCGCAAGGGCCAGGACGTGCTGATCGCCGCGCTGTCCCGGATCCGGGACCGGGTGCCGGGGACCCGGCTGCTGCTCGTCGGTGGCGGTCCGTACGCCGAGCGGCTCCGGGCACGAGCCTCGGCGCACGGGGTGTCCGACGCCGTCGTGTTCACCGGCCGGGTGGCCGCCGCCGAGCTCGCCGCACACCACGCGGCGGGGGACGTGTTCGCGCTACCCTGCCGCACCCACCTGGGTGGCCTGGACGTCGAGGGGCTGGGCATCGCGCTGCTGGAGGCGGCGGCGTGCGGGCTCCCGGTCGTCGCCGGGGACTCCGGCGGCGCGCCGGAGACCGTCGAGGAGGGGGTGACCGGCCACGTCGTCCCGGGCCGGGACGTGGACGCGCTCGTCGACCGGACCGCCGGGCTGCTGGCCGACCCCGGCCGGGCCGCGGCGATGGGCCGGGCCGGCCGGGCGCGGGTGCAGCGGATGTGGGGCGGCCCGGGCCCGGCCGCGCGGCTGCGCGCGCACCTCGACGGCCGGGCGCCCTCCGCGGACCCGGTCACCGACCGGTAGGCCCGGTCGCGCAAACGCCGCGACGACCGGGCCCCGCACGGGGACCGGCCACCGGCCGGGCCCGCGGGCCGGAATCAGTCCTTGCCGGCGGGCGCCTGCGAGTAGAGCGCCTCGATCTCGTCGCCGTGGGACTCCAGGACGACCTTGCGCTTCACCTTCATCGTCGGCGTCAGCTCGCCGCCGGCCTCGGAGAAGTCGGCGGGCAGGATCCGGAACTTGCGGATCTGCTCGGCCCGCGAGACCGCCTGGTTCGCCTCCTCGACCGCCGTGGCGATCTCGGAGCGCAGGTCCTCGTCCTCGACCAGGTCGGCCGCCGAGCCGCCGTCGCCGGCGGGCTTGCCGTTGCGCTCGCGCCAGCCCGGCAGCGCCTCGGGGTCGATCGTGACCAGCGCCGAGATGTAGGGCTTCTGGTCGCCGATCACGATGCACTGCCCGACCAGCGGGTGTGCCCGCAGCCGGTCCTCGAGCGGCGCCGGGGCGACGTTCTTCCCGCCCGCGGTGACGATGATCTCCTTCTTCCGCCCGGTGATCGTGAGGTAGCCGGCGTCGTCGAGCTCGCCGATGTCGCCGGAGTGGAACCAGCCGTCGGCCTCGAGGGCCTCGCGGGTCGCCTCCTCGTTGTGCCAGTAGCCACGGAAGACGATGTCGCCGCGCAGCAGCACCTCGCCGTCGGAGGCGATCCGGGCCGCGCAGCCGGGCACCGGGCGGCCGACCGAGCCGACCCGCTGGGCGTCGAGGGTGTTGAGGGTGATCCCGGCCGTGGTCTCGGTCAGGCCGTAGCCCTCCAGCACCCGCAGACCGATGCCGCGGAAGAAGTGCCCGAGCCGCGCGCCCAGCGGCGCCGACCCGGAGACCGCGGCCTTGACGTTCCCGCCGACGGCGGCGCGGAGCTTGCCGTAGACCAGCTTGTCGAACAGCGCGTGCTTGGCCTTCAGCACCAGGCCGGGGCCGCCCGCGTCGAGGGCCTTCGAGTAGGCGATCGCGGTCTCGGCGGCGGCGTCGAAGATCTTGCCCTTGCCGTCGTTGTGCGCCCGCAGCCGCGCGCCGTTGTAGACCTTCTCGAACACCCGCGGGACGGCGAGCAGGAAGGTCGGCTTGAACTCCGCGAGGTCGGGCAGCAGGTTCTTCACGTCGGGGGAGTGCCCGACGATCGTGCGGGTGTAGAGGCAGCCGCACTGGATCGCCTTGCCGAACACGTGCGCGAGCGGCAGGAACAGCAGCACCGAGTCACCGCGGGCGAAGAGCTCCGGGATCGTCGTGGAGATCGTCCGGACCTCGCTGAGCATGTTCCGGTGGGTGAGCTCGCAGCCCTTGGGGCGGCCGGTGGTGCCCGAGGTGTAGATCAGCGTGCAGAGGTCGTCGGCCCGCACCGCGCGGCGGCGTTCGTGCACCACCTCGTCCGTGGTGTCCGTGCCCAGACCGCGCAGCTGCTCGATCGCGGACGGCGCGTCCGGTGCCGCCGCGCTCGGGTCGATCTGCCAGACCGTGCGCAGCTCCGGCAGGTCGGCCTGGACCTTCTCCACCGAGGCGGAGTGCTCGGCGGCCTCCACCACGATCCCGACGGCGCCGGAGTCGGACAGGATCCAGGAGATCTGGTCCGGCGCGGACGTCTCGTAGATCGGCACCGTGACCCCGCCGGCGGCGAGGATCGCGTAGTCGAACAGGGTCCACTCGTAGCGGGTGCGCGACAGCAGCGCGACCCGGTCACCGGCGGCCACGCCGGAGGCGATCAGCCCGGCGGCCACCCGGGTCACCTGCTCGGCGAACTCCGCCGCGGTGACCTCGACCCAGGACCCGTCGACCTTGCGGCGGAACAGGACGTCCGTGGGGTGCTGCTCGGCGTTGGCGAACAGGGCGTCGCAGAGCGACTCCTCGGCGTCCACGGACACCGTGGCGGGAACGCTGAACTCACGCACGGGGGATCGACCTCCTGGCGGCCTCGACAGGGCAGGAGCACCGGCGGCGCGACCGCGCCGGGGTGCTCGGAACCCGAACCTAACGTGTAGTAGCGGGCGAGTGCATCGATTCGGGCATAACGGATGCGGAACGGCCCGGGTGTGCGTGCTCGCGGAGCAGGACGGTACCGCCGTCCGCGGACCACCCGTGCGGGTGGCAGGCTGATCGGCGTGCCGGTGGTGGACGTGATCGACGAGACGTTCCTGGCCGTGCCCCGCGAGCGGGTCGCGGCCGAGTTCACCGACCCGCGGCGGTGGGCGTCCTACTGGCCCGACCTGCGCCCGCAGATCGCCCACGACCGCGGCCCGGCCGGGATCCGCTGGACCGTCACCGGGGCGCTGACCGGGACCATGGAGGTGTGGTGCGAGCAGGTGCTCGACGGCACCGTCCTGCACTTCTTCCTGCGCGCCGACCCGGCCGGCGACGACGGCTCCCGCGGCCGCCGGCGCCGGGCGGAGAGCGACCGCAGGCACCGCGCGTTCAAGGCGCACGCCTTCGCGCTCAAGCGGCGGCTGGAGGACGGCCGGGCGCCGGGGTGCCCGCCCGCCGCGACGGCCCCGGCCGCCGTGCCCGTCGTCGTCGAGAACCCGGGGGCCTGATCCGGTGCGGCTGCACGTCGTCTCGGACGTCCACGGCAACACCCGCGCGCTGGCCCGCGCCGCGGACGGTGCCGACGGGCTGATCGTGCTCGGGGACCTGCTCGAGTTCATCGACTACCGGGACCCGGAGAACGGGATCATCGCCCGGCTGCTCGGCGTCGAGGTCAGCGCGGAGTTCGGCCGGCTGCGCCGGATCGGCGCGCCGCGGGCGCAGATGCTGGGCCTGCTCGACCGGTCCTGGGCCCGGTTCGCCGACCCGGCCGCCGCCGTCACCGAGGCCGTCGCGGAGTCCTATGCCGAGCTGTTCGGCGTGCTGTCCACGCTGGACGTGCCGGTCTGGGCGATCCCCGGCAACGTCGACATGCCGGCCGCCTGGCCGGAGACCGACGGCGTCGTCGCCGCGGACGGCCGGGTGATCGGGATCGGCGGCGTCCGGATCGGGTTCCTCGGCGGGGTCCCGCTGCCGGGCGGCGTCGACCCGCACCGGGACGGGCCGTGGCAGCCGTACTTCCTGTCCGCGGCGGACTGGACCGCCCGGCTCGACGCGCTCGGACCGGCCGACGTGCTCTGCACGCACGCCCCGCCGGACGTGCCGGTGCTGACCTACGACGTCGTGACCCGCCGCCGGGAGCTCGCCAGCCGGGAGCTGACCGGCCGGATCCGCGCCGAGCAGCCGTCGCACGCGCTGTTCGGGCACGTCCACCAGCCGCTGGCCCGGCGGGCCCGCCTCGGCCGTACCGAGTGCGTCAACGCCGGGCACTTCCGCGCGTCGGAGCGGCCGTACGTGCTGCACCTGTAGGCAGGGCGATAGCCTGCCCGCCATGGCCGACGCCACGACCTCCTCGCTGCACATCGACGCACCCCCGGACCGGGTCATGGCGGTGATCGCGGACTTCGGGTCCTATCCGGAGTGGACCGACCAGATCACCGACGTCGAGATCATCGACCCCGGCACGGGCGAGCGGGCGCGGCAGGTGAAGTTCTCGATGAACGCCGGCGCGATCAAGGACACCTACACGCTCGACTACGACTGGGCCGCCGACGACCGCTCGGTGTCCTGGACGCTGGTCAAGGGCGGCATCCAGAAGGCCCAGGACGGCTCCTACGACCTGGTTCCCGACGGGGACGGCACCGTCGTCACCTACCGGCTCTCGGTGGAGGTCAACTTCCCGATGATCGGGATGCTCCGGCGCAAGGCGGAGAAGGTCATCATCGACGCCGCCCTCAAGGGACTGAAGCGGCGCGTCGAGCAGGGCTGAGAGGCGACACCGGGTCCGCCGGAGGACACCGGAGCGCGATCGTTAGGCTCCGCGTCGTGCGCGTCGTGCTCTTCACCGGCAAGGGCGGGGTCGGCAAGACCACCCTGGCCGCGGCGACCGCCGCGCTGCTCGCCGGATCCGGCCGCCGGGCGCTGGTGGTGTCCACCGACCCGGCCCACTCGCTCGGCGACGCGCTGGATGCCGACCTGGGCCCGGACCCGGTCGAGGTCGCCGAGAACCTGTCCGCCGCGCACGTCGACGCCCGCACCCTGCTCGAGGGCGCCTGGGGCGAGCTGCAGGAGCACCTGCGGACCATGCTGGCCGGTGCCGGTGTGGACGAGCTCGTCGCCGACGAGCTGACCGTCCTGCCCGGGGTCGAGGACCTGCTGGCGCTGGTCGAGGTCCAGCGGCTCGCGGACTCCGGTGAGTACGACGTCGTCGTCGTCGACTGTGGTCCGACCGCCGAGACGCTGCGGCTGCTGACCCTGCCCGAGGCGCTGTCGGGCTACGTGGAACGGTTGTTCCCCGCGCACCGCCGGGCCGTGCGCGGCCTGGTCGCGAACCTCGCCGGGGTCAAGGGCGACGGCGCGGGCTGGGACCGCACCGTGGACGCGCTCGGCGTGCTCGCCGAGCAGCTGGCCGGCCTGCGCGCGATGCTCGCCGACCGCTCCCGCACCTCGATCCGGCTGGTGCTCACCCCCGAGCGGGTCGTCGCCGCGGAGACCCGGCGCACGCTGACCGCGCTGGCCCTGCACGAGCTCCGGGTGGACGCGCTGCTGGCGAACCGGGTCATGCCGGGGCCACCGCCCTCGTTGCGCGGGCCCGCGGCGCGCTGGCTGCGCGAGCGGTCCGACGAGCAGCAGGCGGTGCTCGGCGAGCTCGACCAGATCGGCGCCGGGGTCCCGGTGACGGCGGTGCGCTACACCGCGGCCGAGCCGACCGGGGTGAAGGCGCTGCGCGCGCTCGCCCGGTCGATCTACGGTGACACCGACCCGGCCGGGACCGACGGCGCCGCCCCGGTTCGGCCGCTGATGGAGATGCGCCGCACCGCCGGGCAGGGTGTCTCGCACGACACCGAGTTCGAACTGGACGTCGCGCTGCCCGGCGCCCAGGACGCCCCGCTGGACCTGGCCCGGGTCGGCGACGACATGGTCGTCGGCATCGGGTTCAGCCGCCGGGTGGTGGCACTGCCGTCGGTGCTGCGCCGCTGCGAGGCGGTCGGCGCGCGGCTGGAGGGCAGCGGCTCCGAGGCCCGGCTCGTCGTCAGCTTCCGGCCCGACCCGGGCTCCTGGATGACCTCGTGACCGGTTGCGGCGGCGCGCACGGGCCGCACGGTGCTCATGAGGGGATCCCGGACGAGCTGCGCGCCACCGCCGCGGCCCTGCTGGAGCGGGCGCGGACGGCGCTGGCGGCGCTGTCCGCGGATCCGGCGGCCGGGGACGGGGCCCCGCCGGACGGGCCCGGGGCATGTACCGCGTGCCCGGTCTGCGCGCTGGTCGCGGTGCTGCGCGGCGAGCGCTCCGAGCTCGCGGCGGCGCTGGCCGAGCACGCCTACGGCCTGCTGGCGGTGCTGCTCGCCGCGCTGGACGAGGCGGCGGACGGCCGGGCCGGGCCGGACGGATCCCCGGAGCGGCCGGCGTCCGCGCCCGGCACGACGCCCGCCGGGCGTCCGGCGGCGAACGGTCACCGCCCGCACCACGGCCGGTCGGTCCAGCGGATCCCGGTGCACCGCAGGTGAAGGGCGGGTGGGCCGTCGGCTCTGCCGTGCTCACCGTCGGGGTGGACGTCGGCGGCACCAGCGTGCGTGCCGGCGTGGTGGACGCCGACGGGGTCGTGCGGGACACCGCGTCCGCACCGACCCCGCGCACCGACGACGCGCTCGAGGCCGCGATCGCCGGCGTCGTCGACGAGCTGCGCGGCCGGTACCCGGTCCGCGCGGTCGGTCTCGCGCTGGCCGGGTTCGTCGACGCCCCGCGCGGGCTCGTCCGCTACGCCCCGCACCTGTCCTGGCGGGACGCGCCGGTCGCGGCGCGGATCGGCGACCGGCTCGGCGGGCTGCCGGTCGTCGTCGAGCACGACGCGAACTCCGCGGCGCTGGCCGAGCGGCGCTACGGCGCGGCGGCGGGGGCCTCGAGCGCGGTGCTCGTCGCGCTCGGTACCGGGATCGGCGGCGCCCTGCTCCACGACGGCGAGCTCTTCCGCGGCGCGCACGGCGTCGCCCCGGAGTTCGGGCACCTGCGGGTGGTCCCCGGCGGGCGGGCCTGCGCCTGCGGCAAGCGCGGATGCTGGGAGCGCTACTGCAGCGGCACCGCGCTGGCCACCACCGCGCTCGAGATGATCTCCGCGGCGGATGCGCCGGGCCCGTCGGCGCTGGCCCGCCGCGCCGCGGCCGATCCCGGGAGCATCACCGGCAAGCGGGTGGCGGACGCGGCCCGGGAGGGCGATCCGATCGCCCGGGCCGCGGTGCGCGACCTCGGTACCTGGCTGGGGGAGGGGCTCTCGCTGATCGCCGACCTGTTCGACCCGGACCTGGTGGTGGTCGGCGGCGGGGTGTCGGCCTCGGCGCCGCTGTTCCTCGACGCCGCCCGCGAGCACTACGCCCGGGTCGCCACCGGCGCCGGGCACCGCCCGCTGGCCCGGATCCGCACCGCCCAGCTCGGCGCCGGCGCGGCGGTGGTCGGCGCGGCCGTGCTGGCCCGGGAGGCGGGCACCTAGAGACGGGAGCCGTCGTCGTCGGGGTCGGGGCGGTCGTCGTCCGGGTCGGAGCTCCACAGCCGCAGCACCAGCCAGCCCAGCCCGGCCGCCATCAGGACCAGCCCGAGCGGCAGCGGCCACACGCCGCCGACGCCGATCACGCCCGGTGCGATGCACAGCAGAAGGCCGAACGCGATCAACCCGCCGCCGACGACCGCGGGCGGCCCCGGCCGGGGCAGCGGCGGCGGCTCGGGCGGGTGGTAGTGGTCCTCGTCGTCCACGGCCTCGGGACCCGGCCGGTGCACCGGGCGCTCCCCGGGCTGCACGGTCGGGGGCGCCGGTTCCGAGGCATCCCGGGCGTCCCGGGCCTCGCGCGCGTCGGGCCAGTCCGGCACCGACCCCTCGCTGCGCCAGCCCGACACGATGGACTCGAAGTCGTCGTCGTCCGGCCCGGAGCGCCGGCCGCGTGCTGGGTCCATGTCCGTCCTTCGAAGGCTCTGCCGACCCCGATCCTCGACCGGCCCGGGGCCGGCACCTGTACCGACATCCTGACACGACCGTCGCGGGTGGTGTACGCCGGTGAGCCGGAGCCGGTACGGCCGGCCACGGTGGGTGATCGGCGACCCCGTTGTGAGGACCAGGGGACCGTCCGTAGGCTGACCGGCGAAGTCGGTAGGGAGGCAGCGCAGGGTGCTGTACTGGTGGTCCAAGTTCGTGCTGCTCGGTCCGCTGATGCGGCTGTTCTGCCGACCCGTCATCTCCGGTGCCGAGAACGTGCCGGAGCGGGGTGGCGCGATCCTCGCGAGCAACCACCTCGCCGTCGCCGACTCGTTCTTCCTGCCGCTCATGCTGCCCCGCCGGGTGACGTTCCTCGCCAAGCGCGAGTACTTCACCGAGCCGGGCGTGCGGGGCTGGTTCAAGAAGCAGTTCTTCACCGGCGTCGGGCAGGTCCCGGTCGACCGCTCGGGTGGTTCCGCGGCCCGTGCCGCGATGGACACCGCCGTGCGGCTGCTCGGCGAGAACAAGCTGCTCGGCATCTACCCCGAGGGCACCCGGTCGCCCGACGGCAAGCTCTACAAGGGCAAGACCGGCGTCGCCCGGATGGCACTCGAGGCCGGCGTCCCGGTGATCCCGGTCGCGATGGTCGGCACCGACAAGGTCAACCCGATCGGCTCGAAGATGTGGCGGCCGCGCAAGGTGCGGATCCGGATCGGCGAGCCGATGGACTTCGCCCGCTACGAGGGCATGGCCGGGGACCGGTTCATCGAGCGGTCGATGACCGACGAGATCATGTACAACCTGATGGAGCTGTCCGGCCAGACCTACGTCGACCTGTACGCGGCGTCGGTGAAGGAGAAGGCCGCGGCCGGCGTCCCGCCGCCGGCGCCGTCCCGGCCGGCGGCGCAGCGCCCGGACGTCGACCTGCCCGACTCCCGCGCCAGCTGAGCGCGTCCGGTACCCAGAGCTTCGACGACCCAGAGCGGACCATGCGCTTCTTCTACGACTGCGAGTTCATCGAGGACGGCACCACGATCGACCTGGTGTCGATCGGCGTCGTCGGCGAGGACGGCCGCGAGTTCTACGCCGTGTCCACCGAGTTCGACCCGGACCGGGCGGGGAAGTGGGTGCGCGCGAACGTGCTGCCCAAGCTGCCGTCGCCGGCCGACAGGGCGTGGATGTCCCGGGCCCGGATCCGCGACGAGCTGCTGGAGTTCTGCACCTCGGCGCCCGGGGACGTGGAGCTGTGGGCCTGGATCGCCGCCTACGACCACGTCGCGCTGTGCCAGCTCTGGGGCGCGATGCCCGCTCTGCCGCGCGCGCTGCCCCGGTTCACCCGGGAGCTGCGCCAGCGGTGGGAGGACGCCGGGCGGCCGACGCTGCCCCCGCCGCCGCGGGAGGCACACGACGCGCTTGCCGATGCGCGGCACAACCTGCAGCGCTGGGAAGTGATCTCGCAGACACTCGGCGAGGGGGCCGCGCAGCGGGCACCGAGCGCACCGGCCTAGTCTGGGACGCGTGAACTGGTCCGTCGACGCCCCGATCGACGTCCTCCCGGTGCTGCCTCCGCTGCCCGCGGACCTGCGCTCGGGTCTGGACGACGCCCTGTCCCGCCCGGCTGCCCAGCAGCCGGAGTGGCCCGACCCGGCTCAGGTCGGGCACGTACGGACGGTGCTCGAGTCCGTACCGCCGGTGGTGCTGCCCCCGGAGGTGGACCGGCTGCAGCAGCGGCTGGCCGACGTCGCGAACGGCGAGGCGTTCCTGCTGCAGGGCGGGGACTGCGCCGAGACCTTCGTGGACAACACCGAGCCGCACATCCGGGCCACCATCCGCACGCTGCTGCAGATGGCCGTCGTGCTGACCTACGGCGCGTCGCTGCCGGTGGTCAAGGTCGGCCGGATCGCCGGCCAGTACGCGAAGCCGCGCAGCTCCGCGACCGACGCGGCCGGGCTGCCGTCCTACCGCGGGGACATCGTCAACGCGATCACCCCGGACCTCACCGCCCGGACGCCGGACCCGTCGCGGATGATCCGCGCCTACGCGAACGCGTCGGCCGCGATGAACCTGGTGCGCGGGCTGACCGCGACCGGCATGGCGGACCTGACCAAGGTGCACGACTGGAACAAGGACTTCGTGCGGACCTCCGCCGCCGGGGTGCGGTACGAAGCGGTGGCCGCCGAGATCGACCGCGCGGTCCGGTTCATGGACGCCTGCGGGGTGCGCGACCACAACCTGCACCAGGTCGAGTTCTACGCCAGCCACGAGGCGCTGCTGCTCGACTACGAGCGCGCGATGCTCCGGCTGGACCTCGAGCGCGACCAGAGCGGAGGCGAGTCGCCGAAGCTCTACGACCTGTCCACGCACTTCCTCTGGATCGGGGAGCGGACCCGCCAGCTCGACGGCGCGCACGTCGCGTTCGCCGAGCTGCTCGTCAACCCGATCGGCATGAAGATCGGCCCGACGACCACGCCGGACCAGGCCGTGGAGTACGTCGAGCGGCTCGACCCGCACCACCGTCCCGGCCGGCTGTCGCTGATCTCCCGGATGGGCAACGACAAGGTTCGCGACGTGCTGCCGGCCATCGTGGAGAAGGTCACCGCGACCGGGCACAAGGTCATCTGGCAGTGCGACCCGATGCACGGCAACACCCACGAGTCCTCCACCGGGTACAAGACCCGGCACTTCGACCGGATCGTCGACGAGGTGCAGGGCTTCTTCGAGGTGCACCGGGCGCTGGGCACGCACCCGGGCGGCATCCACGTCGAGGTCACCGGTGAGGACGTCACCGAGTGCCTGGGCGGGGCGCAGCGGATCTCCGACACCGACCTGGCCGGGCGCTACGAGACGGCCTGCGACCCGCGGCTGAACACCCAGCAGAGCCTGGAGCTCGCCTTCCTGGTCGCGGAGATGCTGCGCGGGTAGGTCTCGCGGGTAGATCTACGGACCTCGTGTCCGATTCGCCCGGCTAGGGTTCCCGGTCATGACGACGTCGCAGCTCGTGCTGCTGGGGCTGGCCGGGATCCTCGGGTACTTCGCCTACCAGGCGTTCACCGAGGCCCGGGCCGCGCACGCCGCGTGGACCCGGGGCCTCGGCGCCACCGAGACCGGGATCGGTGAGCTCGTCGCGATGGCCGGGGCCGCGTCCGCGGAACTCGGCGCCGGCTCGTTCCGCCGGGTCGTGACGCTGCAGGGCACCGTGGAGCCGGCCGGCGAGGGCGACCTGCGCCCCGCGCCGCTCAGCGGCGCCGACTGCCTGTGGTTCCGGGTGCGCCGCATCCGCCGTTTCCGGGGGGACAAGGGGCGGACCGAGAACGAGGTGGTGTCGGACCGGCGGGGCGGCGGCAGGTTCGAGCTGCGCTCCGGGGACGGTGCCGTCGTGACCGTCGACCCGGCCGACGCGCGGGTGGAGCTGCCCGTCGCCGAGCAGCGGGACGAGGGACCGGACCCGGACGAGGGCATCGCGCTCGGCCCGGTACGCCTCGGCAACCGGACCGAGGGCTACGAGCTCACCGAGTGGCGGCTCGAGCCGGGGGAGCGGATCACCGTGATCGGCGAGGCGCGGTGCGTCGCCGACGGGGTGCGGGTCGCCGGCGGGCCGGACCAGCCGCTGACCCTGACCACGTCCGCCCGCACCGACCACCTGGACGCCGAGCGGAACCGGAGCCGCACCGCGATCCGCCGTGCGGCGGCGTTCGCGGTCGGCGCGCTCGCGGTGCTGGTCTGGTGGTTCGTGAGCTGAGCAGGGCTCGCCGGGGCTCAGAGCACGGTCAGGGTGATCGTGGCGCCCGGCTCGACGACCTCGCCGGCCGCCGGATCCTGGGCGATCACGCTGCCGTCCTGGCGGCCGAACGGGAAGCTCTGGCTCACCTGGACGGCGAATCCCTGCGCCTGCAGGGCCGCCACCGCCTCCGCCGCACTCATCCCGATCACGAACGGCACCGCGACCTCCGCCGGCGGCTGCGGCTCTGGGGCCGGTTCCGGGCCGAGGCTGGTCACCAGCGTCACCGCGGAGCCCCCGGGCAGCAGTGTCCCGGCCTCCGGGTCGGTACGCAGCACCGCGCCCTCGGGCACCTCGTCGCTGTACTCCTGGGCCGCCGTCGACTGCACCGGGGTCAGGCCGGCCTCGCGCACGGCCTCCTCGGCGGTCGCGACGGCGCTGCCGGCCGGTACCTCGGGCACCGCGGGGCGGCCGGTGGACACGACCAGGGTGACGGTGGAGCCGCGCAGCACGCGGGTCTCGGGGGCCGGGTCGATCTCGGCGACGACGTCCGCGGCGACGTCGTCGTCGGCGCGTTCGGTGACCGACGGCGTGAGGTCGTACTCGGTGATCAGTGCGGTCGCCCGCTCCCGGTCCAGGCCGGTGACCTCGGGCATCGTCGTCCAGCGTCCGGCGAGCATCCACCACGCCCCGGTCCCGGCGAGCGAGGCGAGCAGCACGAGCAGGACCAGCCAGAGCGCCAGGCCGCGGCGGCTCGTCCGGCGCCGCGGCGACCCGTCGTCCCGGGCCGGGGCGAGGGCCGTCCCGTGCGCGCCCGCCGCGTGCGACGGCCCGGAGGGGCGGCCCTGCGCGCGGGTCCCGGACGGCCCGGCCGGCGCCGGACGCATCTGGTGCGGGCCGGCCGGCATGGTCGCGGCGTCGTCGGCGGCCGGCGGGTGCGGGACCGGAGCCCGGGGCAGGCCGAGGCGGCCGGCGACGTCGAGCAGCTCCCGGCGGAACGCCTCGGCGTGCGCCGGCCGGTGCTCCGGGTCCCGGGCGGTGGCCCGCGCGACGAGCGCGTCGACGGCGGGCGGCAGGCCCGGGACCGTCGCCGACGGCGGCGGCACGTCCTCGTTGACGTGCCGGTAGGCCACCGACAACGGGTTGTCGGCGGTGTAGGGCGGGACGCCGGTGAGCATCTCGTAGAGCACGACACCGGCGGCGTAGACGTCGCTGCGCCCGTCGGCGCGTCCGCTGACGACCTGCTCGGGGGAGAGGTAGGCCATCGTGCCGAGGATCATTCCGGCGTGGCTGACCCCGGCCTCGGCGGCTGCGGTGAGCAGGCCGAAGTCGGCGACCTTCACACTGCCCGAGGACGCGATCAGCACGTTCTCCGGCTTGACGTCGCGGTGCACCATGCCCTGCCGGTGCGCGCGGGCCAGCCCGGCGAGCACCGGCTCGAGGACCCCGACCGCCGCGGGCAGCCCGAGCGCGCCGTGCACGCGCAGCACGTCGCGCAGGGTGCCGCCGTCCACCAGCTCCATGACGACGAACAGGCTGGGCTCGCCGAGCGGCCCGCCCGGCGTCGTCCCGCGGTCGAACACGGCGACGACGGCCGGGTGGTCGATCCGGGCCGCGAGTCGCGCCTCCCGGTCGAAGCGGGTGCGGAACGCGTGGTCGCCGGCCATCCGCGGGTCCATCACCTTGATCGCGACGGCGCGCTCGAGGCGGGTGTCGGTGCCGTGGTAGACGGTCGACATCCCGCCGCGGGCCAGCACCGGCCCGACCAGGTAGCGGCCGTCGAGCAGCACGGTGCCGTCATCGGCCGGGGCCCCGACGGCCCCACCCGGCGTGCCGGGTTCGGCCGGTCCGGACGGTGCGCTCACGCCATGGAGGCTACTGAGCGCATCGTCCCGGCTGTCCGGGTGGGGGCTGCCCGCGCACGCGCACCGGACCCGGCGTTGCACGCCGCAGTCGTCCCGGCACCGGCGGTAGCCGCTCCGCGTCCGCGGTCCGCGCCGCGGGGCGGTACCCGGGGAGCGGAACACCGCGGGGAACGGGCATCGGCGCGCTGTGTGGGCGGGCGGAGTGGTGTGTGGAACAGTGTCCCGCTGTGAGCGAGTCCCTCCCCGCGGCCGTCACCGAGGAGACGCTTCCCGTCTCCGAGGCCGCCGCCCGTCTGTCGGTCCCCACGTCCCGCGTCCACCAGCTGGTCCGGGACGGCCAGCTGTTGTCGCTGCGGCACGACGGCGAGGTCGTGGTCCCCGCCGCGTTCCTCGTCGACGGCGACGTCGTCCGCGGCCTGTCCGGCACGATCATGGTGATGCGCGACGGCGGGTACGACGACCGCGACATCCTGCGCTGGCTGTTCACCGACGACGAGTCGCTGCCCGGCTCGCCGATCGGCGCCCTCCGGGCGGGCCGGCAGAAGGAGGTCAAGCGCCGCGCCCAGGCGATGGCGTTCTGACCGCTGATCGTCCGGCGCACGGCCACCAGAATCTCCGACTCATGACGCTTCAGTTCGGCCATACCGAACTGAAGCGTCATGAGTCGGCCTCGGGCGGGGTCAGCGCCGGCGCCGGCCGGCGCGGGCGTGGGCGAGCTGGCCGCCGCGGACGGCGAGCGCCCGGGCGAGGCCGGGGAGCGCCACCGCGGCGCGCCGGCGGTTCGGGACCGCGACCCGGCGGCCCAGCACGTCGTAGTCCGCGTCGGCGATCCGGTCGAGGATCTCCGAGTACAGCGTCCGAGCGGCACCGACGCAGGCCCGTGACACCGGCTCCAGCATCGGGATGCCCGGATCGGCACGGCGGTAGGTGGCCCGGGTCCGGGCGACCAGGTGCGCCAGCGCCCGCCGGATCCGGGGGTCGGCCCGGCCGGTCCGGCGGGACCAGGCCAGCAGGGAGCGGTCGACACCGAAGGCGGCGAGCTCGTCGGCGGGCAGGTAGACCCGGCCGCGGTCGAGGTCCTCGCCGACGTCGCGCAGGAAGTTCGTGAGCTGGAACGCGACCCCCAGCAGCGCGGCGTGCGGCTCGGCCTCGGCGCGCGGGGCCACAGTGCCCAGCACCGGCAGGGTCTGCAGCCCGATCACCGCCGCCGAGCCGTGGACGTAGACGGCCAGGTCGTCGTCGGTCGGGTAGTCGGTGACGGTCAGGTCCATCCGCATCGAGACCATGAAGTCGCGGAACAGCTGCGGGTCGAGGTCCCGGCGTCGCGCGGTCTCGGCGACGGCCACGACCTCGGGCCGGCTGCCCGGCAGCTGCGCACCGCCGAGCGCGGCCGCCAGCTCGGCGTCGAGCGCGTCCAGACGGGTGTGCGGGTCCCCGCCGCCGGCGCCGTCGGGGTCGTCGACGATCTCGTCGGCGTGCCGGGCGAAGCCGTAGAGCGCGTGGATGTCCACCCGCCGGTCGGGCGGCAGCAGCCGGGTGGCCAGGAAGTAGGTCCGGCCGTGCTCGGCATGCAGAGCCCGGCACGCGGCGTAGGCGGCGCGCAGCCCCGGATCGGTCAGCCCGGCCGCGTCGAGCTCGACGCGCTCGGCCCGGTCAGCCGCCGGCGGGCGCACGGCCGGGGGCCCCGGTCGGGAGCGGGTGGTCGGCGAGATCGTCCGGCGTGGCCGGAGCGCCGCCGGAACCGGCCGGCGCGGCACCGCCGGCCACCGGGGACGCCCCGCGCCGGGCACCGTCACCTGCCAGACCCAGCGGATCGTGCCGCAGCAGCGAGACCGCGGCGAGCACGGCGGCCGCGGCGCACAGCGCCAGGAACGGCCAGTCGTAGAGCGCCGTCTCCCCGGTCGGGTAGTAGACGATCATCAGCCAGACCGACCCGGCGATCACCCACTGCAGGCCGCGGGTGCTCCAGGCCGTCATCGCCAGCAGGCAGAGCCCCCAGCTCAGGTACCACGGCAGCGTCGTGGGAGCCAGGACGGCGGCCAGCGCCAGCCCGATCGCGGCGTTGCGGATCGCGACGGTGCCGCCCTCCCTGGCCCGCCACCACAGCGCGACCAGCAGGATCGCGAGGACGCCCGCCCCGATCGCGCGCGCCACGTCGATGAACGCCAGCGGGTTCAGCCCGTCGACGAACATCCCGAGCACGCTGTACAGGGCCTGCCCGGCGCCGGTGGACACCGAGAGCCAGTTCATGATCATCGAGGGCGCGCTGAGCGCGGGCAGCCAGCCCAGCCCGAACCCGGTCACCCAGGTGCAGGCACCGAACACCGCGACGAACATCGCCACCGACGGCGCCCCGGCCCGGACCAGCCGGCGCCAGAACGAGCCGGTCAGCGTCGCCGCCCACACCAGCACCAGGAACGGCAGGATCAGGCCCGCCGAGGCCTTGATCGCCATCGCCAGGCTGGCGACGACGATCGCCCAGAGGAAGCGTCGGCGCAGCGCCAGCAGCGCCGCGGCCGGCAGCAGCCCGACGACGAGCAGGTCGTTGTGCACCCCGCCGACCATGTGCACGACCATCACCGGGTTCGCGACGGCGATCCACAGCGCCACCGCGGGCCGCCCGCCCAGCCGGCGGGTCAGCGCGGGCAGCACCGCGACGAGCAGGATCAGCCCGGTCAGCAGCATCAGCCGCATCGCGATCACACCGGCGATCACGCTGTGCCCGGTCAGCAGCACGATGCCCTGGGCCATCAGGATGAACAGCGGGCCGTAGGGCGCCGGCGTGTCCTGCCAGAAGAAGTGCACGTTGTCGGTGAGGACGCCGCCCATCTCGTCCGGGCCGTAGACGTACGGGTCGAACCCGGCCAGCGGCAGCGCACCCTGGGCCAGGTAGCTGTACGGGTCCCGGGTGAACAGCGGCGGCGTCACCAGCATCGGGATCATCCAGACCGCCGCGGTCGTCAGCACCGCGCGTCCGCCGGTCCGCCGGGCCAGGACGTCGCGTCCCAGCCGCACCCAGGCCCACACCATCAGGACGAGCCCGGCGTAGATCACGATCGTGGCGAGCAGCGCGCCGTGGCCGTACCGCCAGAACGACAGTGCGGAGTTCCCGAGGATCGGGTCCCGCACCGGGATCCCGCCACCGCCCGGGGCGCCGATCAGCATCAGCACCGTGCCGGCCAGTCCGAGCAGCAGGGTGCGCCGCGGCGGGTGGCCGAGTCGCCCGGCGAGCCCGGCGAGGCGGGAGCCGGCGCGGTCGCCGGTACGCCGATCGGACGGGGTGCCGGCCGCCGGTGTCACCGGAGCGGGCGCGTCCGGACGGGGGATGGGGGGCGAGGGCTGGGCGCTCATCGTGCGGTGGATCGTCCCACGGGCAGGTCGGTGCGGCCCTCCCGGCCCTGACTTCGCGAGAGCTTGCCACATCCGAAATATCGCATACAGTACGTCGCATGCCGATCCCGTCGGGCGCTGCCGGAACCGACCGCACCCTGCTGCGCGACCAGGCCTTCCGGACGCTGCGCACGGCGATCGTGGACGGCACCCTCGAGCCGGGGGAGCGGCTCAACGACGCCGAGATCTGCGAGTGGCTCGGCGTCTCCCGCACCCCGGTGCGCGAGGCGGTCGCCCGGCTGGAACAGATCGGGCTCGTCACCGTCCGCCCCGGCAGCTCGACCACGGTGAGCGCGCTCGACGTGCGCGCCACGGTCGAGGCCCAGGCGGTGGCGGCCGCGATGCACGAGCTCGCGGCCCGCGAGGCCGTGCCCGTGCTGGCCCCGGCGGACCTCGACGCGATGGTCGCGGCCAACGACGGGTTCGCCGCGGCACTGACCGCGGGCGAGATCGACGCGGCGATCGCCGCCGACGACGCGTTCCACGGCGTGCTCGTCCGCCGCTGCGGCAACCGGCGGGTCACGAGCGTGCTCGACGACGTCACGCCGCTGCTGCGGCGGATGGAACGCGTCCGGTTCTCCTCGCTCACCGGCCGGTCGTCGGTCGCGCAGCACGCCCGGATCGTCGAGCTCGCGCGGGACGGCGACGCCGACGGCGCCGCCCGGGCCAACCGGGACAACTGGCTGACGCTGCGTCCCTGACCAGCCGCGTCCCTGAAACCCGAGTAGACCAGGAGAAAGACGTGTCACTGGACGACTTCGCGCGCCACCCGCTGCTGTTCGGCCCGAGCCCGGTGCACCCGCTCGACCGGCTGACCGCCCACCTGGGCGGGGCGTCGATCTGGGCCAAGCGGGAGGACTGCAACTCCGGGCTGGCCTACGGCGGCAACAAGACCCGCAAACTCGAGTACATCGTCCCGGACGCGCTGGCGGCCGGCGCCGACACGCTCGTCTCGATCGGCGGCTACCAGTCCAACCACACCCGCCAGGTCGCGGCGGTCGCGGCGAAGCTCGGCCTGAAGGCCCGGCTGGTGCAGGAGAAGTGGGTCGACTGGCCGGACGCGGTCAACGACAAGGTCGGCAACATCCTGCTGTCGCGGATCATGGGTGCGGACGTCCGGCTGGACCCGGCCGGGTTCGACATCGGCATCCGGGACTCCTGGGAGCGGGCGCTGGAGGAGGTGCGTGCCGCCGGCGGGACGCCCTACGGGATCCCGGCGGGTGCCTCCGAGCACCGGTTGGGCGGGCTCGGGTTCGCGAACTGGGCCCGGGAGGTCGCGCAGCAGGAGAGGGAGCTGGGCGTCTTCTTCGACACGATCGTCGTGTGCACCGTCACCGGCTCCACGCAGGCGGGCATGATCGCCGGGTTCGCCGAGCAGGACCGGCCGCGCCGGGTGATCGGCATCGACGCCTCGGCGACGATCGGGAAGACCCGCGACCAGGTCGAGCGGATCGCCCGGCACACCGGGTCGCTGATCGGCCTGGACCGCGAGCTGCGCGCGGACGAGATCACGGTGCTCGAGGGCTGGGCCGGGGACGTGTACGGCATCCCCGTGCGGTCCACCGTGGACGCGATCCGGCTGACCGGCGAGCTGGAAGGCATGATCATCGACCCGGTCTACGAGGGGAAGTCGATGGCCGGGCTGATCGACCTGGTCCGCTCGGGCGAGATCGGGCCGGCCTCGACCGTCCTCTACGCCCATCTTGGCGGGCAGCCGGCGCTCAACGCCTACGCGGGCGCGTTCTGAGCGCTACCCACTCAGCACCCCCGGGGCGTGGGCGATCCGCCCCGGCCCGGTGATCCGCTCGGCCGCCAGCCGGCCGGAGACGAGCACCGGCGGGATGCCCACCCCCGGCGTCGTGCCGCACCCGGCTAGCACCGCGTTGGCGACCCCGCGCACCAGGTTCCGGGGCCGGAACGGGCCGGTCTGGGCGAGCGTGTGCGACGCCGAGAACGGCGTCCCGGCCGCCATCCCGGCCCGCGCCCAGTCCTGCGGTGTCCAGGTCCGCGTCCAGCTCGGCTCGGCACCGGCGTCGACCAGACCGCGGTCGGCGAGCACCCCGAACAGCTCGTCGGCGTACGCCGGGCCGACCCGCGGCCAGTCGATCGCCGCCACCGCGGTGTTCGGGCAGGGCGCGAGCACGCTGAGCACCTCGCGCCCGCCGGGCGCCAGCTCGGGATCGGTCAGCCCCGGGCGGGTGACCAGCAGCGACGGGTCGCTCATCAGGCGGCCGTCGTCGATGATCTCGGAGAAGGTGCTCTCCCAGGCGGCGCCGAACGAGATCGTGTGGTGCTGCCGGGCCGTGTCCGGCGCGGGAGCGGGCATCCCGGCGTGCACGACGAACGCGCTCGGCGACCAGCGCAGGCCCACCGGCCGCCGCGGCGGTCCGCCGAGCAGCGCGTAGGCCGCCGGGAGCTCGGGGGTCAGCACGACGGCGTCGCACGCGGTGCCGTGTTCTCCGTCTGCGGAAGCGGTGCCGGTCGCGTCCCGGTGCCGGACCGCGGTCACCCGGTCTCCGGAGCGGTCCAGCCCGACGACCTCGCGGCCGTAGTGGATCTCGGCGCCGGCGTCCGCGGCCGCGCCGGCGAGCGCGGTGCCCAGCATCCGCATCCCGCCGCGCGGGAAGTACACCCCCGCGATCGTGTCCATGTAGGCGATCACGCCGTAGGCGCCGAGTGCCTGCTGCGGCGCGACGCCGGCGTAGAGCGCCTGGAACGAGAAGATCCGCCGCAGCCGCTCGTCGGGCAGGAAGCGGTCGATCCGCCTGCCGAGCCTGCCGAACCCGCCGAGCGCGGCCAGCCGGACGAGGTCCGGGCCGAGCAGTGAGAACGGCGAGTCCATCTGGGCGTCGATGAACGAGCCCATCTCGGCCCGGTACAGCTCCGTGAGCCAGCGGCGCAGGTCCCGGTAGCCCTGCGCGGAGGCCGGTCCGCAGGTCTCGCGGATCTCGTGTTCCATCGCCGCGGCGTCGGTGTGCACGGCGATCGCCGAGCCGTCGGCGAACTCGGCCCGGTAGGCCGGATCCAGCCGCACCAGGTCGAGCCGGTCCGCGGTCGTCTCGCCGACCGCGGCGAAGGCCGAGTCCAGCAGCTCCGGCATCGTCAGCACGGTCGGGCCGGTGTCGACCAGGTAGCGGCCGTGCTCGTCGGTCACCTCGTCCCGCCCGGCCCGGCCGCCGGGGAAGGTCTCCCGCTCGACGATCGTGACCCGGCGGCCGGCACCGAGCAGGTGCAGCGCGGTGGACAGCCCCGCGAGCCCGGCGCCGACGACGACGACGTGGTCGGTGGCCCCCTCGACGCCCCTGCTCACCAGGCCCGCCGGGTGGCGCGCTCGGCCAGCTCGAACAGCCGCGCCCGGCCCGGCTCGGCGACCGGGGCGGCGTCCAGGGCGTCCAGCGCGGAGCCGGTGAGCGCGGCGATCCGCTGTTCCACCGCGTGCACCGCGCCGAGCTCGGACAGCACCGACCGGACCCGTTCCAGGGCCGGCCCGGCCATCTCGGGATCACCGAGCGCACCGGTGATCGCCTCGTGCGCGGCCCGGTCACCGTTCTGCTCGGCCCGCTGCAGGCCCGCCGCGATCAGCAGGGTGCGCTTGCCCTCGCGCAGGTCGTCCCCGGCCGGCTTGCCGGTGACCCGCGGGTCACCGAACACGCCCAGCAGGTCGTCCCGCAGCTGGAAGGCGACGCCGATGTCCGCGCCGTAACGGCGGTAGGCGCCGACGAGCTGCGGGTCCGCCCCGGCGACGGCCGCGCCCAGGTGCAGCGGGCGCTCGACGGTGTAGGCCGCCGTCTTGAACCGGTCGATGGTCAGCGCGGTCTCCTCGGCGGTGTCGCCGGAGGCCTGCGCGAGCACGTCCAGGTACTGGCCGGACAGCACCTCTGTGCGCATCGCCCGCCACGGCTCGGCCGCCCGCCGGTGCGCGCCCTCGGGCAGCGCCGCGGAGTGGAACATGTCGTCGGCCCACACCTGGGCGAGGTCCCCGACCAGGATCGCGACGGCCGCGCCGAACCGCGCGGGCGGGCCGGACCAGCCGCCGGCCGCGTGCTCACGGGCGAACTCGACGTGCACGGTCGGCCGGCCGCGGCGGGTCGAGGAGGCGTCCATCAGGTCGTCGTGCACCAGCGCGCAGGCCTGGATCAGCTCCAGCGACGCGATCGCGGTGAGGACCCCCTGGGCGTCCTCGCCGTGCGGGTCGCCGCCGGCCCCGCGCCAGCCCCACCAGGCGAACGTGGGGCGCAGGCGCTTGCCCCCACCGAGGACGAACCCGGCCAGGGCGTCCACCGCGCGCGCGACCTTCGGGTCGATGCCCAGGACGTCGGTGCGGCGCCGGTCCAGGTACCCGGCGAGGACCCGTTCGACGTGCTGGGGGACCGCGTCGTCCAGCGGGGCGGGGTCGCCCGCCGGCAGGCCGGGGACTCCGGGCACGTCGTGCGGGCCGGACGGCGCGGGGGCGGGAGCTGCGGGTTCGACCACGGATCCAGGCTATCGGTGGGCTCCGACAGCGGCCCGGCGGCGGCCCGGCGCCGCGGTGCGGCACAGGGTGAGCTGTGTCGAACGTGAGGTCGTCGTCAGCTCGCCGGGCGCCCCCTGCCCGTAAGGTACGACGGGTGACGACGACTTCTGCATCCACGGTGACCGAACGGATCAGCGTCGACCGCCCCTTCTTCGCGGTGGAGTTCTTCCCGCCGAAGGACGACCAGGGCGAGGCGGACCTCTGGCGGGCGATCCGCCGGCTGGAGGTGCTCGACCCGGCCTACGTGTCGGTGACCTACGGCGCGGGCGGCTCCAGCCGGGACCGCACCGTCCGCACCGTCGAACGCATCGCCACCGACACCACGCTGTGCTCGATGGCCCACCTGACCGCCGTGTCGCACTCGACCGACGAGCTGCGGCACGTCATCGGCTCGCTCGCCGCGGCGGGCGTTCGCAACATCATGGCGCTGCGCGGCGACCCGCCCGGCGACCCGCTCGGCGAGTGGGTGCGCCACCCCGAGGGCCTCTCCTACGCCGACGAGCTGGTGTCGCTGATCAAGCGCTCCGGCCCGTTCTGCGTGGGCGTCGCCGCCTTCCCGTACGGCCACCCGCGCTCGGCCGACCTCGACGCCGACACCGAGCGGCTGGTCGGCAAGTTCCGGGCCGGCGCGGAGTTCGCGGTGACCCAGCTCTTCCTGGAGCCCGACGGCTTCCTGCGGCTGCGCGACCGGGTCGTCGCGGCCGGGTTCGATCAGCAGATCATCCCCGGGATCATGCCGCTGACCTCGGAGAAGACCTTCCACAAGGGACCCGAGCTGTCCGGCTCGCCGCTGCCGCCGGCGCTGGTCGAGCGGCTGTCGCGCTACTCCGGCGACACGAAGGCGTTCCGCGCGGCCGGGATGGAGGTCACCGGCGAGCTGTGCGAGCGGCTGATCGCCGAGGGCGTGCCGGGGATCCACTTCTACTGCCTGAACCGCTCCACGGCGACCACCGAGCTGGTCGAGCGGCTCGGGCTGGCCGATCACCGCGGGGGTGGGGTCGTGGCCGAGGCCGAGGCGGCCCTGCCGACGGCCGCGTCCGCCTGACCGCGCCCGCGCCGCTGACCCCCGGGAACCCCGTGGGTCAGCGGCGGATGGGCGGGTTCCGGTCCCGCCGGGCCAGCAGCACCGTGGCGCCCGCCGCCACGACGACCAGGCCGGCCAGCAGCAGCGACCAGCCGGCCACCGACGGCGCGTTCGGGTCGGTCGAGACGACCGAGGCGTTCGTCGGCGAGACCTCGCCGGGGGCGAACGTCCAGGTCACGGTGCCGGCCTCGGACTCGCCGTCGGTCTCGACGACCTCGCCGGGGAAACCGATCGCCAGCCGGACGTCGGACCGGTCCACCGGCATCGTCGTCAGGTCGGCCCGGCCGCCCACGGCGATCCGCTCGCCGACCCGGCGCATCTCCAGGCCGGCCCGGCCGCCCAGGTTCCCGCCCAGCTCGGCGAGCCGGGACGTCTCCGCGAAGGTCAGGTCGCTGAAGGTGATCTGCGAGCCGACGAAGCCGTCCTGGTCGTAGGGGGCGACCTCGACCCGGCCGTCCAGGTCCGGCGGCACCGTGACCTCGGGGCCGGAACCGTCCGGCGCCCCGTCCGGGGTGGCCATCACGATCGTGCCGTCCACGGTGTCGTCCGGCTGGACGGCCAGCGCGACCTGGACGCGCGCGCAGCCGGTCAGTGCGACCAGGGCCAGGACCAGCAGGAGCACCACACCCCCCGTTCGACGACGGGAGCGGGAGGGGGAGCCGGCGCGACGCATGGCGGTCATCGTGCCACCCGGCACCGACCGCCCCGCGCTCACGCGCGGGTGTGTGTCGGGTGATCCGGGGCGGGGCCGGCGTCGCGCCGCGGCGGGGGGAGCGGCAGCTCGCGTCCGAGTACCGCGAACGGCCGTGGGTCGCCGGTGAACAGGTGCTCGCGCAGCACGTCGCGGAACCCCGTGCGGCGGTAGAGGCGCCACGCCCGGCCGGGCGCGGCCCGGCCGTGCTCGGGGGTGGACAGCAGCATCCGCGCCCGGCCGGCGTCGGCGGCCAGTGCGCGCAGCAGGCCCTCGCCCATCCCGGACCCCTGTGCCTGCGGGTGGACGTGCAGTTCGGTCAGCTCGAAGTAGTCGGTCAGCCAGTCCGTGCCGGCGGCGCCGGGCTCGCCGCGCCGGGCCCGTACCCCGCGCCGGACCTCCTCGTACCACCACTGGCCCGGCCCGCCCCAGTACCCGTAGCCGATCGCGACCAGGCGGCCGCGCTCGTCCAGCCAGCCCGCCGCCGTCCAGCCGGGGCGGTAGGAGTGCTCCAGCCAGAGCGAGCGCCGCTGCCGGACCGTGGAACGCGGGTACCCCATGGCGGTCACGTAGACGTCCACCGCCTCGCCGAGCCGGTCGGCGAACTCGGCGCGGCTCAGGCCCACCAGCCGCGGCCGCGCGGGCGCGGCCGTCACGACGCGTTCCGCGCGCCGGAGGGCGAGGGGGTGGTGCCGCCGGGGGGCGTCTGCATGTCCCCATCACATCACGACCGGGTGGGCCCCGCGGGGTGGGCCGGACCGCCGGTCCGGTGCCCATCACCCGAGCGTCCGACTTGACGACCGGTCGAACGCGCGTTCTACTGAACGTGTCGAACGCGCGTTCGACGACCGGGTGTCCGGTGTGCGGGGTGGGGGAAGCGCCCCGCCACCGGGCGCCCCGGACGGTGATGCCGGGGACGCGGGAGCCGAGGCCCGTCGACCCGGGAAGGGGCGTGATGGAGTGGGTGGCTTCTCGCGATTGTTCCGTGCACGACAGCCGGCGGCCATCGACGTGCGCTGGCAGAACGGGGAGCCGGTCGAGTTCCAGCGGCGCCCGTCGCGCCGTGGCGAGCGGTTCCTGATCACCGGCGTCCGGGACCAGTGGATCGAGGAGTCGCCGTGGCCGTTCCCGTCGCCGATGCCGGTCGGCGGGGACCGGCTGAGCTGCTGGCGGGTGCTGGCGAGGTCGGTGGAGGAGCCCGCCGAGCCGCCGCGCGAGGTGGTGCTGCGGATGCGCGCCGGGCCGGGGGTCTGGGACCTGGTGCGGACGGAGGACCGATGAGACCGGACGGAGGTGTCGCCGCGATGAGCACGACCATCACGACGATGGAGCTGGACCTGGACCTGGGCCTGCCCGCCGCGCGCGTCGCGGCCGGAGGGTCGACGGCCGCGGGGCGGGCAACCGGCCGCGGTGCCGTGCACCGCGTCGCGCACCCGGTGCTCCCTCTGCACGTCGGCGGCGCGGCCGGCGGCGGAGCCGGAAGGACCCGCGACGCGGCCGGACCTGCCACGGAGCGCGCGGCGGACGAGGCTCCCGCCCCGGCCGTCGCCGGCCCCGCGGCCCGGGTGCCGGATCCCCGCCGGGGATGTTCCGGCGGCTCGACGGCGGCCGGCTCCGGTACCGGCCGGCCCGCGCGTCCCACCGGCCGGGCGGCGCCCGGGCGCCGCCCGGTGCCGCCGCCGTCGCGGGACGCGCTGGCGCTGCTCCGGCAGGCGGCCGACCAGCTGGCCGAGGCGCACCGGCAGACCGAACCGGTGCGCCGCTACCCGGCCGCCTACCTGGCCGCGCTGCGGGCCGGGGCCGCGGTCCTGGCGATGCGGGCACGTCCGCGACCGCGCCGCGGCGCCCCGCGGGACGTGTGGCGGCTGCTGACCGAGGTCGCGCCGGAGCTGGAGGAGTGGGCGGCGTTCTTCGCGTCCTGTTCCCGGACCCGGGCGGCGGCCGAGGCCGGCATCGAGCGGCTGGTCGACCGGCGGGGCGCGGACGACCTGCTGCGGCAGGCCGAGCAGTTCGTCACGCGCGTCCAGCAGCTGCTGCCGCGATGAGGCCGGAGCTCAGGCCGACGCGGCCGGGCGGTCCCGGGCCGCGCTGCGCAGCACCCGGCCGAGCAGGGAGGTGAACACGGCCGCGACCTCACGGGCGCCGGGGGTGTCCCAGGACTGGATGGGCAGGCATGCGCCCTGGGCCTGCTGCACCGCGGACCGGTCCGGCAGCACGCTGTTGAACACCAGCGGGCCGAACAGCTCACGCAGCTCCGCGATGCGGAACTCGTGCTCGGTGTTGCGCGGGCGCACCCGGTTCACCAGGACGCCGAGCGGCTGCAGCCGGTCGTTGGAGCGTTCCCGCTCGGTCTGCACCGCGTCGAACGCCCGCTGCACGCCGGACACCGAGAACATCGTCGGGTCGGTCACCAGGATCGCCCGGTCCGCCGCGGACAGTGCGCTGCGGGTCAGCTGGCCCAGCGACGGCGGGCAGTCGACGATCACCAGCCGGTAGCGCTCGCGGCCCAGGTCCGTCGCACCGTCCTCGTCGTCGGTGATCAGCTCGCCGGCGATCCGCTGCAACGCGCGGTCGAGCCGGTGCAGCTCGCTCGCACCGGGGTCGGGGTGGTTGTGCCGCTCGGTCAGCTCCGCGCCGACCATCACGTCGAGACCTTCGCCCCACGCCGACGGCGCGATGGCCCGCTCGACGACCGCGCGCCGCGGCTCGTCGAGCACGTCGGCGACGGTGGCCGTGGTCGGCCCGGGGTCGAGCGCGGTGGTGGCGTTGGCCTGCGGGTCGAGATCGACGACCAGTGTGGACACGCCGTGCCGCTGCGCCGCACCGGCGAGGCCGAGCGCGACGGTGGTCTTCCCGACGCCGCCCTTCAGACTGAGCGTGGCCACGACCTGCACCCGATCAATCTACCGTGCGGGCCCGCACGGGTGCGGCGTGGGCCACACGTCTCCGGCGGGCACTAGGCTCACCGGCGTGGGATCGCCGACGCGGGAGCAGACCGGAGCAGCGGGCGGTGCCGCCGTGTTCCGGGCACTGGACAGGGAGATCGAGCGGGTCCGTCGCGACTCCGGCAGGCACCCCCGGGTGCTGGACGTCGGGGGCGGGAGCGGGACCTGGGCCGTTCCCCTGGCGTCCGCGGGGTGCGCGGTGACCGTGGTCGACACGAGCCCGAACGCGCTCGCGACGCTCGCCCGGCGGGCCGGTGAGGCCGGCGTGACCGACCGGATCACCCCGCTGCACGGCGACGTCGAGTCGCTCGCCGACGTGGCGCCGGCCGACGGAGCCGACCTCGTGCTCGGGCACGGCCTGCTCGAGGTCGTCGACGACCCGGGCCGGGTGCTGACCGCGCTGGCCGCGGCCGCGGCGCCCGGTGGGGCGGTGTCGGTGGTGGCCGTCGGCCGGTACGGCGCCTTCATCGGGCGGGTCGCCGGCGGCCGGCTGGCCGAGGCCCGGCATCTGCTGACCGACCCGGACGGGCGCACGGGCCCGGACGACCGGCTGCTGCGCCGGTTCGACGCGGACCGGCTCCGCGAGCTGACCGCGGCGACCGGCCGGCTGGAGGTCGAGAGCCTGCAGGGCGACGGGACCCTGGAGGCCTGGCTGCCCGGCCCCGGCCAGGACGGTGAACCGGCCGGACGTGACGAGCGGGACGAACTGGACACGCTGGCGTCCGCGGTCGCGGCGCTCGGCGAGGTCGCCCCGCGGTTGCATCTGCTCGCCCGGCGGTTCTGAGCGCCGGACGCCCCCGTCGGGGTGGTGGCCGTCACCGGCGGCCGCCGGTGACCCTCCGTCCGTCGCCGACCTGCGGTTCCGTGCTCCTCCGGACCGCGCCGGACCGGCCCCGGGCGGGTGCGACACGCCGCGGCGCGCCGTCCACTCGACGATCAGCCGAGCGGGTTGGCCGGTCCGGGTGGTCGGGACACGGTTCGCCTCGTACTCTTGTCCTCAGACGCCCAGGTGGGGCGCCCGTCGGACCGATCGGGGCAGGGAAGCCCGGGCCGGTACGGCCTACCGTCCGATTTCGTGTGCCGGAGGTGAAGGCATGCCGCTCTCCGAGCACGAGCAGCGCCTGCTCGAACAGATCGAACGGGCCCTCTACCAGGAGGACCCGAAGTTCGCCTCCTCGGTGAGCGGCGGACGGATGAGCAAGCCCGCTCGCCGTCGCCGGATCCAGGGGGCCGTGCTCTTCGTCGTAGGCCTCGTCCTGCTCGTGGCCGGGATCCCCGCCACCGCCCTCTACGTCGGGCCGATCCCGGTCCTCAGCGTCGTGGGCTTCCTGGCGATGCTGGTCGGTGCTCTGCTGGCGGTGACGTCCATCGGTGCTCGCAAGGGTGCGGAGGGCGAGAACGCCGAGGGCGGTGAGGCCCCGCCGTCGTCGAAGGAGAAGTCCGGCGACAACGGTGGTTTCACCGGTCGGATGGAGGAGCGCTTCCGGCGTCGCTTCGACCAGGAGTGACGTCAGCGGGCTGACGGCCCGCATGATCGACGCCCAGCGGGGCGGGACACCGGCACGGTGTCCCGCCCCGCTGTCGTTCGGCCGTCCGCCCGCGTGCGCCGGGCTGCCCGGCCGGACCTCCGGGGGACTCGTACCTCCGACGTCAGCGGGAGGTCGGGTCCGAGCCGGCGGGCTCGTCGGTGGCCGAGGCCTCGTCGGCGTCCCGGCTCGCTCGGATCGAGGGCACCACCGACGGCGGCAGCACCCGGGCCCGCAGCGGCGTCCCACCCGCGACCACGGCCGTGCGCACCTCGTCGACCAGGCCGTCGAGGACCCCGGGATCGGGCAGCACGTCGCCGTACCAGCTCGCCTCGACCCGTCCCGCCAGCTCGCGCAGCGCCTCGGCCGGGCGCCCGTCGAGCGAGAGCTCGTCGGTGATCCGGACGGCGGCGCCGCGCACGGTGTCCGCCGGCGGCACGACGACCCCGTGGTCGCGGGACACGGCCAGCACCTCGTCCCACGCCGCCCCGGCGGCACCGGCGCCGCCGGCCCGGGCCAGCCCGGCCCGTCGGGTGTACTGGCGACGCCGCCAGAGGCCGGGGAACGCGACCAGCAGGACCAGTGCCGCACCCAGCGCGACGGCGACGAGCGCGGTCCACAGGCTCCCGGACACCCCGCCCGCCGGTGCCGGCGCCGCGTCCTCGCCCTCGGCCGGCGGCGGCTCCGGTGCGGCGGCCTCCTCCTCCGGCGCCGGAGCGGTCTCCTCCTCGGGGGCCGGCTGCTCCTGCGCGGGCGTGCCACCGGCCTGCTCCCGGGCCTGGGCGACGTAGCCGGGCTCGATGGTCCGCCCGTCGGCCAGCGGGGTCGGGTCGAACGTCAGCCAGCCGTAGCCGGGGAACCAGGCCTCGACCCAGGCGTGCGCGTCCTCGGTGCTGATCGTGCGCCCGTCCTGGCCGGCGTCGCCGACGGTGAACCCGACCGCAACCCGGGCCGGGACGTCGACCGCGCGCAGCATCACGGCCATCGCCGAGGCGTACTGCTCGCAGTACCCGGTGCGGCCGCGGGTCAGGAAGTCGACCAGCGCGTCGCCGCCCCCGCCGGGGGCGGTGGCGAGGCTGTAGGTGAAGGGGGAGTCCGGCCCGGTGAAGTGGTCCTCGAGGGCCATCGCGCGGTCGAACGGATTCTCCGCCCCGGCGGCGACGTCCCGCGCGATCTCGATCACCCGGGGGTCGACACCGGTGATGTCGGCGTAGACCGGGTCCACCGTCGTCGGACCGGACGCGGCCCGCAGCTCGTCGGCGGAGGGCTCCGGCAGGCGCATCGACTGCGTCCAGCCGGGGGCCTCCTGCGGCCGCTCGCTGTAGCCGATGCCCGCCGCGGGGTCGTAGGCCCAGCCGACGTCGGTGCCGACGTCGACCGCGGTCGGGTCCCCGAACATCGGCAGCCAGTAGTCCCGGAAGCCGAGGTTGCCGACCTGCACGGTCTGTTCGGACGCCGGCCCGGACGTCGACGGCGGCAGCGCGCCGTTCAGCGGCACCCCCGGCGCCGGCCGTCCGGCCTCCCAGCCCTCCTGGGGCACGTAGGACTGCAGGGTCAGTGCGCGCAGGTAGGTCGCGGTCTCCAGGCCCTGCACCCGGAACAGCTCGCGCGGCTCGCTACGGGTCAGCTGCCCGCGCAGCGAGGTGAAGGGGTTGAGCCCGATCGAGCCGTCCGCCGCACCGCCCTCGCTGATCCCGGCCTCGAACCGTCCCGCGGTGCCGACGGGGGTCACCACGACCCCCGCGAGCAACGCCCCCGCGACCGCCGCGGCGATCACCGCGATCCCGGCCGGGCCCTGCCGGAGCCGCTCGGGACGCAGGAGCAGCAGCACGCCGTAGCCGGCCGCGGCGGCGACCATCGACCACCAGGGGAGCAGCTCGGGCTGCAGCGCCGTCGGCACGGCGAAGGCCACGAGCAGCGGGACGCCGGCCGCGGCGGGGGCGGCGACGGTGACGGCGAGCCCGAACACCGCGATCGCCACGGTGCCGAACCCGAGCGTGACCAGGAGCAGGATCTCCGGCGTCGGCTCGACCGGCGGCAACCCGGTGCTGATCTGGGCCCCGGCGCCGCCGAGCAGCACACCGAGCTCCCGGAACGCCACGGCGCCGGGCAGCACGCCGAACAGCCCGCCGTCGGTGAACCACGCGGTGACCAGCATCAGCAGCGCGAGCAGCTGGACCGGTGCGGCGAGCCACGGGCGGAACGCGGTCGCCACGGTGCCCACCAGCACGACCACCAGCACCGCGGCGAGGCCGTGCCCGAACCAGGCCGTCCCGCCGACGACCGCGCCGGTCGCGGACCCGGCCAGCAGCACCGACAGGCCGCTGGCCAGCGGTGCCAGCGACGCCGACCATCGGGGCGCCCTCGGCCGATCGCCGCCGGACGGGGCGGGTGGCGCGGGCCGGGTGGCGGTGGGGGCGCTCACCGGGCGGCCCCGGCCGGTGCGGGGTCCCCGCAGGCGTCGGCCCAGGCCCGCTGCACCGGGGTGCCGGCCGTGACGACCGTCGCCTGCCACCCCGCGCGGCGCAGCGCGGCCGACGCGGTCGCCGCCCGGCCGGGGGCGGTGCCGGTCGCGGCCCAGCCGTCGACGTCGAGCAGGACCGCGTGCCCGCCGCCGGGCCAGGCCGCGACGAGCGCGGCCACGTCGTCCGGCGTGGTCGCGCCGAGGACGGCGAACACCCCGCCGGAGGGGCGGGTGTCGGCGGAACCGCCGGAGCCGAGCCCGGCGGTGGCCGACGGGCGCAGCACGGCGAGGGTCTCCAGCCGGCGGGCCACGCCGTCCTCGCCGGTCGCGGTGTCGTCGCCGAGCGGGTCGCCGGACTCGTCGACCAGGGTGACGTCGTCGCCGCGGCGCAGCAGGTGCGCGGTGACGGCGGCGGTGAACTCGACCGCCCACTCCAGACTGGAGGCGGCCCCGTGTCCGCGGTGCGCGCCGTCGCGGCGGTCCAGCAGCACCGTGACGCCCGTCGGGTCGGGACGGTCGTCGAGCCGGACCATCAGCTCGTCGCGGCGCGCGCTCGAGCGCCAGTGCACCCGGCGCATCTCGTCGCCCTGGCGGTAGTGCCGGATCAGCACGTCCGGGTTCCCGGTGCCGGGCCGGCTGCCGCCCTCGGCGCCGCGGCCGGCCGTGGCCGAGGCCAGCGGCGCGCGTCCGGTCAGCGGGGTGACCCGCGGCAGCACCAGCCACCGGTCGGCGGGCAGCAGGTCGTGCCGGAACTCGGCGAGCCCGAGCGCGTCGGTGCCGCGGCCACGCAGCGGGCCGATCGCGTACGCGCCCCGGACGGCCGGACGCAGCGGGTACCCGACCCGCGCGCCGCGGCGGCCGAGCCGGTGCACCGTGAAGCGCGGCGGGTAGCGGTCCGACGGTCCCACCGCGTCCGGGACCGCGTCGGAGATCCGCAGCGAGCCCAGCAGCGCGCCTCCGGCGATCCGCAGCGTCGCGGTGCCCTGGCCGCCGGCCTCGGCCCGCAGCGGCTCCAGGGTGCGCCCGACCTGCAGGGTCCGGCGCGAGCGCAGCGCGACGACCAGCGCGAGCACCGGCAGCAGCGCGACGAAGACCCCGACCCGGACCAGGTCGCGCTCGTCGAGGACGACCGCCGAGGCGATCATGGCCAGGCCGCCGGCGAGCAGGCACCGGCCGCGCACGGTGAGCGCGGCCGGCCGCTCCCGCCGCGCGGTGGTGGCGGTCGGGGCCGGGCCCGGGGTGCCCGGTGGGGCGTCGCGGCCGGGGTCCGCGGCGGTGGCGGCGCCGGACGGCACGTCAGCCCCGCGGCGGGGACGGCACCGCGACCCGCGCGACGGCGGCCCGGACCAGGTCGGCCGCCGACCGGCGGGCAGCCACCCCCTCCGGACCCAGGACGAGCCGGTGCGCGAGCACCGGCCCGGCGACCGTCTGGACGTCGTCCGGGACGACGTAGCCGCGGCCGGCCGTGGCGGCCCACGCCCGCGAGGCGCGCAGCAGGTGCAGCGTGGCGCGCGGCGAGGCGCCGAGCCGGACCTCGCTCAGCCGCCGGGTGGCTCCCACGACGTCGACGCAGTAGCGCCGCACCTCGGCCGCGGTGTGCACGGCGCGGATGGCGGCGATCATGGCGCGCAGCGTCCGCAGGTCGGTGACCGGGCGGAGCCGGTCCAGCGGCTCGGCCGACCCGTGCTCGTCGAGCATCGCCAGCTCGGCCGCCGGGTCCGGGTAGCCGACGCTGATCCGGATGGTGAACCGGTCCCGCTGGGCCTCCGGGAGCGGGTAGGTCCCGTCCATCTCGACCGGGTTCTGGGTGGCGACGACCATGAACGGGTCACCGAGCGCGTACGTGCCGCCGTCCACGGTGACCTGGTGCTCGGCCATGCACTCCAGCAGCGCGGACTGGGTCTTCGGCGACGCCCGGTTGATCTCGTCGGCGATCACCACGTTCGCGAAGACCGGGCCGGCCCGGAACTCGAACTCCGAGGTCTGCCGGTTGTAGATCGAGGTGCCGGTGATGTCGCCGGGCATCAGGTCCGGGGTGAACTGGATCCGGCTGACGGCCCCGTCGACGGCCCGGGCCATCGCCTTGGCCAGCGAGGTCTTGCCGACCCCGGGGACGTCCTCGACGAGCAGGTGCCCCTCGGCGAGCATCGCGACCATCGCGAGCCGGATCGCGTCCGGCTTTCCGACGATCACCCGCTGGACCGCGCCGGCGATCCGTCCCGCGACGTCGGCGACACCGCCGGCGTCCATCGTGTCCGCGGTGTGTCCCCGCGCGGCGCCAGTCGACTCCGGGCCCGGCCGGTGACCGGAACGCGGTGCGGACGGCGCAGACGGCGCGGACGGCGCACTCGACGACAACGGGCCTCCTCGGACGACGGGGATCGGCCCAGTCTGTCAAACGTCGCCCGATCGGGGTCGGAGACCGCCACACGGCCGCCTGCGCACCGCTGTCCGGAGTAGTCCGAGCCCCGGCGCCGACCGGACCGGCTCGCCCCGCACCGGCTGCCCCACGCGTCCCCACCCGGGCTTCCACCCGGCCCCCCACCTCTCCCCACCGGAGCTCCCCACCGGCCACCACCCGACTCCCCACCGCCCACCACCGCGTCCCCCACCTCGCCCCACCCCGGACACCCCAGGGTGCCCCGAGATCACCTCTGACCTGCGGTGACGGCGGTGGGACCGGCCGGTGGCCCGGGGGAGGTCACATGATCGCCGACGCGCCGGTGCCGCGTCGCGCAACCGGGTGGCGCGTCGGGACCCCCCACCACCCCCCACCGCCGCTGACCTGCGGAGATGCAAATGCGGTGGGGTGAGGCAGGACCGTCTCGGGTTGACGGTGGGTGGTTGTGGGGTAGTGTGGAGATCGCTGGGGCGAACAGGTGCTCCAGGTGGAGGTGGGGTCGGTGTTCCTCGGCACCTACACCCCGAAGCTGGACGACAAGGGGCGGCTCACGCTGCCCGCGAAATTCCGCGACGAGTTGCGAGGCGGTTGCATGATCACGAAAGGGCAGGACCACTGCCTCTACGTGTTCACCCGTGACGCCTTCACCGAGATGGCGCGCAAGGTCGCCGCGGCCCCGCTGACGAACGAGTCGGCGCGGGTGTTCCAGCGGAACCTCTTCTCGGGCACCGACGAGCAGAACCCCGATGGACAGGGTCGGATCGCGATCACTTCCGAGCTGCGCCGGTACGCCGGGCTCTCCAAGGACTGCGTGGTGATCGGCGCCTTCACGCGCGCCGAGATCTGGGACGCGCAGGCCTGGCAGGAGTACCAGGACCGGCACGAGGACGACTTCGCGAAGGCCCAGGAGGAGGTTCTGCCCGGACTGTTCTAGGTCCCGCTGGCGGGCGGGACCCCTGCGGAGCAGTGGCACGACCGGGACGACACCACCGTCGCCGTCCCGACCCGGGTGCCGTGATCGCCCGGCCCTGGCACACCTTCCCCGGTGCCAGGTCCGGCGGCACGGCCCCCGGGTGGGGACGGCGCCGGCGTTCACCCCGACTGGGGAGTTCGGGTGGCGGGGTGGAGTCCCACTTGTCTTCGGGCGTGCGGCGGGCCGGTTGTGGGAGCCGGACCGCGTCGCACTCCCACGGACGGATCCTTGCCGGTCCCGGCCCCACGGGGCCGGGACCGGGATCACGATCAGCACGACCGGGAACACGCCCACCACAGGTGGCGCCGAGCACGACCGAGCACGACCGCACGACACCGACCACGGGGACGGACGGCGCACCGGGGGGTGGAACGTGGAGACTTCTGGCGAGCGGCACGTCCCGGTCCTCCTCGACCGCACCCTCGAGCTGCTGGCACCCGCGCTGGACGGCGGCCCCGGTGGTCGCACGAAGGTCTACGTGGACGCCACCCTCGGCATGGGCGGCCACGCCGCGGCGCTGCTCGCCGCGCACCCGCGGCTGACCGTCGTCGGGCTGGACCGCGACCCGCAGGCCCTCGACCTCGCCGGGCGCCGGCTCACCGCCTACGCCGACCGCTTCCACCCGGTGCACACCGTCTACGACGGCATCGGCGAGGCCCTGGAACGGACCGGCGCCGGCCCGGCCGACGGCATCCTGTTCGACCTCGGGGTCTCCTCGCTGCAGCTCGACGAGACCGCCCGCGGCTTCTCCTACTCCCGCGACGCCGACCTCGACATGCGGATGGACCCGACGACCGGCCCGACCGCCGCCGACGTCCTCAACACCTACGAGGCGCCCGACCTGCGGCGGATCCTGCGCGAGTACGGCGAGGAACGGTTCGCCGGTCCCATCGCGAAGGCGATCGTCCGGACCCGGGAGAAGCAGCCCTTCACCCGCAGCGCCGAGCTGGTCGAGCTGCTCTACGGCGTGGTCCCGGCGGCGTCCCGGCGGACCGGCGGACACCCGGCGAAGCGCACCTTCCAGGCGCTGCGGATCGAGGTCAACGACGAGCTGGGCGCGCTGCGCCGCGCGCTGCCGGCGGCCCTGGACGCGCTCGCCCCGGGCGGCCGGATCGTCGTGCTGTCCTACCACTCGCTGGAGGACCGGATGGTCAAGCGCGAGCTCGCCGAGCGCACCCGGTCCCGCACCCCCGTCGACCTGCCGGTCGAGCTGCCCGGGCACGGGCCGGAGTTCCGGCTGCTCGTCCGGGGATCCGAGACCGCGTCCGACGACGAGATCGCCCGCAACCCGCGTGCCGCACCCGTCCGTCTGCGGGCGGCCGAGCGTGTCGCGGACGACGGTGACGAGCACGACGACAGCGCGGACGGCAGTACAGAACCACCGGCGGAGAGGCAGGAACGGCGATGAGCACACCGGTCATCGAGCGCCCGGGCGGCCGGAGCCGGACCGGGCGCGGCCCGCGGCCGGGCACCCAGCCGCGGATCCCGGCACAGCGTGGGTCCGGCGAGACCCGTCGCGCGCCGGACGCCCGGCGCGCCCGCACCGCCCGGGAGAACACCGGCCGCGCGAAGTTCGTGCTGGTCGTGATGGTGCTGCTGGCGGCCGGACTGATCGCGACGCTGTGGCTGTCCACCGCCGCGGCCGCCGACTCCTACATCCTGCAGGACGCCCGCCAGCGGACCGCCGCGCTCACCGAGCAGTCCGAGGCGCTGCGCAAGGACGTCTCGGCGCTCGAGGCGCCGGGCTCGCTGGCACAGCGCGCGACCGACCAGGGACTCGTCCCGGTCTCCGACCCGGCCCGGCTGGTGGTCGCACCGGACGGGCGGGTCGACGTCGTCGGCGATCCGCAGGCCGCCGTGCCGGCCGCACCCGCCGGGGACCCTGCCGGCCCGGCCGGGCCGGCCGGGCCGCCGGCCGTGGAGACCGGGGACCCGCTGGCCGAGGGCGGCGACCCCGCCGCGGCCGCGGCGGGCGAGTCCGCGGCCCCGCCGGAGACCGCCGGGCAGGCGGACGGCGAGCAGGCGCCCGAGGGGGCCGAGCAGGAGGTTCCGGCCGACACCCGCGCCGCGGGTGAGGACGGCGACGACTCCGCCGAGACCCAGGGCTGATGCCCCCCGCCGCCCCGCCCCGCGCGCGGCGGCCCGTGCACGGCGGCGGACCGCCGCGGAACGGGCCGCGCCGCCGGCGCCGTTCCCCGGCCGACGACCCGCGCTTCCGGCTGCGCCTGGCCTGGGTGATGCTCGCGGCCCTGCTGCTGGTGGCGGGCGCGAAACTGGTCGTCGTGCAGACCGTGCAGGCCGGCACGCTCACCGCCGACGCCGAGAAGCAGCGCGCCAGCCGGATCGTGATCCCCGCCGAGCGCGGTGCGATCACCGACCGGGACGGCAACGTCCTGGCGTTCAGCACCGAGTCCAAGGCGCTGGTCACCAACCCGCGGCTGATCGACCGGGACCGGGGCGCCGAGGCGCCCGCCTACAAGGACGCCATGGCCGAGGCCGTCGCCGGGGTGACCGGCGGGGACGTCGACGAGCTCAAGCGGGCCCTGGCCGCCGACCGCGGCTACGTCGTGCTCGCCACCGCCGTCGACCCGGCTCCGGCCCGCGACCTGCGCGAGCGCTTCCCCGAGATCGCCGAGGAGGGCCGCGAGGCCCGCCAGTACCCGGGCGGCACCCTGGCGTCGAACGTCGTCGGCGCGGCGACCTGGAGCGCGGACGCGCAGAAGCTGGTCGGCCGGATCGGCCTGGAGTCCGCCGACGACGACGTGCTCGCCGGGCAGGACGGGTTCCAGATCGCCGACACCGCCGAGGGGAGCCGGACGGTCATCCCGGGCAGCGTGCGCCAGGAGCAGGCCGCGGTGTCCGGGTCGGACGTCCAGCTGACCCTCGACTCCGACCTGCAGTTCCAGGTGCAGCGGATGCTGGCCGAGCACGCCGCCGCCTCCGGGGCGCGCAGCGGCTCGGCCGTCGTGCTGGACCGGGAGAGCGGCGAGGTGCTGGCGCTGGCCGACAACACCTCGTTCGACCCGGCGAACCTGCTCGAGGCCGACCCGGCGACGCTGGGGAACAAGGCCGTCACCACGCCGTTCGAACCCGGCTCGGTGAACAAGGTCGTGGCGATGGCCGCCGCGCTGGAGGCGGGCGTCGCGAAGCCGGACGACGTGCTGGAGGTGCCCGGCAGCATCGAGGTCGCCGACCGGACCATCCGGGACGCCTGGCAGCACGGGCTGGACCGCTACACCCTCACCGGGGTGCTGGCGAAGTCGTCCAACGTCGGCACCCTGATGACGGCGCAGAAGGTCGGCGAGGACGGCTTCTCCGACATGATGGACAAGCTGGGCGTCGGGCAGCGGACCGGCGTCGGCCTGCCGGGGGAGAGCGCCGGGACCGTGCCGTCCCGGGCGACCTGGTCCGGGTCGACGTTCGGCAACCTGCCGATCGGGCAGGGTCTGTCGATGACCGTGCTGCAGATGGCCGGCATGTACCAGGCGGTGGCCAACGACGGCCTCCGGATCCCGCCGCGGATCGTCGCCTCCACCACGGGTGCGGACGGCGTCCGCGTCCCGACCGAGGCGCCGGAGCCGGTGCGGGCGATGTCGCCGGAGACCGCGGCCGAGCTGCGCACGATGCTCACCGCGGTGACCCAGGACGAGCGCGGCCAGGCCGGCACCGGCCCGGCGGCGGCCGTCCCCGGCTACGAGGTCGCCGGCAAGACCGGCACCGCCCAGCAGGTCGACCCGGAGACCGGGGCGTACTCCCGGTCGCTGTACTGGATCACCTTCGCCGGCATGCTCCCGGCGCAGGACCCGCGGTTCGTGGTCGGGATCATGCTCGACGCCCCGCAGGGCGGCACCAGCGCGGCGCCGCTGTTCCACGACATCGCGTCCTACCTGGCCCAGCGCGACCGGATCCCGGTCCAGAACGAGCCCCCCCGGGTGCAGACGCTGCAGATCCTCCCGTAGCCCGGACGCAGCAGCCCGGCACGCGGCGACCGAGCCGTCACCGGGCGTGCGAGTTCGATCACTGTCCGCCCGCGACCGGGAGTCGTCTGGCTGCGTCGGGCGGTCGCCGGGGCCGTCCACCCGGACGGGCGACGCCGGTCGCGGTCCGGGCCGTGCCCCGTCGACCCGTTCACCGGTGGCGGGCCTGCGCCCGATGGCCGTATCCGTGCCGTCGTACGGCCCTGCGGTGACACCCGTCGGGCGACCCTGCGCCGGGCGGTGTTCACCCGGCCGCGGACCCGGTGCCGGGCCCGGGCCGCCCCCGGACGATCGGTAATCTCCCGCGCTGTGCCCGACGTCCACGCTGCGCCCGCTTCCCGCGCCGAGAGCGACGAGGGCCGTGCCGACGACACGCCTGGCTCCGAAGGTCCCGCGGTGACCGGCCCGCGTGGCGGTCTGCCGGACCGTCCGGAGACGGTCCGGCCGGTCGACGTCGCCCTGCTGGGCAGGCTCGCCGGGGCCGAGCTCAACCCGCGCACCGCCGGTGCCGGGCCCGGCCCGCTGCTCGACCCCGCACACGGCCCGCGCACCGTCACCGGGGCGACGCTCCGGGCGGGCGCGGTCCGCCCCGGGGACCTGTTCGCCGCCCTGCCGGGCGCCCGGGCGCACGGCGCGGACTTCGCCGCCCAGGCCATCGCGGCCGGGGCCGCCGCGATCCTCACCGACCCGGACGGCGCCGACCGCGCCGAGATCCGGCACTCCCGGCTCCCGGTACTGGTGCACCCCGCGCCCCGGGAGGTGCTCGGCCCGGTGTCGGCCGCGGTCTACGGCGAGCCGACCGCCCGGCTGCGGGTCATCGGCGTCACCGGGACCAGCGGGAAGACCACCGTCGGGCACCTGCTGGAGGCCGGGCTGACCGCCGCCGGGCGGGCATCCGGGCTGCTCGGGACCGTCCGGACCCGGGTGCAGGTCCCGGGGCACGAGTCCCGCGCGCTGGCCAGCGCCTTCACCACCCCCGAGGCGCCGGACCTGCAGGCCCTGTTCGCGGTGATGGTGGAGAACGGCGTCACCGACGTCGCGATGGAGGTCTCCAGCCACGCGCTGGCGATGGGACGGGTCGGCGGCGCACGGTTCGCCGTCGGCGCCTTCACCAACCTGTCGCAGGACCACCTGGACTTCCACCCGACGATGACCGACTACTTCGAGGCCAAGGCCCGCCTGTTCGGCGGCGGAGCGATGGGTGTGGAGCCCGCCCGGCACGGCGTCGTCTGCGTCGACGACGAGTGGGGACGCCAGCTGGCCGCCCGCCGCCCGGACGCGGTCACGGTCAGCGCCGCCGAGCACGGTCCCGAGGCGACCTGGACGGCGCGCGAGCTCACCGCCCACCCGGACGGCACCCAGACCTTCGTCGCGGTCGGCCCGGGTGGGCTCGCCCAGCCGGTCACCCTCGCGCTGCCGGGCCGCTACAACGTCGCCAACGCGCTGGTCGCGCTGGCCTGCCTGGACGCCGACGGGATCCCGCCGGAGATCGCGGCGCAGGGCTTCACGCAGGCGTCGGTCCCGGGCCGGATGCAGCGGGTCGACGCCGGGCAGCCCTGGCTGGGTGTCGTCGACTACGCGCACAAGCCCGCCGCCGTCGCCGCCCTGCTGGACGCGCTGCGCGCGCAGATCGAGCCGCACGCGCGGGTGATCACGGTGCTGGGCTGCGGCGGGGACCGGGACACCGGCAAGCGCCCGCTGATGGGTGCGGCCGCGGCGGTCCGCTCGGACGTCCTGGTGGTCACCGACGACAACCCGCGCAGCGAGGACCCGGCGACCATCCGGGCCGCGATGCTGGACGGCGCGCACCGCGAGCCGGCGGCCGGCGACGTCATCGAGATCGGTGACCGGCGCACCGCGATCGCCTACGCGGTGCGTTCCGCGCGGCCCGGGGACGCGGTCGTGGTCGCCGGCAAGGGGCACGAGACCGGGCAGGAGTCCCGCGGCGTCAAGCACCCGTTCGACGACGCGGACGAGCTGGTCGCCGCGATCCGTACGGTCTCGTGACAGGGGCACGGACGATGCGAGGAGGACCGGCGGAGCAGGTGGAGGCACGCGGGCGATGATCGAGATGACGCTGGCCGAGGTCGCGACGGTGACCGGCGGCCGACTGCACCGGGCCGACGGCGAGGCGGCCGGGGCCCCGGTGACGGCGGTCGAGTTCGACTCGCGCCGCGCCGGACCCGGCACGCTGTTCCTGGCCCTGCCCGGCGAGCGCGCCGACGGCCACGACTTCGCCGCCGGGGCCGTCGCGCGCGGCGCCGCCGGGGTGCTCGCCGGCCGCGAGGTCGACGCGCCCGCGGTGATCGCGCCGCCGGTCGAGGAGCGGGACGCCCGGTCCTACCTGGGCTCGGTCGACCCGGACGGGCACGGCGCCGCCGTCCTGGCCGCGCTGGGCCGGCTCGCCCGGCACGTGCTGGGCGCGCTGCCCGGTCTCGCCGTCGTCGGCGTCACCGGCAGCGCCGGGAAGACCTCGACCAAGGACCTGCTCGCCGCGGTGCTGACCCCGCTGGGCCGCACGGTGGCCCCGCCCGAGTCGTTCAACAACGAGCTCGGCACCCCGTGGACCGCGCTGCGCGCCGACGCCGCGACGAAGCACCTGGTGCTGGAGTTCTCCGCCCGCGGGCCGGGCCACATCGCCGCGCTCTGCGCGACGGCGCCGCCGCGGATCGGGGTGGTGCTCAACGTCGGCTCGGCGCACCTGGGCGAGTTCGGCTCGCGCGCCGGGATCGCCGCCGCCAAGGGCGAGCTGGTCGAGGCGCTGCCGCCGGGCGATCTCCCCGGCCACCGCGGCGGGGTCGCGGTGCTCAACGCCGACGACGACGCCGTCGCCGCGATGGCGTCGCGGACCCGGGCCCGGGTGGTCACCTTCGGCCGGTCCGAGACCGCCGACGTCCGCGCGGGCGACGTGACCCTCGACGCCGGACGCGCCTCGTTCCGCCTGGTCACTCCGGCCGGCGACGCCGACGTCACGCTGCGGCTGGTCGGGGAGCACCAGGTGTCGAACGCGCTGGCGGCCGCCGCGGTCGCCCTCGAGCTGGGCGCGACCCCGTCGCAGGTGGCGGACGCGCTGTCCGCCGCGACGCCGGCGTCGCGCTGGCGGATGGAGGTCACCGAGCGCGCCGACGGGGTGATCGTCGTGAACGACGCCTACAACGCCAACCCGGAGGCGATGGCGGCCGCGGTCTCCGCGCTGTCGTCGATCGCGGGCCCCGAGCGGCGGTCCTGGGCGGTGCTCGGGCCGATGGCCGAGATCGGCGACGGCGCCGCCGAGGCGCACGCCGCGACCACGGCCGCGGCGCGTGCGGCCGGGGTGGCCCGGGTCGTCGCGGTCGCGGCGCCGGACTACGGGCCGGACGCCGAGCACGTCGCCGACGTCGAGGCCGCCCTGGTCCTGCTGCGTGCGGAACTGGCGGCGGGCGACGTCGTCCTGGTGAAGGCCTCCCGCAGCGCCGGCCTGGAGCGGGTGGCGGCCGGGCTGCTCGGTGACCGGACCGACCGGACCGACTCCGAGGAGCTGGTCCGCCGGTGAGAGGCCTCTTCGTCGCCGCGGGCCTGGCGCTCGCGGTGTCCATCCTGCTGACCCCCTACCTGATCCGGTTCTTCGCGAAGCAGGGCTTCGGCCAGGAGATCCGTGAGGAGGGGCCGCAGAGCCACCAGTCCAAGCGCGGCACGCCGACGATGGGCGGCGTGGCGATCCTGCTCGCCATCTGGGTCGGTTACCTGGGCTCGCACGGCTTCACCCGGGAACCGATCACCGCCTCGGCTCTGCTGGTGCTGTTCCTGACCACCGCGCTGGGCCTGGTCGGGTTCATCGACGACTTCCTCAAGATCCGCCGGCAGCGCAACCTGGGGCTGAACAAGACGTCGAAGATCGTCGGCCAGGTGCTGACCGCGACGATCTTCGGGATCCTGGCCGTCCGGTTCGCCAACGAGCGGAACCTGACGCCGGCCTCGGACAGCCTGTCGTTCGTCCGGGACATCCCGGTGCTGACCTTCGGCGTGGTCGGGTTCGTGCTGCTGTGCAACCTGATCGTCGCCGCCTGGTCGAACGCGGTGAACCTCACCGACGGCCTGGACGGCCTGGCCGCGGGCACCGCGGCGATGGTGCTCGGCACCTACGTGATCATCGCGTTCTGGCAGTTCCGCAACGCCTGCGCCCTGGAGGCCACGGCCGGCTGCTACGAGGTGCGCGACCCGCTCGACGTCGGCGTGGTCGCCGCGGCGGCGATGGGCGGCTGCATCGGGTTCCTCTGGTGGAACGCCGCCCCTGCCCGGATCTTCATGGGCGACACCGGATCGCTGGCGCTGGGCGGCCTGCTGGCCGGCCTGTCGATGGTGACCAGCACCGAGCTGCTGCTCGTCGTGATCGGCGGCGTGTTCGTGGTCGAGGCGCTGTCGGTGTCGCTGCAGATCCTGGTGTTCCGCACCGCGCGGCGCCGGCTGTTCCGGATGGCGCCGTTCCACCACCACTTCGAGCTGGCGGGCTGGGCGGAGACGACGGTCATCATCCGGTTCTGGCTGCTCGCGGCGGTCTGCGCGGCGATGGGCCTGGGCATCTTCTACAGCGAGTGGCTCGCGGCGTCCGGGTCCGGATGATCGGCGTGAGCAGTGGTCCGGTGCTGGTCGCGGGGGCCGGGATCTCCGGCCTCGCGGCCGCCGTCGCGCTGCGCGACGCGGGGACGCCGGTGTTCGTCTCCGACGACCGCGCGGACGCCCTGGCCGCGTTGCCGGACGGGGTCCGGCCCTGGACGGGCGACGGGCTGCCCGACGGCGTCGCCACGATCGTCACCTCGCCGGGCCGGCGGCCGGACCACCCGCTGGTCGCCGAGGCGGCCGCGGCCGGGGCCGAGATCATCGGCGAGCCCGAGCTGGCCTGGCGGATCGGCGTGGCCCGGGCGGACGCCGGCGGCGCGCCTGCCCCGGCCTGGCTGGTCGTCACCGGCACCAACGGCAAGACGACGACGACCGAGATGCTCGCCGCGATCCTGCGCGGCGCCGGGCTGGACTCGGTGGCCTGCGGCAACATCGGCTACCCGGTGGTCAGCGCGGTCGCCGCGGGGCACCGGGTGCTGGCCGTGGAGCTGTCGAGCTTCCAGCTGCACTGGTCGCCGTCGGTCCGCCCGGCCGCGGGGGTCGTGCTCAACGTCGCCGAGGACCACCTCGACTGGCACGGCGGGATGTCCGGCTACGCGACGGCGAAGGCCGCCGCGCTGGTCGGGGACGTCGCCGTCGCCGGGGTGGACGACCCGGTCGCCGCCCGGCTGCTGGCCGGGTCATCCGCGCCCCGCCGGGTCGGGGTGACGCTGGGGGAGCCGGGACCGGACCAGCTCGGGGTCGCCGGTGGGATGCTCACCGACCGCGCGTTCGGTGGCGGCGAGCTGCTGCCCGCCGCGGGCGTCGTGCCGCCGGGCCCGCCCGGGATCGTCGACGCGCTGGCCGCGTCGGCGCTGGCCCGCGCGCACGGGGTGGCCGCGACCGACATCGGCGCCGCGCTGACGTCGTTCACGCCCGGCCCGCACCGCAGCGCCCCGGTCGGCGAGCACGCCGGGGTGGTCTACCTCGACGACTCCAAGGCCACCAACCCGCACGCCGCCGACGCCGCGCTGGCCGCGGTCGCCGCCCGCCGTCCGGGCGCGCGGGCCGTGTGGGTGGTCGGCGGGCTGCTCAAGGGCGTCGCCCCGGACGCGCTCGGCGCGCTGGCGGCCGTGCACCGCGAGCGGCTGGCGGGTGTGGTGGTCATCGGCACCGAGCGGACGCCGATCGTGGAGGCACTGGGGCGACACGCCCCCGGCCTCCCGGTGCGGGAGGTGCGCGAGGGTCACGATGGGTCGATGGTGCCCTCCCACCAGCCTTCTGATCAGCTCGGTCCGATGCCGGCCGCCGTCGGGGCGGCCGCGTCGATGGCCCGGCCCGGCGACGTCGTCCTGCTCGCCCCGGCTGCCGCGTCGATGGACCAGTTCCGCGACTACGCCCACCGCGGCGACGCCTTCGCCGCGGCCGTGGCGCGGCTCGGCGGCCGCGGATGAGCGCGCGTCCGGCGCGTGGGTTCGCCGCCGCCCTCGTCACCGGGACCGGCCGGACCGTGGGACGGGTGCGGCGCTGGCTGCGCCGCCCGCTCACGTCGCTGCACCTGGTCCTCGCCGTCTTCGGCCTGCTCACGCTGTTCGGGCTGGTCATGGTGCTGTCCGCGTCGTCGGCGGGCTCGCTGTCGGCCGGCGGGTCGTCCTACTCGGTGTTCACCCGGCAGCTGATGTTCTGCGCGGTCGGGCTGGTGCTGTTCTACGTCGGGGTGCGGGTGCCGCCGCGACGGCTGCGCGCGCTCTCGCCCGCCCTGCTGATTGTGGGCCTGGCCGCGCTCGTCGCGGTGCTGGTCCCCGGCATCGGTGAGATCCGTGGCGGCGCCCGGTCCTGGTTCGCGTTCGGCCCGGTGTCGCTGCAGCCGTCCGAGGCGGTGAAGGTCGCGCTGACCCTGTGGGGCGCGCACGTGCTGGTCGCGCGCCGTGCGGTGATGCACCGCTGGAAGCACGCGCTGAACCCGGTCGTCCCGGTCACGCTGGTCGTGTTCACGCTGCTGGTGCTGCAGCCCGACCTGGGCATGACGGTCTCGATCGGGATCGCGGTGCTGGCGCTGCTCTACTTCGGCGGGGCGCCGTTGAAGCTGCTCGCACTGATCGCCGGCGGCGGCCTGATCGGCGCGGTGGTGCTGGGCCTGACGGCCGGCTACCGGGCCAGCCGGATCACCGCGTTCCTGTCGCCGTCGACCGCGGACCCGCTGGGCCCGGCCTACCAGGCGACCCAGGCGCTGTACGGGCTGGCCGGCGGGGGACTGTTCGGTGTCGGCCTCGGCCAGGGCCGGGCGAAGTGGGACTACCTGCCGAACGCGCACAACGACTTCATCTTCGCGATCATCGGTGAGGAGCTCGGGCTGGTCGGTGCCTTCTCGGTGCTGGCGCTGTTCGGGACGCTGGCCTACACCGGGATGCGGATCGCGGCCCGCAACACCGACCCGTGGCTGCGGATCGTGGTCGCCACCTCGACCGCCGGGCTCGTGGTCCAGGCCGCGATCAACATCGGGTACGTGGTGGGCCTGCTGCCGGTGACCGGCCTGCAGCTCCCGCTGATCTCCTCCGGCGGGACGTCGCTGGTGGTGACGATGTTCCTGTTCGGGGTGCTGACGAACGCGGCCCGGCACGAGCCGGAGGCCGTGGCGGCCCTGCGCAAGGACGGTCAGGGCCGGCTGGCGAGGATGCTGGGGCTGCCGTTGCCGCAGCCGTACCGGGCGTCGGAGCCGGCGCCGCGGTGGACGGCCCGCTAGGCCGTGCGGGACGCGAGGAACGATCAGATGTCGGACGACCTGAGGGGCACGAGAGCGTGACGGGCACGGAGCAGACCGGCGGCGCCGACCGCGACGGCCGGGGCGCCGGCAGGCCGGGCGGCTCGCCGTCCGGGAGGCCGACGATGGGACGGCCGCTGCCGGGCCGGTCCGGTGTCGAGCCGGACGGCGTGGTCTTCGGCGGTCCGCCGGCGGACGGGGCGACCGCCCCGGACGAGCCCCGGGCCTCCTGGCCCGCGCCCGACGAGCGGCGGACGGTGCGGCTGGACGCCGGCGACGCCGCGCGGCCGGACGAGCCCGCCGAGGCGTCCGACGCGCTGCACACGACCGACCCCGGGACCGGGACGGCCACGAACCCGGGCGGGATCACACCGCCCCGCCGCCTTCCGGGGACCGGCTGGAACCCACACACCCACGGCAACCCGTCGCTCTTCCGGCCGGCCACGCCGGTGAACGGTGCCGGAACGAACGGTTCCGGGGTGAACCCCGCGGGCCCGCACGGCAGCACCGGTGCGCCCGGGGACGGTGGGCCGGACCGCGTTCCGCGGAACGGCGCCGTGCCGGACGGCGGGTCCGACGGCGTTCCGCGGAACGCGGACCGCGGCACCGCGGCGGGGGAGACGAACGGCGTCCCGCGCAGCGGTGCGACCCCGAACGGCGTTCCGCGGAACGGCGGGACCCCGGCCGGCGGGACCTCCGACACCGGGCCGCACGGCGTTCCGCGGAACGGTGTCCCGCGGAACGGGGTCTCGCGGAGCGGCGAGGCCGGACCGCCCGCAGGTGACGCCGCCGGGGGCCCGGGACCGCGCCCCGGCTCGGTGTCGGGCGGCCCGGGTGGAGCGTCCCGGGGCGCGTCCGGCGGGCAGCCGTCGCGCGCCGTCCCGCCCGGAGCGATGCCGCCGGGGGGCCTGTTCACGCCGTCGTCCGGATCGAACGGTGCCGCCCGCGGCACCACCGGCCCGGCGACCGGCTCGAACGGCGTGCCGACCGGTCCGGCCGGGATCGGGACGCCGGAGCACGGGGTGCCGGCGCAGGACCCCGCGACCGGTCCGAACGTCGCGCTGCCCGGGGCCCGGCCGGGTCCGTCCGCGCCGGACACGACCTCGACACCCGCCGGCGGGATCGGAGCGGGGTCGCGGCCGGGGACCGCCCGGCCCGGCTCCGGTGACCCCGCCGCACCGGCCACCCCCGTCGACCCCGCCGCACCGGCCACCGCCGCCGACACCGCCGGCCCGGCCGCGCCCGACGAGACCGCCGCAGCCGCCGACGCCGCCGGGCCGGGCTCGGCCCGTGAGGCGGGGACCGCCGCGGACGAGCCGGCTGCGGACGCCGGGCCGTCGGCGGCCGCACCCGGACCGGAGGCAGCCGCCCCGGCCCCGGCGCCATCGGCCGGTGCCGACCACCCGGCGACCGACCCCGGCGGGCAGCCGGCCGTCTCCGGCACGCCGGCCACCGGCACACCGGCCACCGGGACAACCCCGGAGCACGCGCCGGCCGCCGCACCCGCTCCGAGCACGGGACAGGCCTCGTCCGCCGAGCAGGCGGCGGGCGCCGCCCCCGGGGGCGAGACCGCGAGCCCCGCGGGCGCGCCGATCCACCGGTCGCAGCCGTCCCCGCTGCAGGCCCCGGCGGGCCGGCCCGTGTCCGCCCCGACGCAGGCTCCGGCGGGGCAGGGCCCGGCCGGCCCGATCGCGGGCACCCGGCCCGGGATGGCCCCGGTCCACCCGCAGCAGCCCGGCCGGGCCCCGTACGCGGGACCGCAGGGACGTCCGGCGGGCCCGTACGCCCCGCCCGCGGGACAGCCGCACCCCGGCGGGCAGACGCGGCCGGGCATGCCCGGCCCGTTCGGCCACCCCGGACCGCAGGGCCACCCCGGACCGCAGGGCCACCCCGGACCGCAGGGCCACCCCGGACCGCAGGGCCACCCCGGGCCGCAGGGTTACTCCGGGCCACAGGGCTACCCCGGACCGCAGGGCCACCTCGAATCGCAGGGCCACCCCGGATCGCAGGGGTACCCCGGGCCGCAGGGTCACCCCGGACCGCAGGGGTACCCCGGGCCGCAGGGCCGTCCCGGATCGCAGGGCCGTCCGGGATCGCAGGGGCAGCCCGGTGGCCGGCCGGGGCAGCCGGGATTCCCCGGCCCGCAGCAGTCCGGCGGCTGGACGTCCCCCGACACCCCGCCCTACGGCGGCGGCCCGGCACCGATGAACCCGGCGAACCTGACCGGTCCCGGCCGGCCGACGCACGGCCCCGGCCCGTCCGGTCCCCAGGGACCCGGAATGCCGCAGGGCCCCGGCGCACCGCAGGGCCCGGGCGCGCCGGCACCCGGTCACCCGGCCGGCGCCGGCCCGGGTGAGCCGGGTCAGCCCGGACACCCGGCGCAGCCCGGTCAGCGCCCCGGCGCGGCCCCGCCAGCGACCACCCGGCCCGCGGGTGAGCAGCAGCCGGCCCCGCAGCCCGGCGCGCTGTCGGTCGTCGTCGCGGGTGGCGGGTCGGCCGGGCACATCGAGCCCGCGCTGGCGCTCGCCGACGCGATCCGCCGGCTCGTCCCCGGCGCCCGGGTCACCGCGCTCGGCACCGAGAAGGGCCTCGACACCCAGCTCATCCCGGCCCGGGGCTACCCGCTCGAGCTGATCCCGCCGGTCCCGTTGCCCCGCAAGCCCACCGCCGACCTGCTCAAGCTGCCCGGGAACGTCCGCGGTGCCGTCAAGCGGGTCCGCGAGGTGCTGGAGTCGGTGGAGGCCGACGTCGTCGTCGGGTTCGGCGGCTTCGTCTCGCTGCCGGCCTACCTCGGCGCGCGCGGCCGGGTGCCGATCGTCGTGCACGAGGCGAACGCCCGCGCCGGGCTGGCGAACAAGGTCGGTGCACGGTTCGCCGCGGCCGTCGCCACCGCCGTCCCGGGCACCGGCCTCGCGCACGAGGAGGTCGTCGGGATGCCGCTGCGCCGGTCGATCACCTCGCTGGACCGGGCCGCGCTGCGCCCGGAGGCCCGGACCCACTTCGGGCTGCCGTCGCACGGGCCGGTACTGCTCGTGTTCGGCGGGTCGCAGGGAGCGCGGACGCTGAACGAGGCGATCGCCGAGGCGCTGCCGGCCTTCACCGAGCGCGGCGTCTCGGTGCTGCACGCGCACGGCCGGAACGGCACCCCGGCCGAGCCGCGGCCCGGCTACTTCCCGATGCCCTACATCGAGCGGATGGACCTGGCCTACGCGGCGGCGGACGTCGTCCTCGGCCGGTCCGGGATGACCACCGTCGCCGAGCTGACCGCGGTCGGGCTGCCCGCCGTCTACGTGCCGCTGCCGCACGGCAACGGCGAGCAGGCGCTCAACGCCCGTCCGGTCGTGCAGGCCGGCGGCGGGAAGCTGGTGCCGGACGAGGACATGAACGGCGAGCGCGCGATCGACGAGCTGATGCCGATCCTCACCGACCCGGACCTGGCGCTGGCGATGGGCCGTCGCGCCCGGGCGGCCGGGCACGGCGAGGCCGACGAGAAGCTGGCGCGCATCGTGATGGAGGTGGCCGGGCGGTGAGCGACGCCCCGCAGAACGACACCGGGGGTGTGCCCGGCCTCGGCCGGCACGTGCACCTGATCGGGATCGGCGGCGCCGGGATGAGCGGGATCGCCCGCATCCTGCTGGCCCGCGGCATCACCGTCTCCGGCTCGGACGCCCGCGACTCCCGCACGGTGACGGCGCTGCGGGCACTCGGCGCCCGCGTCGAGATCGGGCACGACGCCGCCCACCTCGCGGCGGCGGGGGAGGACCCGCCGACCGTCGTCGTCTCCACTGCGATCCGGGAGACCAACCCCGAGCTGGCCGCCGCCCGCGAGCGGGACCTGACCGTCGTGCACCGGGCCGCCGCGCTCGCCGCGCTGACCGGGGGACGCCGGCTGGTCGCCGTCGCCGGGACGCACGGCAAGACCTCGACGACGTCGATGGTCACCGTCGCGCTCCAGCACGCCGGTGCCGACCCGTCGTTCGCGATCGGCGGGGACCTGACCGCCTCGGGCAGCGGGGCGCACCACGGCACCGGGGACGTGTTCGTCGTCGAGGCCGACGAGAGCGACGGGTCCTTCACCGCGTTCGCGCCGTCGGTCGCCGTCGTCACCAACGTCGAGCCCGACCACCTCGACCACCACGGCGACGCCGAGGCCTACCACGCGGTGTTCGAGCGGTTCCTGGACCGGCTCGTGCCCGGCGCGACGCTGATCACCTGCGCCGACGACCCCGGCGCCGAGGACGTCGCGGCCCGCGCCGCGGCGGCCGGGATCACCGTGCGGCGCTACGGGCGCACCGCCGCCGGGCCGCAGGACGCCCGGATGGTCGACTTCGTGCCGGACGGCTCCGGGTCGCGCTCACGGCTCCGGCACGACGGGACCGAGCACGAGCTGGTGCTCGACGTCCCCGGCGAGCACATGGCGCTCAACGCGCTCGGTGCGTTCCTCGCCGGTGTCGCGGTCGGGCAGGAACCGGGGACGCTGCTCGAGGGACTCGCCGGGTTCGGCGGGGTGCAGCGCCGGTTCGAGTTCAAGGGCCGGGTGCGCGGCGTCTCCGTCTACGACGACTACGCCCACCACCCGACCGAGGTCGCCGCGACCCTGCGCGCGGCCCGGGAGGCCTCGGCGTCCGGCCACGGCCGCCGCGGACGCGTGCTGGTCGCCTTCCAGCCACACCTCTACTCGCGTACCCGGCTGTTCGCGCACGGCTTCGCCGACGCGCTGTCGCTGGCCGACGAGGTGATGGTGCTCGACGTCTACGGGGCCCGTGAGGACCCGGAGCCCGGCGTCGGCCCCGCGCTGATCACCGAGCGGGTCGCGCTGCCCGCCGGGCGGGTGCACCGCGCCCCGTCCTGGGAGCGGGTGCCCGCCGCGATGGCGGCACTCGCGGCCGACGGCGACACGGTGATCACGATGGGCGCCGGGGACGTCACCGCGCTCGGCCCCGAGATCCTGCGTGAACTCGAGGGCGGCGACGAGGTGTGACCGGACGGGTGCGCGCGGGGAGGGTCCGGCGATGAGCGGCGACGACGACCAGGCCGGTCCGGCCGCGCGGCGCACCCCCGAACAGGAGCGGACGGCGTCGGAGCGGGCCCGGCGGATCCGCGAGCGGCGCGCCGCCGAGCGCGCGGGCCCGGCGGCTTCGACGGGCAGCGGTCCCCCCGGCCGCGGACGGCGCCGCGGTACCCGCAGCGGGTCCGCCGATGCGTCCGCCGGCGCCCGGACGCCGCGTTCCGGGCGCACCGGCGACACCTCCGACCCGGCCGACGACGGCATCGACGACGGCGGGTACGACGACGGCGGGTACGACGACGGCGCGTACGACGACCGGTCCTCGGGGGACGAGTCGGCCGCCGACCGAGAGGGCGCCGCGGAGCGCACCCGCACCGGCGGGCGCCGCGGAGCCCGAGCGCAGGACGGAGCCCGAGCGCAGGACGGAGCCCGATCCCGGAACGGACGCGACCGGGACGGCCGTGACCGCGACCGCCGCCACGGGACCGGCGCCGTCCGGGACCGCGACGCCGGGCGCCCCGCCCGGGACCCCCGCTACCGCCGCCGGCGGGCCCTCGCCGTCGTGGCCACCCTGCTCGTCGTCCTGATCGGGGTGTCGGCGGCCGGCTGGTGGGCGCTCGGGCAGTTCGGTCCCGCCGTCGACCACGTCGAGGTGTCGGGCACCAGCCAGATCCCCGCCCCGGACGTGAGCGCCGCCGCCGACGTCCCCGACGGCACCCCGCTCGCCGCCGTCGACACCGCCGCGGTCGCCGCGCGGGTCGGGGCGATCCCCGGGGTCGCCGACGTCGCCGTCGGACGGTCCTGGCCGTCCACCCTCACGGTGACCGTGACCGAACGGAGCCCGGCCGCGGTCGTCGAGACCCCGGACGGTCCCGAGCTGGTCGACGTCACCGGCGTCGCCTACCGGGACGCGCCCCCCGGGGTGGAGCTGCCCCGGCTCGAGCTGCCCCGGGTGGCGCCGGACGACCCGGCCACGCTCGCCGCCGTCACCGTCCTCGCGAGCCTGCCCGACCCGGTCCGCGACCAGGTCGAGACCCTGGCCCTCGGCCCCGGCGGGACCACCTTCGAGCTGGGCCTCACCGAGGGCCGCCGGGTCCTGTGGGGGCCGTGGTCGGACGCCACCGCGAACCCGCGGCGTGCCGAGGTGCTCGGCCCGTTGCTGAGCCGCGAGGGCACCGTCTACGACGTCTCCAGCCCCGACCTCGTGACCGTCCGCAACGGCTGATCCGCGCCGCCGCGCCGCCGTGTTCCGGGCCTGCTGCGCACCCCGGCGCCGTCCGCGCACGGTGCGGCTGCCGCCCGCGTGGGGCGGGGCGTCGGTGATCGGATGCGGATCGGCCTGGCGGCGGAGTCACCCGTACGGCCGTCGCGGTGTCGATGATCGGGATGAGCGCGGTCCGGGATCCGGAAGCGCGTCGGCCGGGCGATCTCCCTGCACGACACCCCGTGCCTGGGCGTACACCCGGCGCGCACCCTGCCCGACGGCACAGCGTGATCGGTACGCGACGGTCCGCGTTTCACATGTCCGGGAGGTACGAACCACCCGAGCGGGGTGTTGTCGACGCGCGGCGCGCCTGCTGGACCCGGGCAGGGGAGGCCACTTAGCGTTCTGCGTCGAAGGCCCGGGGCACCCGGAGCTGGACCCGGACCCGGACCCCGAGCAACTGGAAGGTGCCGCGCATGACGCCCCCGCACAACTACCTGGCCGTGATCAAGGTCGTCGGCATCGGTGGCGGCGGCGTGAACGCCGTCAACCGCATGATCGAGGTCGGGCTGAAGGGCGTGGAGTTCATCGCGGTGAACACCGACGCCCAGGCCCTGCTGATGTCGGACGCCGACGTGAAGCTCGACATCGGCCGCGAGCTGACCCGCGGACTCGGTGCCGGGGCGAACCCCGAGGTCGGTGGCAAGGCCGCCGAGGACCACGCCGAGGAGATCGAGGAGGTCCTCAAGGGGGCCGACATGGTCTTCGTCACCGCCGGCGAGGGCGGCGGCACCGGGACCGGCGGTGCACCCGTCGTCGCCTCGATCGCCCGCAAGCTCGGCGCGCTGACCATCGGCGTCGTGACCCGGCCCTTCACCTTCGAGGGCCGCCGCCGCGCCGGCCAGGCGGAGGAGGGCATCCAGCAGCTCCGCAACGAGTGCGACACCCTCATCGTCATCCCGAACGACCGGCTGCTGCAGCTCGGCGACGTCGGCGTCTCGCTGATGGACGCCTTCCGCTCGGCCGACGAGGTGCTGCTCTCCGGTGTCCAGGGCATCACCAACCTGATCACCACCCCGGGTCTGATCAACCTCGACTTCGCCGACGTCAAGTCGGTCATGTCGGGTGCGGGCTCCGCGCTGATGGGCATCGGGTCCGCCCGCGGCGAGGGCCGTGCGGTGCAGGCCGCGGAGAAGGCGATCAACTCGCCGCTGCTCGAGGCGTCGATGGACGGCGCCCAGGGGGTGCTGCTGTCCATCGCGGGCGGCTCCGACCTGGGCCTGTTCGAGATCCACGAGTCCGCGTCGCTGGTCCAGGAGGCGGCGCACCCCGAGGCGAACATCATCTTCGGCACGGTGATCGACGACTCGCTCGGCGACGAGGTCCGGATCACCGTGATAGCGGCCGGCTTCGAGGGCGGTACGCCGACCCACAAGAAGATCGAGCCCGCCGTCTTCCGGCAGGGCGCCCAGCGCTCGGCCACCGCGACCGGCCCGGCCGGTGCGGCCGAGGCCGCGCCGCCGGCCCAGCAGGCCGCGACACCGGAGAAGGCGCCGGGCAGCCCCACGGCGCGGTACGCCGCGACCACGCCGGACCCGGCGCCGAGCCTGCCGGCGTCGGTGCCCGCGACCGACCCGTCGCACCGGACGGGCGTGCTGCCCCCGGCGCAGCCGACGGCCCCGGCGCCGCGCAACCCGGACATCCGCTCCGAGCACGGGATTCCGGCCGGCACCTCGCCGGCCGCCACCGCCCCGGTGACGGCCGTCAACCCGGCCTCGACCCCGGCCGTGAGCAGCACGCCGGCCCCGGCGCGCCCGGCCCCGGAGCCGGTCGAGGACGAGGTCGACGTGCCGCCGTTCATGCGGCGCTGACGGCGGTGCCGTCCGAGACGGAGCTGACGGCGGTGCCGTCCGAGACGGGGCTGACGGCGGTGCCGTCCGAGACGGGGCGGCCGGCGGGGCCGTCCGACGGGGGAGGGGCGCCGTTGCGGATCCGGCGGGTCACGACGACCCGGGCCGGCGGCCGGTCCGCCGGCCCGTTCGCGCGCTTCAACCTCTCGCTGGGCGTCGGCGACGACCCCGCGGCGGTCACCGCCAACCGCGCCCGGATCGTCCGCGAGATCGGCCTGTCCGGTCTGGTGTTCCTGAAGCAGGTCCACGGTCGTGACGTCGCGGTGCTCCGCGAGGCGCCCCGGGCCCGGTCGGGCACCGGCGGGGTGGCCCCGGACGTCCCGGACGTCGACGCCGTGGTCACCGACGTGCCGCTGCTCGGTATCGCGGTGCTGGCCGCCGACTGCGTCCCGGTCCTGCTCGGCGACCCGCGGGCCGGCGTCGTCGGGGCGGCACACGCCGGCCGGGTCGGCGCCGCGGAGGGCGTCCTGGACGCGGTGATCGGCGAGATGACCGCGCTCGGCGCCGCGGTCGAGCGGCTCGAGGTGCTCCTCGGGCCGGCCGTGTGCGGCCGCTGCTACGAGGTCCCCGCCGCGATGCGCGACGAGGTCGAGGCCGCCCTGCCGGGCAGCGCCTCGGTCACCCGTACCGGCACCGCCGGGCTCGACCTGCGGGCCGGGCTCGCCCGCCGGCTCGCCGGCCTCGGCGTGACGAAGGTCGGTACCGACCCGCGCTGCACCATCGAGGACCCCGACCTGTTCAGCCACCGCCGGGAGGGCCGCTGCGGCCGCCAGGCGGCGATCACCTGGCTCGACCCCCGTGCCGCGGGTGACCCTCGCGGGGCCCCCGCCCGCGCGGCACGATGACGCCGTGGCCGAGCACGACACGACGAACGACACGACGAGCGACACGACGAGCGGCGGCACGACGCACGGGACCGCACGCGGCGCGGAGCTGAAGGAACGCCTCGGCACCGTCCGGGACCGGCTGGACGCGGCCTGTCGCGCGGCCGGCCGCGACCCGTCCGAGGTGGCGCTGCTCGCCGTGACGAAGACCGTCCCGGCCGGTGACGTGGCCGAGCTGCTCGACCTCGGGCTGACCGCGTTCGCGGAGAACCGGGCCCAGGAGGCGTCGTCGAAGGTCACCGAGGTCGCCGCGCTCCGCCCGGCTGCGGCGCCGCGCTGGCACTTCGTCGGGGGGCTGCAGCGGAACAAGGTCCGGCTGGTGCTCCCGTGGGTGACGCGTATCGAGTCGGTCGACTCGCCCCGGCTGGCCCGCACGATCGACTCCGAGGTCGGGAAGGCCCGCGACCGCGGCGAGCGGGACGCCCCGCTGCCCGTCCTCGTCCAGTACAGCGTGGACGGTGACCCGGACCGCGGCGGTGTCCCGGACGACGGCCTGGACTCCCTCGTCGACCTGGTGGCGGAGCTGCCGGGGACCGAACCCGCCGGCCTGATGGCCGTCGCGCCGCTCGGCTGGGAGCCGGAGCGGGCGTTCGAGCGGATCTCCGAGGTGTTCCGGCGCACTCGCGAGCGGCATCCCGGAGCCCGCGAGCTCTCCGCCGGCATGAGCGCTGACCTGGAGATCGCCGTCCATCACGGTTCGACAGTGGTGCGTGTCGGTACGGCCCTTGTGGGGGAACGGCGGCTAACCTCCGAGTAATCGCTGGTCGATGTGGGTATAGATCCATCGGCGAGACCATCGCCAGAACGCGGCGTGCTCGCCGGTCCTCTCCGGACACCGGCGCACGCGATGTCGAGCAGTACTGCGAGGGGACGGCGGATGAGCGCGATGTACCGGCTGAAGGCCTATTTCGGCATGGTCCCGGCCGACGAGATGGACTACGTGGACGAGTCTGATCACTACCGGGGCGGCCACGACCACCACTCGGGCGCGCGCGGCGACCGTTGGACCTCCGCCGGGGGTCGCTTCGGCGACACGAGCCGGTACGACGAGGACCGTTTCGACGCCGCCGACCGTTACGACGACGGCTGGGGCCCCCGCACGGCGCGGGAGCAGGCCCGTCCGGCGCGCGCCGTGCGGACCGATCCGCGCGGCGAGCGGGGGACCGTCGGATCCCTCGGCGACCGTGGTGGTCTCCCCTCGCCGATCGGCGGCGGTGCCGGCGCGCCCGTGCGCGGGGCGCTCGCGATGGATCCGGACGCCTTCCGGAAGGCCGAGCGCGAGGTCCCCGTGGCCCCCGTGCCGGAGCCGTCCACGTCGCCCGAGCAGCGCGATCGGACCCCCGCCGGACCGGCCGCGATCACCACGTTGCACCCGCGCAGCTACAACGAGGCGCGCACGATCGGTGAGCGCTACCGCGACGGTGTGCCGGTCATCATGAACCTCACCGACCTGGACGGCGCCGCGGCGAAACGCCTGGTCGACTTCGCCGCAGGCCTGGCGTTCGCCCTCCGCGGATCGATCGACAAGGTCACCGACCGGGTGTTCCTGCTCACCCCCGCGGACGTCGAGGTGCCGGCTGACGACGCGCGGAGGCTCGCCGAGCGCGGAGCTTTCCGACAGGATTGAGCCGTGTCCACCGCCATCGGCTACGTGATCTACTACCCGCTCTTCTTCTTCTGGCTGCTGCTCGCGGCCCGGATCGTCGTGGAGATGACCCGGTCCTTCGCGCGCCAGTGGCGACCCGCCGGCACCGGCGCGGTGGCGCTCGAGGTCGTCTTCACCATGACCGACCCTCCCGTCAAGGCGCTGCGGAGAGTGATTCCCGTCGTCCGCATCGGAGGCGTAGGACTGGACCTGTCGATTATGGTGCTTCTGTTGGTGGTGTTCATCGGGATGAGCATCGCCAAACCGGTGTGAGCCCCAGTCACCCGGTATGCCGCCGAGGACCGCATGAGGTGATCCGATGCCGCTGACGCCCGCCGACGTTCATAACGTCGCGTTCAGCAAACCCCCGATCGGGAAACGGGGGTACAACGAGGACGAGGTCGACGCCTTCCTCGATCTGGTCGAGGCCGAACTGGCCCGGCTGATCGGGGAGAACGACGACCTCCGCGACCAGGTCGCCCAGCTCGAGCAGAGGCTGGGAGACGCCGAGGCCGACCTGGACGAGGCGCGCAACCAGCCCGCCCCGAGCCAGACCCAGGCGCTGCAGACGCCGGCCCAGCTGGGCCGTGGCGGTGGCGCTCCGGCCCCCCAGCTGGCCGGAGCCATGGGTGGTGGTGTCGGCGCCGACGACGGTGGCGACCACCACGTGCAGGCGGCCAAGGTCCTGGGCCTCGCCCAGGAGATGGCCGACCGGCTGACCGCCGAGGCGAAGAACGAGGCCGACACGATGCTGTCGGACGCCCGGACCAAGTCCGAGCAGCTCCTCTCCGACGCCCGTACCAAGGCCGACGGCCTGGTCAACGACGCGCGCTCGCGTGCCGAGACCATGCTGAACGACGCCCGCACCCGGGCCGAGACGCTCGAGCGGCAGTCGCGCGACAAGGCCGCGGGCCTGGTCAGCGACGCCGAGCGCAAGCAGAACGAGATCATGGGTGCCATCCAGCGGGACAAGTCCGTGCTGGAGAAGAAGATCGACGAGCTCCGTACCTTCGAGCGCGAGTACCGCACCCGGCTCAAGACCTACCTGGAGTCGCAGCTGCGCGACCTGGAGGGTCGCGGGTCGGCCGCCCCGTCGGATGCGTCGGGAACCGCCAACCGGTCGTCGTCGAACGGTGGGTACGCACCTTCCGGATACGGCCAACGGGCGGACACCGGAAGCTGACGGTTCCGCGGCGCGGGAAGGAGCGCCGCGGTACGACCGACGACGACCGGGTAGCGGCCGGGTGCCGCTGCCGACCGACGGAGTTCGCGGATGATACTGCTGGTCCTGATCCTCGTGGTCATCGCGATGGCGCTCTGGCTCGCGGGGTGGTTCCTGCAGGTGGTGGCGCTGTTCTGGATATCCGTGGGTGTCTGCGTCATCGCCGGGATCGCGCTGTTCTACGACTGGTGGCAGAGCCGGTCCGTGGAGCGGGCGGGCGAACGCGGGGAGGTCGGCCACGGTGTGGCGGCGCCGCCTGGCGACCGTGCGGAGATGGAGGCGCGCTACGGCGCCGACATGGAGCCCGCGACGCAGGTGCTGCCGGTCGTCCGGCCGGACTCCGGTGACGCGGGTGCGGCCAGGCCGGACGGCGGGGGTGGTGCAGCCGGGCCGGCGGTGACCGCGAACGCCACCGACGCGACCATCCAGATACCCGTGATTCGGCCGTCCGGCTCTTCCGAGGGACCGCCTGGCGTTTCCCGATCGGCTGGTTCTTCGTCACCGTCCGTGACCGATGGGGAGCCTCCGGCCGTCCCGTCGGGTGCCGGTTCCACGACCGGGTCGGGTGCATCGGCGGGCCCCGGCTCGGGCGCGGAGACGGCCGTCGCCCCGGCGGCGGGCGAGCGGGAGGACGCGGGTCGTGGCGGCGGCCCCGTCCCTCCGGACGGTTCGTCCGGGCGCGGTGCCGGTGGCACTGACGTACCCGCGGCCGACGCCGAGGGGTCCGCCGGCCCGCGCGACGACACGACGGCGGTGACGGCGGCTGCGGCCGCCGGCACGGCGGGCGCCGCGGCGTCCCGTCCGTCCGACGACCCCGGTGCCGGTGCCGGCCGGCCGCAGGAACCCGTGGGCGCCGGACACGACGCGCCGGCGGGGACGCCGGGCGACCGTGCCCCGGCCGGTGCCGGGAACGTCGGTGCCGAGAACCCGGGCGCCGACAGCCGAGCGGCCGACAGCCGAGCGGCCGCCGAGCCCCCCGGACGCCCGGCCGATCCGGCCGGCGACCCGGAGTTCGGGCAGGGGAGCGCGGCGGAGGCCACGGCCGTCGTCGCGACCGGTGAACCGGCCGGACAGCCGCCGGCCGGCGCGCCGGCCGAGCCGCCACCGGTGCAGGACATCGGCGACGCCCCCGAGGAGCCCCGGGACCCGACCCTCGCGGGACTGGTCGCCCGGCTCCCCGACGAGGTGCTGGTCATCGACGAGCACCCGCGCTACCACGTGCAGACCTGCCGGGCGCTGTCCGGACGGGCGGTGATCCCGCTGCCGGTCAGCGAGGCCGTCGAGCTCGGGTTCACCCCGTGCGCGTGGTGCGCGCCGAACCGGGTGCTCGGCGAGCGGCACCCCGCACAGGTGCGGTAGGCCGACAGGGAGGCGGGCGGGCCTGCGGAATATCCGGGTGCGCCCGCGCGCTACCCTCGTCACACAGACGTCGATCCGGCCATCACCGGGGAGTCTCCGGAAGAAACGGCCGCCGCCGCGGCCGGAGTAGAACCGGACGGTCGCGGCCCGTCATCGCCGTCGAACGAGAGGCGTGCCCGCGGGTTCCCCGGGGCCGGGCGCACGCAAGCGGGGTGGTACCGCGGCACGGCCTGCGAGGGGCCGGCGTCGTCCCCGTGCGAGAGGCAGCGACACACGCCACCGCACGAGGAGACGCGCCGCATGAGTGACACCACCGGTTCCCCCGGCTATCCCGAGGTCCCTGCGCACCCGACGTTCCCGCAGCTCGAGCGCGAGGTGCTCGCGAGCTGGGAGGACGACGACACCTTCCGCGCCTCGGTCGAGCAGCGCCCGGCCGGCGAGAACGGCGCGGACGAGTACGTCTTCTACGACGGTCCGCCCTTCGCCAACGGCCTGCCGCACTACGGGCACCTGCTGACCGGCTACGTCAAGGACGTCGTCCCGCGTTACCGCACGATGCGCGGGAACCGGGTCGAGCGCCGCTTCGGGTGGGACACCCACGGCCTGCCCGCCGAGGTCGAGACCGAGAACCAGCTCGGCATCAAGCACAAGTCCGAGATCGACGAGATGGGCGTCGCCGCCTTCAACGAGGCGTGCCGCTCCTCCGTGCTGCGCTACACCGGCGAGTGGCGCGACTACGTGACCCGCCAGGCCCGCTGGGTCGACTTCGACAACGACTACAAGACGCTCGACCTGGACTACATGGAGTCCGTGATGTGGGCGTTCAAGTCGTTGTGGGACAAGGGCTTGGTCTACTCGGGGTTCCGGGTGCTCTGGTACTGCTGGCGCTGCGAGACGCCGCTGTCGGCGACCGAGACCAAGATGGACGACGTCTACACCGACCGCCAGGACCCGGCCGTCACGGTGGGCCTGCGGCTGGCCGGGACCGGGAACGCGGACGTCGACGGCGCGCTCGCCCTGGTCTGGACGACCACTCCCTGGACGCTGCCGTCCAACCTCGCCATGGCGGTGCACCCGGACGTCGACTACGTCGTGGTCGAGGCCGACGGGGAGCGCTGGCTGCTCGCCGAGGCCCGGGTCGCCGCCTACGCCCGCGAGCTGGGGGAGGAGCCGCCCGTGGTCGCGCGGCTGACCGGGCGGGACCTGCTCGGCGCGTCCTACACCCCGCCGTTCGACTTCTTCACCGGCCGCGAGAACGCGCACCGCGTGCTCGCCGCGGACTACGTCACCACCGAGGACGGCACCGGCCTGGTGCACATCGCCCCCGCGTTCGGTGAGGAGGACAAGGAGGTCACCGACGCGGCCGGTATCGAGGTCGTCAACCCGGTCGACTCCCGCGGGGAGTTCACCGTCGAGGTCCCGCCCTACACCGGGATGCAGGTGTTCGACGCCAACCCGCAGATCATCCGGGACCTGAAGGAGCAGGGCGCCCACGTCCAGGGCGTGCTGCTCCGGCACGAGACCTACGACCACCCCTACCCGCACTGCTGGCGGTGCGGCAACGCGCTGATCCAGCGCGCCGTCGACTCCTGGTTCGTGCGTGTCACCCAGTTCCGGGACCGGATGGTCGAGCTCAACCAGCAGATCGACTGGACCCCGGCGCACGTGCGCGACGGCCAGTTCGGCAAGTGGCTGGAGGGCGCCCGCGACTGGGGCATCTCCCGCAACCGCTACTGGGGCAGCCCGATCCCGGTCTGGCAGTCCGACGACCCGCGCTACCCGCGGACTGACGTCTACGGCTCGCTCGACGAGATGGAGCGCGACTTCGGCGTGCGCGTGGCCGACCTGCACCGCCCCTACGTCGACGAGCTCACCCGGCCCAACCCGGACGACCCCACGGGCGCGTCCACCATGCGCCGGGTCCCCGAGGTGCTGGACTGCTGGTTCGAGTCCGGCTCGATGCCGTTCGCCCAGGTCCACTACCCGTTCGAGAACGCCGACTGGTTCGAGCACCACTACCCGGGCGACTTCATCGTCGAGTACAACGGCCAGACCCGCGGCTGGTTCTACACGCTGCACGTGCTGGCCACCGCGCTGTTCGACCGGCCCGCGTTCCGCACCTGCGTCGCGCACGGCATCGTGCTCGGCGACGACGGCGCCAAGATGTCGAAGTCCCGCAAGAACTACCCGGACGTCAACGAGGTGTTCGACCGGGACGGCTCGGACGCCATGCGGTGGTTCCTCATGGCGAGCCCGATCCTGCGCGGCGGGAACCTGGTCGTCACCGAGCAGGGCATCCGGGAGGGCGTCCGGCAGGCGATCCTGCCGCTGTGGAACACCTGGTACTTCCTGTCGCTCTACGCCGGCGGCGGGCGGGGCACGTTCCGCACCGACTCGCCGCACGTGCTGGACCGCTACGTGCTGGCCAAGACCGCGGACCTGGTCGACGGCGTCACCGCGGCGATGGACACCTACGACATCGCCGGAGCGTGCGAGCGGATCCGGGAGCACGCCGAGACGCTGACCAACTGGTACGTCCGGCGCTCCCGGGAACGGTTCTGGGCGACCGGCTCCGACGACGCCGACGCCGCCCGCCGGGACGCCGTCGACACCCTGCACACCGTGCTGGAGGTGACCTGCCGGGTCGCGGCGCCGCTGCTGCCGCTGACCACCGAGGCGATCTGGCGCGGGCTGACCGGGGGCCGGTCGGTGCACCTCACCGACTGGCCGGCCGGCACGACCCTGCCGCACGACGCCGGGCTGGTCGCCGGGATGGACCGGATCCGCCAGGTCGCCTCCGCGGCACTGTCACTGCGGAAGTCGGCCAAGGTGCGGGTGCGCCAGCCGCTGCCCGGACTGACCGTTGCCGCGGCCGATGCCGCGGCCCTGGAGCCGTTCGTCGGGCTGCTGCGCGACGAGGTGAACGTCCGCGCCGTGGAGCTGACCGACGACGTCGCCACGCACGGCCGGTTCGAGATCGCGGTGAACGCCCGGGCCGCCGGGCCGCGCCTGGGTGGGGACGTGCAGAAGTGCATCCGCGCCGTGAAGGCGGGGGAGTGGTCCCAGTCCGACGACGGCACCGTCGTCGCCGCCGGGATCACCCTGCTCGACGGGGAGTTCACCGAGCGCCTCGTCGCCGCCGACCCGGAGCACACCCAGGCGCTGCCGGGCAATGCGGGACTGGTCGTGCTGGACACGGCGGTCACCCCGGAGCTGGCCGCCGAGGGGACCGCGCGGGACGTCGTGCGCGTCGTCCAGCAGGCTCGCCGCGACGCCGGGCTGGCCGTCGCGGACCGGATCGCGCTGGCCCTGGACGGGCCGGACGCGGTGCTCGCCGCGGTCCGCACGCACGAGGCGTTCGTCGCGGGTGAGGTGCTGGCGACGGCGGTGACCTACGGCGACGGAGCCGAGGCATCCGCGCAGACGGCCGGCTCCGCCTCGGCGGGACAGGTCGTCGCCCCCGACGGCGCGACCGTCACCCTGCGCGCGGCGGTCGCCCGAGCCTGACCGACCGTGATCGACGATCCGGTGGTTCCCGGGGAGGTCAGGGGCGGGGCGTCACCGTGAGGTGGATGCGGTGCTCGGCGCCGGCGCCGCGGGTGACCGTCACCGTTGCCGGGATCCCGGCCACGGTGCACGCCACCGAGCCGCCCTCGGGCACCGGCGGGCAGCGCACGCCCGGCAGCGTGGCGTCGTAGCCCGCGGCCTCCAGCGGGGCGCGCAACGCGAACATCAGCACCCCGGCCATCGTGGTCGATCCGGTCGGCCCGGGGCCGAGGTCGGGGACGACGGCGTCCAGCACCGCGACGCCCCCGGCGTCCACCGGGAACTCGACGGTCGTCCGGACGACGTCCTGCGGGGTGCGCCCGCGGTAGCCCTCCACCCAGGTCTCGTCGACCCGCACCGAGCCCCAGCCGTAGCGGCCGTCCGCGTCGCGCATCCGGCAGCCCAGCGACGGGTCGCGCTCGCCGATCACCCGGCACCACGCGGTCGAGCCGGGGTGCCCGTCGCGCTGCGCGGCGGCGACCACCAGCCCCTCGCCCTCCTCCGGCGACGGCAGCGGCTCGTGCTGGGACAGGAGCACCAGCGCGAGCGGCAGGAACACGACGACGAGAACGAGCGGGAGCCACCACCGCGGACGGCGCGAACCGGACATGCCCGGCAGTCTGGCCGCCCCGCGCGCCGCCGTCGCCGGTGGAACCACGTAGCCCGGTGCGTACCCGGCGACGCACGTGGAACGGGCGAGCCCCCCGGACCGGCGAAGATCGGTACACACCGGACACCGACCGGGTGTTTCCGCAGGCCAGAATCCTCGCGGGAGTGCTGCGACCGGTCCGGTCGACCGGTACCGCCCATTACCCTCACCACATGGGTGTCGCGGCGGAACGGTGGAGGGAACGCCAGTCGGCCCGCGGTATCCCGGAGCACATCCTGCGGCACGCCCCGGCGGACCCGTGGACGCACCACGCCCCCGATTTCGCCCCGCCGCAGGTCCCCGCCGACACCCCGTCGCACCGGGCGGCCCGCACACTGGCCGAGCGTGCCGCGGCGCTGGGCTGCGGCGGGGCGTCGGTGCTCGATGTCGGCTGCGGTGGCGGGGACGCCGCGTTCGGCGCCGCGTGGCCCGAGCCCTCCCCGGTGTCGCGGGTCGTCGGCACCGACCGGCAGGCCGACATGCTCGCGGTGTTCGCCGGCGCGGCCCGCGCCCGCGGGATCCCGCACGGCACCGTGCACGGGTCCTGGCCGGACGCGGCCCCGCGGGCGGGCCGGCACGACGTCGTCGTCTGCCACCACGTGCTGCACAACGTCGTCGACCTTCCCCCGTTCCTGGCCGCGCTGACCGCGGCGGCGCGGGGGACCGGGGGCGTGGTCGTCGAGATGCTCCCCGAGCACCCGATGGCCTGGCTCGACCCGCTGTGGGTGCGGTTCCACGACCTGCACCGGCCGCCGTCGGCCACCGCCGACGACGCGGTCGCGGTCCTCGGCGAGGAGCTCGGGATCACCCCCGAGGTGCACCGCTGGGAACGGGAGCGCCGGCTCCCGCACGACGCCGCATGGGTGGCCCGACGGCTGTGCCTGCCCGCCGCGCGGGTGCCGGAGGTCGAGGCGGCGCTGGCCGGGACGCCGCCACGGCGTACCGACGCCGTCACGCTGGCGTGGTCGCCGTGACGTGGCCCGTGTGATGGGGGCCGTGTGATGGGGGCCGTGTGATGGGGGCCGTGTGATGAGGTCGTCGTGGACCTGACCGTCACCCTCGGCGCGGTCGCCGGGGTGCTGCTCCTCGCGGTGCTGGCGGTGCGGATCTCGGACCGGGTCGGGCTGCCGTCGCTGCTGCTCTACCTCGCCATCGGCCTGGTGCTCGGCCAGCCCGTGGTCGGGATCCCGTTCGTCGACGCCCGGCTCACCGAGACCCTCGGCATCGCCGCGCTGGTGCTCATCCTCGTCGAGGGCGGGATGACCACCCGCTGGTCGACGGTGCGGCCCGCGCTCGGGCTCGGCCTGGTGCTGTCCACCGTCTCGGTGGCGGTGTCGATCGCCGTCACCGGCGGGCTGCTGCACCTGTTCCTCGACCTCGGCTGGCGCACCGCGCTGCTCTGGGGGGCGGTGCTGTCCTCCACCGACGCCGCCGCGGTGTTCAGCGTGCTGCGCAGCGTCGCCGTGCCGCGACGGCTGGCGGGGACCCTCGAGCTCGAGTCCGGGATCAACGACGCCCCGGTGGTGATCGCCGTCGTGGTACTGGCCGGATCCGGCCCGATCGGCTGGACGACCCCGCTGCTGGTCGTCTACGAGCTCGCCGCCGGCACGGTGATCGGGGTGCTGCTCGGCCTCGGCGGGGCCTGGGCGCTGCGCCGCGCGGCGCTGCCCGCGACCGGGCTCTACCCGCTCGCGTCGATCGCGGTGTGCCTGCTCGCCTACGCCGGCGGCCAGGCCGTGCACGCCTCCGGGCTGCTGGCCACCTACTGCTGCGCGCTCGTGCTCGGCAACTGCCGGATGCCGCACCGCAGTGGCGTCCTCTCCTTCGCCGAGGGGACCGGCTGGCTCGCGCAGATCGGTTTGTTCGTGCTGCTCGGGCTCTACGTCGACCCGCACGGGCTGCCGGCCGCCGTCCTCCCGGCCGTGATCGCGGCCGGGGTGCTGCTGCTCGCCGCCCGTCCGTTGTCGGTGCTGGTCGCGGCGCTGCCGTTCCGGGTCCCGCTGCGCGAGCAGGCGTTCCTGTCCTGGGCCGGGCTGCGCGGGGCGGTGCCGATCGTGCTGGCGCTGATCGCGGTCACCGAGGCCGGACCGGGCTACGAGCCGCTGGTCGACGTCGTGTTCGTGCTGGTCGTGATCCTCACCGTGGTGCAGGGGACGACGCTGCCGTGGGTCGGCCGGATACTCGGGGTGGTCTCGCGGACCGGCACGCACACCGTCGAGGTCGACTCGGCCCCGCTCGACGAGGTGGGCGCCGAGTTGCTGCAGGTCCGGGTGCCGCAGGGGTCCCGGCTGCACGGGGTCTACCTGCGCGAGCTGCGGCTCCCGGTGGGGGCCACGGTCAGCCTGATCGTGCGCGACCGGACGCCCTTCACCCCCGGCGGTGAGGCGCGGCTGCGGGAGGGCGACCAGTTCCTCGTCGTGAGCACCCGCGAGGTCCGGGACGCGGCCGAGCAACGGATCCGCGACGTCGACCGCGGCGGCAAGCTGGTCCGCTGGCACTCCGGGCGCAGGCGATCGTCATAATCTGAAGGGTGAGTGCCGATCCACCCGCCAGTGACACCCCCGTCGATCCCGCCGTCCGGCGTCGCGGGGTGCTGTTGCTCGCCGGGATCGCGGGCACGGTGCTCGCCCTCGACCTGATCACCAAGATCGCCGCGGTGGCGACGCTGGAGAACCGCCCGCCGATCACGGTGATCGACGGCTTCTTCTACCTGACCCTGCTGCGCAACCCGGGCGCCGCGTGGTCGCTGGCCACCGGCTACACCTGGGTGCTGACGATCGTCGCCGTGGTGGTCGTGGGGGTGATCATCCGGATCTCCCGGAAGCTGGCCTCGACCGGCTGGGCGATCGGCCTCGGGCTGGTCCTCGGCGGCGCGCTGGGCAACCTGGTCGACCGGTTCTTCCGCTCGCCCGGCCCGATGCGCGGGCACGTGGTCGACATGCTCGCCGTGTTCTCACCGGACGGCAGCGTCTTCCCGGTGTTCAACCTGGCCGACTCCGGCATCGTGTGCGGCGGGATCCTGCTGGTGCTGATGGCGCTGCGCGGCATCGAGATCGACGGAACGAAGGCCTGAGCATGGGTGAACTGCGCAGCATGCCCGTGCCCGACGGGCTGGACGGCATGCGGATCGACGCCGGGCTGTCCCGGCTGCTGGGGCTGTCCCGCACGGTCGTCGCCGGGCTGGCCGAGCAGGGCCGGATCCAGGTCGACGGCCGCGACGCCGGCAAGTCCGACCGGCTGCCAGGCGGGTCCTGGCTGCAGGTCGAGCTGCCCGACCCCGAGGCGCCGGCCGTGATCGAGGGCCCGATCGAGGTCGTCGCCGGGCTGACCGTGCTGCACGACGACGACGACATCGTCGTCGTCGACAAGCCGGTCGGAGTGGCCGCGCACCCCTCGCCGGGCTGGACCGGGCCGACCGTCACCGGCGGGCTCGCCGCGCTCGGGTACCGGCTGGCCACCTCCGGCGCCGCGGAGCGCCAGGGCATCGTGCACCGGCTCGACGTCGGCACCACCGGTGTCATGGTCGTCGCGACGTCCGAGCACGCCTACACCGTGCTGAAGCGGGCGTTCAAGGAACGGACCGTGGAGAAGCGCTACCACGCCGTCGTGCAAGGTCATCCGGACCCGTCGTCGGGCACCATCGACGCGCCGATCGACCGGCACCCGCGGCACGACTACCGGTTCGCCGTCCTGCAGGGCGGCAAGCCCAGCGTCACGCACTACGACACGATCGAAGCGTTCCGCTCGGCCAGCCTGCTCGACGTGCACCTGGAGACCGGCCGCACGCACCAGATCCGGGTGCACTTCTCCGCGCTGCGCCACCCGTGCGTCGGGGACCTCACCTACGGCGCCGACCCCACCCTGGCCGCGCGGGTGAAGCTCTCGCGGCAGTGGCTGCACGCCCGCACGCTGGGCTTCGAGCACCCGTCCGACGGGCGGTACGTCGAGTTCACCAGCCCCTACCCGGACGACCTGGCCGCGGCCCTCGAGGCCCTGCGCGACCCGTGATCCGTCTCGGCCGGCGGGGCTGGATCGGCATCGTGGTGGGGATGGTCGTCGTGCTGCTCGGGACGGCCTGGGTGGCGGGTTCCGGGCCCGCGGTCCCCTCCGGTCCGCCGGTCGGGTCGGTGCGCCTGGGCCCGGATCCGGGGCAGGACGTCGCTGGCTACCTGGCCTCGCTGCCCGCGCAGCTGCCGCCGGCGGGGGAGACCGCGCCCGCGCTGGTCCAGTTCACCCGCCCGCTCGACGCCGGCGCCGCGGCCGGGATCGCCGGCAGCGATCCGGTGCAGACCGTCGTGTTCCGGGTGCCGCTGCCCCGGGTGCAGACCGCCCTCCGGTTCGAGCCGGTGACGGGCACGGGAGACCTCGCCGCAGCCCTGGGGGTCGCCCGGGAGCGGGCCGCGTTCGCCGCGGACGCCGACGCCGACCGCGCCGCGTCCGGCGCCGGGAGCGGGGTCCCGGACGGTCCCGCGGGGTCCGACGGTGCCGCGGGGTCCGACGGGGCGCCGGAGGCCGGCCTTGCGCTCGCCCGCCGGGCCGCGGTCACCGCCGCCGAGGGCCGCGCGCTCGCCGACCCCGGCTGCGCCTGTGCGATCGCGCTCGTGCTGACCACCGACCGGGCCGGGCTGGAGGCAGTGGCCGCCCACGACGCCGTCCGGGCCGTCCAGGCCGCGCCACCCGGCACGACCCCGCAGGAGCTGGCGCTGTCCCCGCTGCTGCCCGAGCAGACGACGACCGCCTCCCCGCCCCGCGACGACGGCCCGGTCCCGCCCTCATGATCCTTCTCCGTGGAGTCCGGGTGCCACTCGTGTGCCGTCCGGCTTCCACGGAGAAGGATCACAGCAGCTCGAGCACCTTCATCGCGACCGTGTTGGCCGTCTCCCGCCCGTCCGGCGCCGCCTGCAGGTCGGTGAGCACGACGAGGGTGGCGCCGGTCTTCGGATCGTGGCCCATGAACGACTGGTAGCCGGGCAGCGATCCGTCGTGGCCCAGCATCGGGCCGAACCGGGCCAGCGCGAGCCCGTAGCCCGGGCTCGCCGGGTCGGCCGGGTCGATCGGCCGGACGCTGCGGGTCCGCTCGGCCGCGACGGCGGGCGGCAGCAGCCTGCCGTCGACCAGGGCCTGCGCGTAGACGGCGAGGTCCTCGGCCGTCGAGATCGCCGCGCCCGCCGCCCAGGCCCACGACGGGTTCAGCCCGGTCACGTCGTTCGGCCGCAGCGTCCCGGCGGCCGCCGCGCGCTGCTCGGCCTCCGGGAGCGCGGGCGAGGACAACGTGGAGACGTTGGTCCCGAACAGGTAGCCCTGCGGGTACGGCACCGGCAGCGCGGCGTCCGCCGGCGCCGGGAACGAGGTGCTCGTCAGCCCCAGCGGCGTGAACACGCGCTCCTGCAGCACGGTCCGCAGGTCCTGCCCGGTGACCTGCTCGACGACCAGCCCGGCCAGCACGGTGTTGGTGTTGGAGTAGTAGAACTCCTCGCCCGGCGCGGCCACCGGCGGCACCGCGGTGCCCATCGCGGCCAGCTCGTCGGGGGACCAGATCCGGGCCGGGTCGTCGTCCGCGGCCTGGTTCAACGGCAGCTGTGTGGTGTAGCTGGCCAGCCCGGAGCGCATTTCCAGCAGCTCGGCCAGCGTGATCCGGTCCCCGCCCGGCACCTCGGGCCGGTACTTCGACACCGGGTCGGTCAGCGCGACCCGGCCCTCGCCGGCCAGCTGCAGCAGCGCGGTGCCGGTCATCGTCTTGGTGATCGACCCGATCCGGAAGTGGTCGCCGGTCCCCACCGGGTCGTCCGCGCCGATCCGGCGGGTACCGAACGCTCGCAGGTAGCGGTCCCCGCCGGTGTCGACGAGCACCACCGCTCCCGGCACGGACATCTCGTCCAGCAGCTCCTGCACCGCCGGGGTGAGCCGCTCCAGCGGGCCGCCCGGCGGAGCGGCCCGCGAGTCCGCGGCCATGACCGGCGCCGCGGACGGGCGGGCGGCCGGGGCCGCGCAGGACAGGACTCCGGCCAGCACGACCAGCCCGGCGAACAGCAGCCGGGACCGCCGCGCGGCACGCGTGGGCATCGGCATGGCCGAAGCGTCCCGTCCCGGGCGTCCGACCGGCCGGACACGCCGCGAGAGGGTGTCCCGAAGCACCGTGTCGGATGACGTCACAGGAGGTGGCCGGAGTGCTGGGCCCTCCCCGACCGTCGGCGCTCGACGCGTGACGAGCCGTCCCGACGAGCCGTCTGACGAGTAGGGCGATCCCCGTCGGGATACGCACCATCGGGAGTTGTCGATCTCTGGGGCCCGCTGAGCCGTATCTCGGCGGGGCAGGGCCCGGAGCCCGGAGCACGGGCCGACCACTCCGCCGCCCGACCACTCCGCCGCCCGCCCACTCCGCCGCCCGCCCGCCCGTCGGCGCGGCCGACACGCCGGGCGCCGCCGGCCGGCGGCGTGACCAGGATGGACGCGCGGAGACCGGTCCGCGGGGGCCGCCGTCGCCGGAACTGTCGGACCCCGCGGCTAGTCTGGGGCCCTCACCGGATCCGGTCCGTCCACCCACCGTGGCGGGGCCCACCGGGCGCCGCGCAGCCTCCCGCCAGAGGTCGTGCGGGGCCGTGCGGCACCGCTGTTGCGGAGGTCGCCGCCGTCCCGGTGGGCACGCCCGTGGCCCGCGCCTCCGCGCCGAGCCGGCGGGCACGCGAGACGCACGACCGGGGAGCACCGCGCCACCCCAGGGCGCGGGAGAGGAGCGCGGAACACACATGGCCGGCAGTTCGGGCACGGGCTCCTTCGTCCACCTGCACACCCACACCGAGTTCTCGATGCTGGACGGCGCCGCCCGTCTCGACGACCTCTTCTCCGAGGCCGCGAAGTACGAGATGCCGGCCGTGGCGATGACCGACCACGGCAACGTCTACGGCGCCTTCGAGTTCTGGCGCAAGGCCAAGGCGCACGACATCAAGCCGATCATCGGCATGGAGGGCTACCTCGCGCCCGGCTCGCGGCACGAGCGCAAGCGCACGGCGCTGGGCAACGGCAGCGAGAACAACCCCGACCTCATGTACACCCACATGACGCTGCTGGCCGAGAACACCGAGGGGATGCACAACCTCTTCCGGCTCTCGTCGCTGGCCAGCCTCGAGGGGTACTACTACAAGCCGCGTATGGATCGCGAGCTCCTCGAGCAGTACGGCAAGGGGCTCATCGCGACGACCGGGTGCCCGTCCGGCGAGGTCGCCCGGCTGCTCCAGCAGAACGACTTCGACGGCGCCTGCCAGGCGGCGAGCGACTACCGGGACATCTTCGGGAAGGACAACTTCTTCCTGGAGCTGATGGACCACGGCATCGGGATCGAGAAGCAGGTCCAGGAGGAGCTGTTCCGGCTCAAGGACAAGCTCGACCTGCCCGGCCTGGCCACCAACGACCTGCACTACACCTACCCGGACGACACCAAGGCGCACGAGGTGCTGCTCTGCGTCCAGACCGGGAAGACCCTCGCCGACCCGAACCGGTTCAAGTTCGACGCGCAGGACTTCTACCTCAAGTCCGCGAACGAGATGCGCGACCTCTGGGACCCGATCCACCCCGAGGCCTGCGACAACACCCTGCTCGTCGCCGAGCGCTGCAACATCGACTTCACGACCGGGCAGGACCTCCAGCCCAAGGCGCCGGTGCCCGAGGGGGAGACCGAGGAGTCCTGGCTGATCAAGGAGGTCGAGCGGGGACTCCACACGCGGTTCCCGAACGGCGTCACCGAGCGGTACCGCCAGCAGGCGAACTACGAGGTCGGCGTCATCATCAAGATGGGCTACCCCGGCTACTTCCTGGTGACCGCGGACCTCATCCAGCACGCCAAGTCGGTCGGCATCCGGTGCGGCCCCGGCCGTGGCTCGGCCGCCGGGTCGCTGGTCGCCTACGTCCTGGGCATCACCGACCTGGACCCGATCCGGCACAAGCTGATCTTCGAGCGGTTCCTCAACCCGGACCGCGTGTCGATGCCCGACATCGACATGGACTTCGACGACCGCCGCCGCGGCGAGATGATCCGGTACACGACCGAGAAGTACGGCGAGGACCGGATCGCCCAGATCATCACCTACTCCACGATCAAGGCGAAGGCCGCGATCAAGGACTCGGCGCGGGTGCTCTACGGCCAGCCCGGCTACTCGGTCGCCGACCGGATCTCCAAGGCGATGCCGCCGGCGGTGATGGGCAAGGACATCCCGCTGTCCGGAGTGTTCGACCCGTCGCACAAGCGGTACTCGGAGGCCACCGAGGTCCGCGCGCTCTACGAGGCGGACCCGCAGGTCAAGGAGATCATCGACACCGCGCGGGGCCTGGAGGGCCTGAAGCGGCAGTGGGGCGTGCACGCGGCCGGCGTGATCATGTCGTCGACGCCGCTGATCGACGTCATCCCGATCCAGCGCCGCGAGTCCGACGGCGCGATCATCACCCAGTTCGACATGGGCGTCTGCGAGACCATCGGTCTGCTCAAGATGGACTTCCTGGGGCTGCGCAACCTCACGATCCTCGACGACGCCCTGGAGAACATCACCCTCAACGACAAGGCCGAGGTCGACCTCGACCACCTCGAGCTGGACGACCGCACGACCTACGAGCTGCTCTCCCGCGGCGACACCCTCGGCGTGTTCCAGCTCGACGGCGGCCCGATGCGGGACCTGCTGCGCCGGATGGCGCCGTCGGAGTTCGAGCACATCTCCGCGGTCGGCGCGCTGTACCGGCCCGGCCCGATGGGTGCGAACGCGCACAACGACTACGCCGACCGCAAGAACGGCCGCCAGGAGATCACGCCGATCCACCCTGAGCTGGCCGAGCCGCTCAAGGACGTCCTCGGCGAGACCTTCGGCCTGATCGTCTACCAGGAACAGGTCATGTCGATCGCGCAGGTGCTGGCGGGCTACTCGCTCGGCCAGGCGGACCTGCTCCGCCGCGCGATGGGCAAGAAGAAGAAGGAGATCCTGGACAAGGAGTACGCCGGCTTCGCCCAGGGCATGAAGGACAACGGCTACTCCGAGAACGCGATCAAGACGCTCTGGGACATCCTGCTCCCGTTCTCCGACTACGCGTTCAACCGCGCGCACTCCGCCGCGTACGGCGTGGTGTCGTACTGGACCGCCTACCTCAAGGCGAACTACCCCGCCGAGTACATGGCCGCGGTCCTCACCAGCGTCCGGGACGACAAGGACAAGGCCGCGGTCTACCTGGCCGAGTGCCGCCGGATGGGGATCAGCGTGCTCCCGCCGGACGTCAACGACTCGGTGCGGAACTTCGCCCCGGTCGGCGACGACATCCGGTTCGGCCTGGGCGGTATCCGCAACGTCGGGCACAACGTGGTCGACGCGATCGTCGCCGCGCGCCGGGAGAAGGGCAACTTCGTCGACTTCTCCGACTTCCTGCGCAAGGTCGACGCGGTGGTCTGCAACAAGAAGGTCGTCGAGTCGCTGATCAAGTCCGGGGCGTTCGACTCGCTCGGGCACTCCCGCAAGGGTCTGCTGCTGGTGCACGCCGACGCGATCGACGCGGTGATGAGCACCAAGAAGGCCGCGTCGCTGGGCCAGTTCGACCTGTTCGGGTCGATGGACGGCTCCGGCGGCGGCGAGGGCGGCGACGAGCTGGGCGGGATCTTCGACGTCAAGGTCCCCGACGACGAGTGGGACAAGAAGTACAAGCTCGCCGTCGAGCGGGAGATGCTCGGTCTCTACGTGTCCGGGCACCCGCTGCAGGGCCTCGAGCAGTCCCTGGCTGCGAAGGCCGACACCTCGATCGCCGACATCGTCGAGGGCACGGTGTCCGAGGGCGCCCAGGTGACCGTCGGCGGGATCCTCGCCAACGTCAACCGGCGGGTGAACAAGAACGGCGAGCCGTGGGCGTCGGCGCAGATCGAGGACCTCGCCGGCGGGATCGAGGTGCTGTTCTTCCCGCGGGCCTACCAGGTCGTCGGCGTGGACGTCGCCGAGGACGCGATCGTGCTGGTCAAGGCCCGGGTGAACAAGCGCGACGACCGCATCTCGCTGATCGCCAACGACCTCGCGGTGCCCGAGCTGGCCGCCGCCGGTGAGGCCGGGCTGCCGATCCGGGTGTCGCTGCGCACCGACCAGTGCACTCCGGAGCGCGTCGCGAAGCTCAAGGAGGTGCTGACCCACCACCCGGGCACCTCCGAGGTGCACCTGTCGCTGGTCTACGGCACCAAGAAGACCGCGCTGCGGCTCGACGACTCGCTCAAGGTCACGCACACCTCCGCGCTGATGGGCGACCTGAAGACCCTGCTCGGCCCCGGCTGCCTCGGCTGACCAGGGCGCCGGTCAGCGCTTCGCGGCCAGCTCGGCCCACGCGGTGCGGGCCGGGGCGTCCCAGCGTGTGTGCAGGGTGGTGAACAGCTCGGCGGCGCGGGTGCCGGCCCAGTGCTCCGGCAGCAGCGCGGCCGGTAGCTCCGGGTCCAGGAACGGGAAGCGCCGCCAGGCGTGCACCAGCTGCACCTGCCGGGCCAGCACCCCGGGCTCCGGTCCGGTGCCCGCCGCGAGATCGGGACCGAAGTCGTCGAGGAACTCCCGGTAGGCCTGCTCGACCCGGTCGAGGTCCCAGGCCTGCGCGACGACGTCGCCCGCCCGGCCGATGCCGCCGTAGTGCCCGACGAACGAGCTGCTCATCCCGTGCAGATCGAGCTCGTCGAGGACGGCGGACACCTGCGGCTCCTTGCCCGGGTCGGGGGAGACCCAGACGCCGGGGGCGGGCGAGCCGAGCCCGGCCCAGGCCAGCCGGGTCCGGAGCCGGTGCCGCAGCCGGCGCCGCGACTCCGGGACGCTGGCCAGCAGGACCAGCCAGCGGCCGTCCCACTCCCCGCCGGGCGCGCCGAAGCCGTAGATCCGGGCCGCGCCGTCGGACAGGAGCCGTACCCCGGCCCCGGTCAGCGACCAGCGCACCCGGCGGCCGTCCCGGTCGGAGTGCAGCAGGCCCTCGGCGGCGGTGCGGGCGAGCGCCTGGCGCGCCGACTTGGGCTCGATCCCCAGCGAGCCGAGCACGTCGAGCAGCGCGCGGGTCCACACCGGCCGGCCGTCGGGCAGGACGAACTCGCCGAGGATCGTCAGCAGCAGCGACCGGGCGGACGTCTGACCGAGCTCGCGGCGGCGCGAGGACGGGCCCTCGGCGGCGTCCGGGGCCGGCTCTCGGAACGGTGTGGCCATGGTGGGTGCAGCCTAGGACCCGGCGGGTTCGGGCTGGTGACGGCGGTGCGGCCGGAACACCGCGGTGCGACGACGGCGGCGCGGCCCGGTCCGCCGCCGATCGCCGCCACCTCGTCGGGTGGATCTCGACGTGTTCTGGATCACGTTACGCAGAGATGAATCCCGCTGACCGGCTGTTTCGTCGTGGACGACCGAATCGATGAGAAACGCTCTCATCGTGCTCGGTTTTCGTGGTGGTTCGTCGCGGGCCCGAGCGACGCCGTGACCACGCCGCCGTGGACCGCCCCGCCGTGGACCACACCGCCGTGGACCACACCGCCGTGGACCACCCCGCCGTGGACCACACCGCGGTGGCGACGCCGTCGCAGCGACCGGGCCCGATCAGACCGCGCCGTCGCGGTCGGACGCCCCCACGACCGATCTCGGAGGAACGCGTGCCGTCCCAGGACCACATCAGCCCCATGAACACCACCAGTCACACAGGTAACACGGAAGGGCCGCCGGGCGGCTGGTTCGGCCGCACGTTCCCGCACGCCCGCGCCGACTTCTCGGCGTCGATCGTGGTCTTCCTCGTCGCGGTGCCGCTCTCACTCGGCATCGCCGTCGCCTCGGGCGCGCCGATCCTGGCCGGCCTGGTCGCCGCCGTCGTCGGCGCGGTCGTCGCCGGTCTGCTGGGCGGGTCGGTGCTGCAGGTCTCCGGGCCCGCGGCGGGCCTGACGGTGATCGTCGCCGAGCTGGTGAACCGGTTCGGCTGGGAGGTCACCTGCCTGATCACCGCCGGCGCGGGCGTCCTGCAGGTGGTGTTCGGCCTGACCCGCCTCGCGCGGTTCGCCCAGGCCATCCCGCCGGCGGTGGTGCACGGGATGCTCGCCGGCATCGGCGCGACCATCGCGCTCGGCCAGCTCAACGTGGTCCTCGGCGGTGAGTCGCAGACCGGGGGAGTCGCGTCGCTGGCCGCGCTGCCGTCGTCGGTCGTGAACGTCTCCTGGCCCGCGTTGCTGCTCGGTTCGCTGGTCATCGCGGTCATGCTGGGCTGGGGCCGGTGGCGAGCGCGGATCACCGTCGTGCCGGCCGCGCTGGTCGCGATCCTGCTGGCCACGGTGGTCTCGCTGCCGCTGGCCGGCGTCGTCCGGGTCGAGCTGGGGGGCTCGCTGCTGGACGCGCTGTCGACGCCGGTGCTGCCGGAGTCCGACTGGGCCGGCGTGCTCGCCGGCATGCTGACCGTCGCGCTGATCGCCAGCGTCGAGTCGCTGCTCTCGGCCGTCGCGGTCGAGCGGATGCGCCCCGGCCTGCGGACCGACACCGATCGCGAGCTGCTCGGCCAGGGCGCCGCCAACACCGTCTCCGGCATGATCGGCGGCCTGCCGATCACCGGTGTGATCGTCCGGTCCGCGGCCAACGTGAAGGCGGGCGCGCAGACCCGGGCCTCGGCCGTGCTGCACGGTGTCTGGATCGCGCTGTTCGCGATCGTGCTGATCGACGTCATCGAGCTGATCCCGATGGCCGCGCTCGCCGGGCTGCTGGTCATGATGGGCGTCGGGCTGATCAAACCGGCCGACGTGCGCACCGCGCGGGCACACGGTGAGCTGGTGGTCTACCTGGCGACACTGGCCGGCGTAGTGTTCCTCAACCTGCTCGAGGGTGTGCTGATCGGCCTCGTGCTCGCCGGGCTGCTGCTCCTGGTGCGGGCCGTGCGGGCCCGCCCGCAGCTGACCCAGCACGCCGACGGGAGCTGCGAGCTCGTCGTCACCGGGTCGCTGTCGTTCCTGTCGGTGCCGGCGCTGTCCCGTGAGCTGGGTGGCGTGCCGCGCGGCGTCGACGTCACGGTCCGGCTGGTGACCAACTACCTGGACCACGCGGCCTACGACCACCTGATGGCCTGGAAGGCCCGGCACGAGGGCACCGGCGGGACCGTGCGGGTCCTCGAGCCGGAGAGCGCGTCGTCCGCCGGCGTGGCACCCGGATCGCGGTTCGCGACCTGGGCACAGTGGCAGTCGGTGCGCCCGGCCGAGCAGGCGCCGCACCAGCCGCTGATGGCGGGGCTCACCGCGTACCACGAGCAGACCCGCGAGGAGATCCGCCCGACGATGTCGGAGCTGGCGAACGGCCAGGCCCCGTCCGCGATGATGATCACGTGTGCCGACTCGCGGGTGCTGCCGCACGTCATCACGCACAGCGGTCCCGGTGACGTGTTCACCGTGCAGAACGTCGGCAACCTGGCCGTCGGGCCGGGCACCGCGGCCGCGGTCGAGTTCGCGACGTCCGCGCTGAACGTCCCGCTGATCACCGTCTGCGGGCACTCGGGCTGCGGCGCGATGAAGGGGCTGCAGGCCGGCGCCGCCGGCGGCGACTCGGCGCTCGGCAGGTGGCTGCTGGAGGCCCGGCCGGTGCTGCGCGCGCACCGGCAGGGCCACCCGGTCGGCGTCGCGGCGGCCGAGGACGGCTGGTCGGAGACCGACCAGCTGGCCATGGTGAACGTGGCGATGCAGCTGGAGATGCTGCGGGCCCAGGACGGCGTGTCCGCCGGCGACGGCGGCGCCGAGGTGCTGGGCCTGTTCTACGACATCGCCACCGCGCGGGTGCTGGTCCTCGACTCCGGCGCCGGCCGGTTCGTGGAGGTCCGCCCGGACGACGACGCCGTCGGCTCCGGTCTGGACCGGATCGCCGCAGGGCACGGGCACGGCGTGGTCGCCGCCACCCGTCGCGCGCTGAACGTGTGAGCCCACGCGGGAACAACGGGCGTTCCGCACCCGTTCGACCGCGTATGGCCACCGTGGAACTGACCGCCGACAACTTCAACGACGTCGTGGGCACGCCCGGGTCGACCGTGCTGATCGACTTCTGGGCGTCCTGGTGCGGACCGTGCACGCAGTTCGCGCCGGTCTACGACGCCGCGTCCGAGAAGCACCAGGACGTGACCTTCGGGAAGGTCGACACCGAGGCGCAGCAGGAGCTGGCCGGCGCGTTCGGGATCTCCTCGATCCCGACCGTGATGGCCGTGCGCGACGGCGTCGTCCTGTACTCCGAGCCCGGTGCCCTGCCGGCCGAGGCGCTCGAGGACCTCATCGGCCAGGTGAAGGCCGTCGACATGAACGAGGTGAAGGCGGCCGTCGCCGAGCAGGAGAAGCAGGAGGGCGAGAACCCGCAGGGCTGACCGCCCGCGTCCGGCGTCCGGCCCCGCACACCAGCCCGTGTGCGGGGCCGTGTCGTGTCCGGACGCGTTCCGCGGAACGCGCCCGGACACCTCGCGCTCACCCTGGCGTCGGAGCGGCGACGCCCGTGCGGCAGGCTGAGCGCATGGCGATCAACTGGGGGTCGGTCCTGCGCAGGGCCGCCCGCGTCGCGGTCCGGCTGCTCCAGGACTCGCAGCAGCAGGGCCGGAAGCAGCAGGGCCCGGGCGGCACCCGGCCCGCCGCCGGCACCGGCACCGCCGGACGGGTGCGCACCGCGCCGACCGCCGAGCGCGCCCGCACCGTCGTCTACGCCCCGGAGCCCGACGGGGCCGCGGATCCCGGCGAGATCGTCTGGACCTGGGTGCCGTACGAGGAGGACCCGAACCAGGGCAAGGACCGGCCGCTGCTGGTCGTCGGCCGCACCGGCGGCGACCTGCTCGCGCTGATGCTCTCCAGCCAGGACCGGCGCGCCCACGACGCGGACTGGGTCGGGATCGGGTCGGGCGCCTGGGACCGCGAGGGGCGGGACTCCTACGTCCGCCTCGACCGGGTCCTGGAGATCGACGAGCACGGCATCCGCCGGGAGGCGGCCGTGCTGGACCGCGCCCGTTTCGAGCGGGTCGCGACCGAGCTCCGGAACCGGTTCGGCTGGAGCTGATCGTTGCGGTAAGGTCGCCGCCATCATGGAGCTCTGACGACGTACCGACCGCGGACGTGGCCCCGCCCCCGCCGGTCTCCCTCCGTTCCCGGAGACGTCGTCGTGTCATCGCTCCCGATCACCTCTGCCACCGCGCTGACCGCGCGCGGCCTCGTCCGGTCCTACGCGACCCGCGCCGGCGACCCGCCCGTGCTGGACGGGATCGATCTCACCGTCGCACCCGGTGCCCGGCTCGGCCTGATCGGTGAGAACGGGACCGGCAAGTCGACGCTGCTGCGGCTGCTCGCCGGCGTCGACACGCCCGACGCCGGCACCGTCGCCGCCCCGGCCGACCTGGTGTACCTGCCGCAGGAACCCGCCACCGGCGCCGGCGGCACGGTGGGTGACCTGCTCGACGCCGCGCTCGCACCGCTGCACGCCGCCGTCGCCGAGCTGGAACGTCTGGCCGGCGCGCTCGCCGAGGACCCGGACGCGGCCGCCGCCTACGACCGGGTCCTGGCCTGGGCGGTCGCGCACGACGCCTGGGACGCCGACCGCCGCGCCGAGGTCACCGCCGGCACGCTCGGCGTCGGCGACCTCGAGCGGGACCGCCCGGTCCGGACACTGTCCGGCGGCGAGCGCACCCGGCTCGCGATGGCCGCCGCGCTGGTCCGGCGGCCCGCCTGCCTGCTGCTCGACGAGCCCACCAACCACCTCGACGACGCCGCCCTCGACCTGCTGGAACGCACGCTGGTCGAGCTGCCGGGCGTCGTCGTGGCCGCCGGCCACGACCGGACCTTCCTGGACCGGGTCTGCACCGAGCTGGTCGACCTCGACGCCGGCGCGCTCGGCACCGACGGGCACGGCGGGCGCCGCTTCGGCGGCTCCTTCACCGAGTACCTCGAGGCGCAGGCCGCGAGCCGCCGCCGCTGGGAGGAGACCTTCGCCGCGCAGCAGGAGGAACTCGACCGGCTGCGCGCCGCGACCCGGGTCTCCACCCATGCGATCGCGCCGGGCCGCGGCCCGCGCGACAACGACAAGTTCATCACCAGGTTCAAGGGCGCCGGGGTCGAGCGCACCCGCGCCCGGCGGGTGAACGACGCGCAGCGCCGCCTGGAGGTCGCCGAACGCGAGGCGCTGCCGAAACCCCCGCGCCCGCTGCGGTTCTCCGGCCGGCTCACCACCTCGGGTCGGGACGACGGCGGTGCGAGCGGGCTCGCCGCGTCCGTCCGCGACCTGCGGGTGGAGAGCCGGCTCCGGCTGGACCGGCTCGACGTCCCGGTGGGGGAGACGCTGCTGGTCACCGGGCCGAACGGCGCCGGGAAGTCCACCCTGCTCGCCGTCCTGCACGGCGAGCTCGCACCGGACGCCGGCACCGTCGACGTCCGCGCCCGCCGGGTCGGTCTGCTCGCCCAGGACCCGGACCTCGGCCCGCCGGACCGCACCGCCCGCGACGCCTACACCGCCGCGGTCGGCACCGAACGCGCCGAGCGGTCGCCCCTGCGCGAGCTGGGACTGCTGCACCCGCGCGAGCACGGCACGCCGACCGGGGACCTGAGCCTGGGCCAGCGCCGCCGGCTCGCCCTGGCCGTCGCGATCGCCGACGCGCCCGACCTGCTGCTGCTCGACGAGCCCACCAACCACGTGTCGCTGCGGCTGGCCGGCGAGCTGGAGGAGGCGCTCGCCACGGCGCCGGGCACCGTCGTCGTCACCTCGCACGACCGCTGGTGGCGGGCCCGCTGGGACGGGCCGGTGCTGGCGCTGGGCGGGTGAGCCTCTGCCGGAAGGCGCTGTCAGAACCCGACCGCGTCGGCGCCCTTGAGCCCGAGCATCCCCCGGGCCTCGGCCGGGGTCGCGATCTCGAAGCTCAGCGCCTCCAGCGCGGCCCGGATCTTGGCCACCTGCTGCGCGTTGCTGGTCGCGAGCTCCTTCGGCTCGATCCACAGCGAGTCCTCGAGCCCGACCCGCACGTGCGAACCCATCGTCGCGCCCATGGTGGCCAGCGGCATCTGCGCCTTCCCTGCGCCGAGGATCGACCAGAGGTAGTCCGTCCCGAGCAGCCGGTCCGCGGTGCGGCGCATGTGCATCAGGTCCTCGGGGTGCGCCCCGATCCCGCCGAGCAGGCCGAACACCGACTGCACCAGCAGCGGGCCGCGCGGGGTGAGCCCGCGGCCGTGCATGTGCGCGAGGTTGTAGAGGTGCGAGATGTCGTAGCACTCGTACTCGAAGCGCGTGCCGTTCTCGGCGCCCATCGCGAGGACGGTCTCGATGTCGGCGAAGGTGTTCTTGAAGACGACGTCGCGGGACCGCTCCAGGGCCTGCGGCTCCCAGTCGTGGCGGAAGTCGGTGAACCGCTCGAGCATCGGGTAGAGCCCGAAGTTCATCGAGCCCATGTTCAGCGACGCGAGCTCCGGTTTGAACTCGCGCGCGGGCCGCAACCGCTCCTCGACGGTCATCGCCGGGTTCCCGCCGGTGGTGATGTTGAGGACGGCGTCGGTGTGCGGGGCGACCTTCTGCAGGACCGGCGCGAAGTGCGCCGGGTCCTGCGAGGGCCGGCCGTCGGCGGGGTCGCGGGTGTGCAGGTGCAGGATCGCCGCGCCCGCCTCGGCGGCGCCCAGCGCCGCGTCGGCGATCTCGTCCGGCGACGACGGCAGGTGCGGGGACATGGAGGGCGTGTGGATCCCCCCGGTCACGGCACAGGTGATGATGACCTTGCGGATGCTCGCCACACGAGCGGACGTTAGTTGCTGCTGTGGTCGTCCGGGAAGGTCCCGTGCGGCGCGGGGACGGCGCGCAGCGTCCCGAGCAGGCCCTTCTCCCGGGCGAGCAGCCGCCGCACCTCGCGCAGCCGCTGCACCGGGCTGGTCTGCTCCAGCAGCTGCTGGCGGTCGGTGAGTGGCAGCAGGCAGTCCCCGGCGAGCAGGTGGGGCAGGTCGGCGGTCGGGGTGTCGGCGGCGGGCTCGGACCAGTCGGCGGAGCGCCATGCCGTGTTGCAGTAACCGCGGTGTGCCTCGCGGGCGGCGCGCTCCAGCATCTCGACCAGCCGCGGGTCGGGGGTGTCGGCGGCGGAGGCGTCGTCGGGCAGGAACTCGACGGTGCCGGTCAGGTACGACCGCGACGTCGTGTCCAGGTCGAGCAGGCGGAACCGGCGGGCGCCGCGGGTGACGATGTCGTAGCGGCCGTCCGGGAGCCGGCGGGCGTCGAGCAGCACCGCGGTGCACCCGACGGCGTGCATCCCCGCCGCCCCGGAGCGGTCGGGGTGGTGGCCCTCACGGACCGCGACCACGCCGAACTCCTTGCCCGGCACCTCGCCGGTGATCAGGTCGACGGTGAGCTGCCGGTACCGCGGCTCGAAGATGTGCAGGGGTAGGGCCGCGCCCGGCATCAGCACCGTCCCCAGCGGGAACAGTGGGATGGTCGCGGTCACCGGTTCACTGTATGACGGCGCGGGTCGGATCGCCCGGTCACGAGGCGGTTCCGGCCTGCGCGGGCGGGCGCAGCACGGCGAAGGCGTCGGTCACCCGCAGGGTCCGGTCGGTGAACCGGAACACCGCCGCCGGACGCCCGCCGGCCCGGCCCGAGGGCGCCGTCTCGCCGGTCGGGGCGAGCAGGTCGCGCCGGGTCAGCACGCGTTGCAGGTTCGTCGCCGACACCGGGTGCCCCAGCGCTGCGACGTAGTGCTCGCGCAGGCCCGAGATCGTGAACTCCCTGGGTGCGAGCGCGAACCCGAGGTTGGTGTAGGACAGCTTGGCGCGCAGCCGGTCCCGCGCCGACGCGGCGATCGCGGCGTGGTCGAACGCGGTCGGCGGCAACGCGTCCACCGGGTGCCACGCGGTGTCCGCGGGCAGCACGGGGTCGGCGTCGGAGGGCACCAGCCCGAGGAACGCGGTGGCGATCGTCCGCGGCCCGGGGGTCCGGTCCGGGTCGGAGAACACCGAGAGCTGCTCGACGTGGGCGACCTCGCGGACGTCGACCTTCTCCGCCAGCTGCCGGCGCACCGAGGTCTCGACGTCCTCGTCGGCCCGCAGGCCACCGCCGGGCAGCGCCCAGCGGCCCCGGTCCGGGTCGCGGGCGCGCTCCCAGAGCAGCACCCGGAGCCGGCCGTCGCGGATCCCGAGCACGGCGGCGAGCACCTCGTGGCCGAACGCGGGCGAGGTCATCTCCGCAGCCTAGAGGGGCGTTCCGCGGGGCACCGGTACGTGACGACGGGGTGTCCGGCAGGTGAGGCCCGGGTCACCGAGGAGGTGCTCGACCGGGGGAGCCGGTGCTACCATCACCCTAGTTTCCGCTCATCAGGCGAAAACCAGACCGGCCCGGGAGGGCGCATGACCGGAACGCTGACGACGGCATCGGAGCCGAGCGGTGTGGACCCTGGGGATGCCGTGGATGCTCCGCCCGGCCCCGGGTGGGCCGAGGAGGTGCGTGCGCTGGCGCGGCGCCGCGACGCCGTCCTGCTGGCGCACAACTACCAGCTGCCCGCGATCCAGGACGTCGCCGACCACGTCGGGGACTCGCTCGCGCTGTCCCGGATCGCGGCCGCCTCGAGCGCCTCGACGATCGTGTTCTGCGGTGTGCACTTCATGGCCGAGACGGCGAAGATCCTGGCTCCGGACAAGACCGTGCTGATCCCGGACGCCCGGGCCGGTTGCTCGCTGGCCGACTCGATCACCGCCGAGCAGCTGCGGGGGTGGAAGGCCGAGCACCCCGGCGCCGTCGTGGTGTCCTATGTGAACACCACCGCCGCGGTGAAGGCGGAGACCGACGTCTGCTGCACCTCGTCGAACGCGGTCGAGGTCGTCGCCTCCATCCCGCGCGACCGGGAGGTGCTGTTCCTGCCCGACCAGTTCCTCGGCGCGCACGTCCGCCGCGAGCTCGGCCGGGAGAACATGCACGTCTGGGCCGGCGAGTGCCACGTGCACGCCGGGATCAACGGCCGGCAGCTCACCGACCAGGCCGCTGCCCACCCGGACGCCGAGCTGTTCGTGCACCCCGAGTGCGGCTGCGCCACCTCGGCGCTCTACCTGGCCGGGTCCGGCGCGGTGCCGGCGGACCGGGTCAAGATCCTCTCCACCGGCGGGATGGTCGACGCCGCGCGGGCCACCGGCGCGAAGGAGGTGCTGGTCGCGACCGAGGTCGGGATGCTGCACCAGCTCCGCCGGGCCGCCCCGGAGATCGACTTCCGGGCGGTGAACGACCGGGCGTCCTGCGGCTACATGAAGATGATCACCCCGGAGGCGCTGCTGCGGTCGGTCCGCGAGGGCACCGACGAGGTGCACGTCGACCCGGACCTCGCCGGGCGCGGCCAGGCCGCGGTGCAGCGGATGATCGAGATCGGCAACCCCGGGGGTGGCGAGTGACCTGGGAGGCGGGCGCCGACCTGGTCGTCGTCGGCTCCGGGGTGGCCGGGCTGACCGCCGCGCTGGACGCGGCCGCTGCCGGGCTGGCCACGGTCGTCGTCACCAAGGACGGCATCGCGGAGGGCTCGACGCGCTGGGCGCAGGGCGGGGTCGCGGTCGTGCTCGGCGACATCGCCGGGGACTCGCTCGACGCGCACGTCGCCGACACCCTCGCGGCCGGCGGCGGGCTGAACGACGCCGCCGCGGTCGAGGCGATCGTCCGCTGCGGACCGGACGCGGTCCGCCGGCTGCGGGAGCGGGGTGCGCGCTTCGACGCCCGCGACTCCCGTCCGGACCGGACCCGGGAGGGCGGGCACTCGGCGTTCCGGGTGGTGCACGCCGGCGGCGACGCCACGGGTGCGGAGATCGAGCGCGCGCTGGTCGCCGCGGCCCGCGGCAGCGAGCTCAGGGGGCTGACCGTGCTCGACGGGCACGTGGCCTCGGACGTGCTGCGCGACGCCGGCGGCCGGGTGGCCGGCCTGGCGGTGCTCGACGACCACGGCCGCCCCGGGGTGCTCCGCGCGCCGGCCGTGCTGCTGGCCACCGGCGGCTACGGCGCGCTCTACGCCTCCACCACGAACCCGCCGACGGCCACCGGCGACGGCGTCGCGCTCGCGCTGCGGGCCGGTGCGACGGCGTCGGACCTGGAGTTCGTGCAGTTCCACCCGACCGTGCTGCACACCGGTGCCGGGGCTGCCGGGCGGCGGCCGCTGGTCACCGAGGCGGTCCGCGGGGAGGGCGCGATCCTGCGCGACCGCACCGGGACCGCGTTCATGGCCGGGATCCACCCGCGCGCCGACCTCGCGCCGCGCGACGTCGTCGCCGCCGCCATCACCCGCCGGATGGCCGAGACCGGCAGCGGGTGCGTGTTCCTCGACGCCACCTCGCTCGCCGGGTTCGCCCGCCGCTTCCCGACCGTGCACGCGTCCTGCGCCGCGATCGGGATCGACCCGGCGACCGACCCGATACCGGTGACACCCGCCGCGCACTACGCCTGTGGCGGCGTCGTCACCGACACGGACGGCCGCACCGGCGTCCCGGGGCTGTACGCGGCGGGGGAGGTGGCCCGGACCGGGCTGCACGGGGCGAACCGGCTGGCGTCGAACTCGCTGCTGGAGGGCCTGGTCGTCGGCGAGCGCGCCGCCCGCGCGGTGCTCGGGGACCGGGTGATCAGAGGGGTCGGCGAGCCGCTCGCCCCCGCGCCGGCACTGCCCGTCGCGGACCGGGCGGTCGTGCAGCGGGCGATGAGCACCTTCGCCGGCATCGGCCGGGACGCCACCGGACTGGCCACCGCCTCGGACGCGGTCGAGGCCGCGACCACGATCGCCGTGCCGACCGCGCGGGCCGGGGTCGAGGACGCGGCACTCACCCTGCTCGCCCAGGCCGTGGTCGCCGCCGCCGGCACTCGCCGCGAATCCCGCGGCTGCCACGTCCGCACCGACTTCCCGGACCGCGACGACACCCACCAGCGGGCCTCGCTGCCGATCCGGCTCGACGCCTCGGGGCGTCCGGTCGTCGCCGGCGACGCCCTGGTCGGTGCGGCATGACCGGGCTGGTCGCCGCGGGTGTCGGCGGGGTGTCCGGGATCGGGGTCCCGGACCCCGACGATCTGGACCGGGTGGTGCGGACCGCGCTGCGCGAGGACCTGCGCTACGGGCGGGACGTGACGACGCAGGCCACCGTCGCCCCGGATGCGATGGCGGTGGGCGCCTTCACCCCGCGCACCGACGGCGTGCTCGCGGGTCTGCCGGCGGCCCTCGCGGTGCTCGACGCGGTGTTGGGTGACGGCGCGGGCCCCGGCACCGGACAGGTGCAGTACGAGGTGGGTTACCAGGTGAAGGCGCGGGCCGCCGACGGCGACCGGCTCACCGCCGGGACCCCGGCGCTGGTCGTGTACGCCCCGGTGCAGGGGCTGCTGACGGCCGAGCGCACCGCGCTCAACCTGCTCTGTCACCTGTCCGGGATCGCCACCGCGACCCGGGCGTGGGTCGATGCGGTCGCCGGCACGGGGGCGGTGATCCGGGACACCCGCAAGACGCTTCCCGGCCTGCGGCTCCTGGAGAAGTACGCCGTGCGGTGCGGCGGCGGGGTCAACCACCGGCTCGGCCTGGGCGATGCCGTGCTGATCAAGGACAACCACGTGGCGGCCGCCGGCTCGGTGTCCGCGGCGCTCGCGGCTGCCCGCGCCGCGGCCCCGGAGATGCCCTGCGAGGTGGAGGTCGACTCGCTCGACCAGCTCGACGAGGTCCTCGGCCTGGACGCGGATCTGGTGCTGCTCGACAACTTCACCGTCGCCGACACGGCGGAGGCGGTCCGGCGCCGGGACGACCGGGCCACGCGCTCCGGGCACCGCACCCTGCTGGAGTCCTCCGGTGGCCTGGCGCTGCCGGTCGCGGCCGACTACGCGGCGACCGGGGTGGACTTCATCGCCGTCGGCGGCCTGACGCACTCGGTCACGGCCCTGGACCTCGGGTTCGACCTGGAGCCGTCCGTACCCGGCCGGTGACCTCTGCGGGCGCGGTCACCGGCGGCCACCGGTGACCGCGCCGCCGGCCAGCAGCTCGGGCTGGCTCGGGGCGGGGAAGCGCACCGAGAAGCGGGTGTCGCCGAGCAGGTCGCGCAGCCGCCCGGCGGCCGCGTCGATCCCGGCGCGGACGTCGGTCCTGGCCCTGGCCCCGGTCTCGGTCTCGGCGAGCGGCGCCACCGCGATCTCGCCGTCCGGGCGCTGCACCCAGCTCCCGACCATCCGCCCGTCCACCCACACCGCCGGACCGCCGTTGCCGTTGCGGTCGAACAGCTGCGCGGCCACGCCGGGGGCCAGCAGGTGGTCGCGTGCCTTCCAGCCCATCGTCGTCGGGTCCAGGCCGGGCAGCAGCGCCACCGACGGGCCCGGGTCGGGCACCGGGTCGAGATCGCCGGGCAGCAGGTACCCGGTGCCGCCGCCGTCCAGCCCGACCTCGACGGCGCCGACGTCGGCGAGCGCCGCGCGGGTGGTCGCGACCGTCCAGCCGGCCCACCACCTCAGGTCGTCCCGGGTCGCGGGGCCGAACGCCCGCAGGTAGGCCCGGGCCAGCCCGGCCGCCGCGGTGCGCCGCTCCAGCGGCTCGCCGAGCCCGCCGGGTACCCAGTCGGATGCGGCGGCCCACCGGTACTGCCCGTTGATCCAGCTGCCGGTGGGGGTCCCGCGCAGCACCCGGCCCTCGAAGCCGAGTACGAGCAGCACCCGGCTGTGCGCGGGATGAGTGCCGCCCTGGATCGGGATCTGCTGCGCGGCGAGCTCCGGCAGCGCGGCGCCGACCTCGCGGGCGGTGCTCGGGCCGCGCGCCGCGAGTACTCCGAGGACCTGGTCGGCCGCGCGGGCGTACCAGGCATCCGGGTCGGTGATCCCGGCGGCGGTGAGCTGGTTGCGCAGGTTGCGGCGCTGGACGGCGGCGACGTCCACGGTCGCCGCGTGGTGCGCGAGCCGGGCGTGCTCGCGACCGAACACCCACAGCGTGCGGCGCATGGCGTGGTGCCGGAGCAGGGTGCGCTCGTCGTGCAGCGCCGCCGCGAGCGGCGCCAGGGACGGGGTGACCATCCGGGCGGCGGCCGACAGGTACACCGGGACCGGGTCGCTGGAGTGCAGCGCGACGAGGTCGTCGGCGATCGTGACGACGTCGTCGGTGCGGGTCGCGGCGCCGAGCCGGTGCCGGGTCACCAGCCGGGCCCGGCGCTCGTCGTCGCTCACGTGGCGGATCACCTCGGGGGGCACACCGCGCAGCGTGCCACGGACCCCCGACGGTTCCGCGCCGTCCGGCAGACTGCCCCGGATGCTGCACGACGACGAGCTCCGGGTCACGGCCGCCCGCGCCCGGCGCCTGGTCGCCGCGCAGTTCCCCGGCTGGACCGGCCGGGCCGTCACCGAGGCCGGGGCCGACGGCACGACGAACGCGATCCACCGCATCGGCGACGACCTGGTCGCCCGCTTCCCGTTGCGGGGCACCGATCCCGGCGAGGTGCGACGGCGGCTCGTCGCCGAGATGTCCGCCGGCGCCGACTTCGCGTCGCACAGCACGGTCCCCGCGCCGGAACCCGTCGTGCTCGGCGAACCGGGGGAGGGCCACCCGTTGCCGTGGTCGGTCTGGACCTGGCTGCCCGGGGACACCGCCGCAGACCGCGACCCGGGCGCCTCGACCGGCTTCGCGCGCGACCTGGCCGGGCTCGTCGCGACCCTGCGCACCGCACACACCGGCGGGCGGCGGTTCACCGGCGACGGCCGCGGCGGCGATCTGCGCGACCACGACGACTGGATGGACACCTGCTTCCGCTCGTCGGCCGGGCTGCTCGACGTGCCGGCCCTGCGCCACTGGTGGGTCGACCACCGCGACCTGCCCCGCGCCGGCGACGATGTCATGACCCACGGCGACCTGATCCCCGGCAACGTCCTGGTCCGCGACGGCCGGCTGGCGGGTGTGCTCGACACCGGCGGCTTCGGCCCGGCGGACCCCGGCCTGGAGCTCGTCGCGGCCTGGCACCTGCTCGACGACGGCCCGCGCGCGGTGTTCCGGGACCTGCTCGGCTGCGGCGATGTCGAGTGGGACCGCGGCCGGGCGTGGGCGTTCGAGCAGGCCATGGGCCTGGTCTGGTACTACCGCTCGTCGGCGCCCGCGCTGAGCAGGCTCGGGGTGCGCACGCTGACCCGGGTGACCGGGCGGGACGTCACTCCGCCAGGCGCGGGGCGCCGAGCAGCGCCGCCAGGTCGACGCTCAGCGGCACCGGGTCGGTGAGGATCAGTTCCTCGCCGGGCCGCGCCCGGGCGGTCTCGGCCCACGTCCCGTCCCGGAGGTCGTAGGCGGAGGCGTCCGGGCCGTGGTCGGTGAGGTCGATGCGCAGCATGTGCGGGATCCCGGCCGCGGCGTAGAGCGCCGGCTTGATGCGCTCGGAGAACCGGCGCCGGTTCGGCCCGTCGATCTCGACGACCATGCGGACGTGCCGGGCCTCCCACTTCACGACGTCCGGGTCGATCCCCGCGCCGGCGGCGACCACCGAGATGTCCGGGATCAGGATCCGTTCGGGCCCTAGCCGGATGTTCACCTCGATCAGCGCTTCGAGGTCGTCGCCGCGGGCGCCTTCGAACAGGTTCCAGAGGCGGGCGGAGAGCCGCATGTGGGGGGTGCCCGGATGGGGGCTCACGAGGAGAGCCCCGTCGAGCAGCTCCGCCCGGCGGAAGTCGTCGGGCAGATCGAGGAAGCTCTCCTCGGTCCACGGCCCGGCGAACGGGTCGAGCGGGACCTGGGCGGGTGCGGCCACGGTCGGGTCACCTCCCGGTGTCGAGGGTCGGGTGTCATGGTCGCAGCATCGGGACCGTCCCGGACAGTTCCGCCTCCGCCGCACCGCCGCGACGGCCGGTCGTCCCCAGTTCTGCGGTACCTCGCTCATCCGTCCACAGGCCCGGCGGCGGCCCGCAGGACCGTCGGTGCCCCGCCGTAGGCTGTAGACCATGCTCCACCGCCTCGACCTGCGAGCCGAACCGCTGCCGCGCCCGGCGACCCTGCGCGGGATGCTGCCGCGCGCCGAGGTCGACGTCGACACCGCGCTCGCCGCCGCCCGGACCCTGGTCGAGGACGTGCGCGACCGCGGCGTCCCCGCCGCGCTGGACGCGACCGAGCGCTTCGACAAGGTCCGCCCCGCGACCGTCCGCGTCCCGGCCGCCGCGATCACCGGCGCGCTGCGCGACCTGGACCCCGAGGTGCGGGCCGCGCTGCAGACCTCCATCGACCGCGCGCGCATCGTGCACACCGAGCAGCGGCGGCCGGACGTCGTCACCCAGGTCGTGCCCGGCGGCACCGTCACCGAGCGGTTCGTGCCGGTCGGCCGGGTCGGTCTCTACGCCCCGGGCGGGCTCGCGGTCTACCCGTCCAGCGTGATCATGAACGTCGTGCCGGCGCAGGCCGCCGGAGTGGAGTCGCTGGTCGTCGCCTCCCCGGCGCAGGCCGAGTTCGGCGGGCTGCCGCACCCGACGATCCTGGCCGCCGCGGCGCTGCTGGGCGTCGAGGAGGTGTGGGCGGTCGGCGGCGCGCAGTGCGTCGCGCTGCTCGCCTACGGCGGCACGGACACCGACGGCACCGAGCTGGAGCCGGTCGACATGGTCACCGGCCCGGGCAACGTCTACGTCACCGCGGCCAAGCGGCTGCTGCGCGGCCTGGTCGGGATCGACGCCGAGGCCGGCACCACCGAGATCGCGATCCTGGCCGACGGCACCGCGGACGCCGGGCACGTCGCGGCGGACCTGATCTCGCAGGCCGAGCACGACCCGAACGCCGCGTCGGTGCTGGTCACCACGTCCGACGCACTCGTGGAGCAGGTCGAGGCGGAGCTGGAGAACCGGGTCGGGGCCACCAAGCACACCGAGCGGGTCCGCACGGCGCTGACCGGCCCGCAGTCCGGGGTCATCCTGGTCGGCTCGGTCGACGACGGGATCGCCGTCGTCGACGCGTATGCCGCCGAGCACCTGGAGATCCAGACCGGGGACTCGTCCGCCGTCGCCGCCCGGGTCCGGAACGCCGGTGCGATCTTCGTCGGGGCGTGGTCGCCGGTGTCGCTGGGCGACTACTGCGCCGGGTCGAACCACGTGCTGCCCACCGGCGGCTGCGCCCGGCACTCCGGCGGGTTGTCGACCTCGACGTTCCTGCGCGGCGTGCACGTCGTCGACTACACGGCCGACGCGCTGCGCGAGGTGGCCGGCCGGGTCGTCACCCTGGCGAACGCCGAGGACCTGCCCGCGCACGGCGAGGCCGTCACGGCCCGGTTCGAGGAGAAGGCATGACCGCGCGCTCGACCCCCGGGGACACGGTCCGGCTCGACGACCTGCCGCTGCGCGACGACCTGCGCGGGAAGTCCCCGTACGGCGCCCCGCAGCTCGACGTCGCGGTCCGGCTCAACACCAACGAGAACCCGTACCCGCCGCCGCCCGAGCTGGTCGCCGACGTCGCCGCCGCGGCCGAGGAGGCCGCCCGGGACCTGCACCGCTACCCGGACCGGGACGCGGTCGCGCTGCGCGAGGACCTCGCGGGCTACCTGAGCCGGCAGACCGGTACCGCGCTGACCGCGCGGAACCTGTGGGCGGCCAACGGGTCGAACGAGATCCTCCAGCAGCTGCTGCAGGCCTTCGGCGGGCCCGGCCGCACCGCGCTCGGGTTCGTGCCGAGCTACTCGATGCACCCGATCATCTCCTCGGGCACCCGGACGGACTGGTTGCCGGTGCCGCGGCGCGACGACTTCTCGATCGACGTCGACGCCGCGGTCGCCGCCGTGGGTGAGCACGCCCCGGACATCACGTTCGTGACCAGCCCGAACAACCCCACCGGCCAGTCGATCGCCCCCGCGGACCTGGCCCGGCTGGTCGACGCCGCGCCCGGCATGGTGATCGTCGACGAGGCCTACGCCGAGTTCGCCGAGGCCACCGGCCGGCCCAGCGCGACCACGCTGATCGGGAGCCACGGCCACAAGCTCGTGGTGTCCCGCACGATGAGCAAGGCCTTCGCGTTCGCCGGCGGGCGGCTCGGCTACCTCGCCGCCGCCCCGGCCGTCGTCGACGCGCTGCAGCTGGTCCGGCTGCCCTACCACCTCTCGGTGCTGGCCCAGGCGTCCGCGCGGGCCGCGCTGCGGCACGCCGACGCCACCCTCGGCTCGGTCGCCGTGCTGGCCGCCGAGCGGGACCGGGTGTCCTCCGAGCTCGCCGCCGCCGGGTACGACGTGGTGCCCAGCGACGCCAACTTCGTCCTGTTCGGACGGTTCGCCGACGCCGGCCGGGCCTGGAAGGGCTTCCTCGAGGCCGGCGTCCTGATCCGCGACGTCGGGATCCCGGAACGCCTGCGGGTCACCATCGGCACCCCCGAGGAGAACGACGTCTTCCTGCAGGTCGCCACCGACCTCGCCACCAAGGAGCTGCTGTGAGCCGCATCGGTCGCGTCGAGCGCGTCACCAAGGAGACCCGGATCACCGTCGAGATCGACCTCGACGGCACCGGCCGCACCGACATCGACACCAAGGTGCCGTTCTTCGACCACATGCTCGACGCCTTCGGCAAACACGGCTCGTTCGACCTGTCGGTGTCCGCCGAGGGGGACATCGAGATCGACGCCCACCACACCGTCGAGGACGTCGCGATCGTCCTCGGCCAGGCCATCCGCCAGGCGTTGGGGGACAAGAAGGGCATCCGCCGCTTCGGCGACGCCTGGATCCCGATGGACGAGGCGCTCGCGCACGCCGTCGTCGACGTCTCCGGCCGGCCGTACACGGTGTGCACCGGCGAGCCGGAGATGATGCGCGGCTTCGTCGTCGGCGGGCACTACCCGACCGTGCTGAACAAGCACGTCTTCGAGTCGCTGGCCTTCCACGGCCACCTCGCCCTGCACGTCCGGGTGCTCGACGGCCGGGACCCGCACCACATCACCGAGGCGGAGTTCAAGGCGATCGCCCGCGCGCTGCGGGCGGCCACCGAGATCGACCCCCGCGTCACCGGGGTGCCGAGCACCAAGGGCGCGCTCTAGCGACCGGACCGCAGCCAGGCCAGCACGGCCAGCACCCGCCGGTGCCCGGTCGCGTCGGCCGGCAGGTCGAGCTTGGTGAACACGGCGCGGACGTGCTTGTTCACCGCCGCGTCGGACAGCACCAGCGTCCCGGCGATCTCGGTGTTCGAGCGGCCCTGCGCCATCAGGTCCAGCACCTCGCGCTCGCGCGGGCTCAGCCGGCCGACGGGGTCGCGGCGGCGCCGGACCAGGCGCTGCACCACCTCCGGGTCGAGCACGGTCCCGCCGGCGGCGACCCGTTCCGCCGCCGCGGCGAACCCGCCGACGTCGGCGACCCGGTCCTTGAGCAGGTAGCCGACCGCGCCGTCGCCGGTGTCGAGCAGCGCCTCGGCGGCGGCCGGCTCGACGAACTGGGACAGCACCAGCACCGGCAGCGCGGGGTCGGTGCGGCGCAGCTCCACGGCCGCACGCAGGCCGTCGTCGGTGTGCCCGGGCGGCATCCGGACGTCGGTCAGGACCAGGTCGGGCCGCTCACGCCGCACCGCCCCCAGCAGCGCGGGCGCGTCGCCGACCGCGGCCGGGACCGTGTGCCCGAACCGGTCGAGCAGTCCCGTCAGCCCCGCGCGCATCAGCACGGAGTCCTCGGCGACGATCACGCGAAGCGGCACGGGATCTCCACGTGGACGAGTGTCGGCCCGCCGTCCGGGCTGGACAGCCGCAGCCGGCCGTCGACCAGCGCGACCCGTTCGGCCAGCCCGGCCAGTCCCGAGCCGGCGGCGGGATCGGCGCCGCCGCGTCCGTCGTCGCGGACGTCGAGCACGACCTGGTCGGCGTGCCAGCGGCCGGACACCGTGGCGGTCGTCGCGGCGCTGTGCCGGGAGACGTTCGTGAGCGCCTCGGTGAGCACGAAGTACGCGGCGCTCGCGACGTGCGGGGGAAGCCGCTCCGGCAGGCGCAGGTCCACGGTCACCGGGATCGGGCAGCGGCGTGCCTGGTCGTCCACGGCGGCGGCGAGGCCGTGGTCGGCGAGCATCCGCGGGTCGAGGCCGCGGACCAGGTCACGCAGTTCGGTCAGCGCGGCGGAGACCTGATCGCGGGCGTCGTCCAGCCGGGCGGCCAGCGCGGTGTCCTCACCCGCGTCCAGGCGTGCCAGCCCCAGCGACACCCCGAGCGCGACGAGGCGCTGCTGCGCCCCGTCGTGCAGGTCCCGCTCGATCCGGGCGCGTTCGGTCTCGAACGCGCCGAGGAGCCGTTCCCGGATCGCCGCGACGTCGGCGAGACCGGCACCGAGCTCGGCGCCGCGGGGTCCCAGCACGGTCCGGGTCAGCGTCGCCCGTGCGCCCGCCCAGGCGGCGACCGTCCACGGACCGGCCGCCAGCACGAGCACGCCGATGATCACCAGCGGCCAGGTGGCCGGATCGTCGACCGGGGAGGCGAACAGCACGACCGGCACGACGACGGCGAACCCGAGCACGCAGGCGTCCAGCCCGGCCAGCCCGGTCACCGACAACGCCGCGAACCCCGTCTCCCGCCAGGCCCGCCCGGACCGCCACCGGCCCGTCGCCCGGCCCGGCGGGTCCGGCGGGGGACGCAGCGGCTCGTCGTCGACCAGCCGGAGCCGCCACCGCTCCAGCGCGGCCAGCCACGGCCCGACGGCGAGGACACCGGCGACGAGCAGCACCGCCGTCGCGACCGCGGTCACCGGCCCGCCGAGGACCAGCCCCGAGGCCGGGATCGCGAACGCGCCGACCACGACCGTGCCCAGCGCCGCGCCCGAGACCAGGTAGCCGAGCGACCGCCACGGCCACCCCGTTGCGAGGAACCGCAGCGGTTGCTGGTCCATGGCCTGCCAGGCCGACGCGATCCGCACGACGACGAACGTAGGTGATCGGGCCGGGGGAGCGCGGTAGTGCAGGGGCTACCCCGGCTGTCGTCCCCGGATGACCGCGCCGAGCACGACCGCGCGGTCGGATCGCGGGCATGACTGCGACGACCGAACCACCCGTGCTCGAGTTGCATGATCTGCGACGGGTGCACCACGCCGCCCGGACCGCGCCGGTGACCGCGCTCGACGGCGTCTCGCTGACCGTTCCCGGTGGGACCGTGACCGCGCTGATGGGACCGTCCGGATCCGGGAAGTCCACCCTGCTGCACTGCGCGGCCGGGCTGGACGTTCCGACGTCGGGCCGGGTGCTGCTGGCCGGCACCGACCTCGGCACGCTGTCCGAACGGCGGCGCACGCTGTTCCGCCGGGCGCACGTCGGCGTCGTGTTCCAGGCGTTCAACCTGGTCGCCTCGCTGACCGCGGCGCAGAACGTCGCACTGCCCGCCCGGCTGGCCGAGCGCCGGGTGCGGGCCGCCGCGGTGCGCGCCGCCCTGGACGAGGTGGGGCTCGCCGACCGGGCCGGTCACCGGCCGGCGCAGCTCTCCGGCGGGCAGCAGCAGCGCGTCGCGATCGCCCGTGCCCTGCTGACCCGGCCCGACGTGGTGGTCGCCGACGAGCCGACCGGCGCGCTGGACTCGGCGTCGTCGGCCACCGTGCTCGGGTTGCTGGGCCACTACACCGACGTGCACGGCGGCACCACCGTCCTGGTCACCCACGACCCGGCGGCCGCCGCGCACGCCGACGAGGTCGTGGTGCTGCGCGACGGGCGGGTCACCGACCGGTTCGCGGTGCCGGGGCGGCGGGGCGCGCCGGAGAGCGCCGCCCTGATCGCGCACCGCCTCACCTCGGTGACGGCCGGCGTCGCACCGGGGGCCGTCCGATGATCGCGTGGGCGAACCTGCGCACGCGGTGGCGCGAGCTCGTGGCGACGCTGCTGGCGGTCGCGGTCGGGGTGGGTCTGCTGGGTGCGGTGCTGCTGTGCGCCGCCGCGGCCCGGCCGGCGGTGCAGGACCGGTTCGCGGAGACGGCTGCGCTCGTCGTCCCGCCGCGGGTGGCCGAGTCACGCACCCCGCGCACGCACGGGTGGGTGCCGTGGAGCGGCCCGGTGGCCGAGGAGCTCGCGGCCGGGCTGGCCGCCGCACCGGGTGTGACGGCCGCGGTCGTGGACCGCACGTTCCCGGCCGTCCCGATGCCGGGTGGACGTCCGTGGGGTGATCCCGAGAACGCCGAGGGCGGGCACGGGATCGCGAGCCTCGCCCTCGGCGGGTACCGGGTGCTCGACGGGCGGCCGCCCCGCGCGTCCGGCGAGGCCGTGGTGGACCGCTCGCTCGGCGTCGCGCCCGGGGACACGCTGCCGGTGCTGTTCGCCGACGCACTCCGCCCGGTCCGGGTCACCGGGATCAGCGACGCCCCCGGGGTCCACCTCACCGACGACGAGGCCGCCCGGCTGGCCCCGGGCGCCCGGACGATCGGGGTGTTCGGCGCCGTCCCGCCGGCCCCGCCCGGTGCGACCGTCCTCACCGGGGACGAGCGCGGCGCCGTCGAGCCGGTGCAGGACGCACGGATCCGGTACCGGGGCGACCAGCTGCTCGGGGTGCTCGGCCTGCTGACCGGGGTGACGACGGTCGTCGTCGTCTCCGCGGCTGTCGCCACCACCGTCGCCGGACGGCGACGCGAGCTGGGCCTGCTCCGGGCGGCCGGTGCGACGCCCGCCCAGGTACGGCGGACGGTGCTGGGCGAGGTCGCGCTCACCGGCGCGGCCGGGTCCCTCGTCGGAATGCTCGCCGCCACCGGGATCGCGCCGTGGCTGCACCGGCTGCTGGTCGACGCGGACGCGACCCGGCCCGCCCCGGTCGGGCCGGCACCCGGACCGCTGCTCGTGGCGGGGGCGGTCGGGGTGACCCTGGCGGTCGCCGGTGGGCTCCTCGCCTCCCGGGCCGCGGCGGCTGCCGCACCGCTCGACGCGATCGGTGACCGGGCGCCGGAGCGGCCGGTGACCCGTACCCGGCTGGGCGCCGGCCTCGTCGCGCTCGGCGCGTCCGCCGGGCTCGCGGTCCTCACCGCGGGCACCGACGGCGACGGACGGATCGGCGCGGCGCTGGCGACCGGCGCGACACTGGTCGTCGCCGCCGCGCTGCTCGCGCCGCTGGCCGTCGTCGCGCCGCTCGGCCGGTGGGCCGGAGGGCCCGGCGCCGGCGCGACCGCGATGCTGGTGCGGGCCGAGCTGTCGGACTCGCCTCGCCGGACCGCCGCCGTCGCCGCCCCGGTGATCGTCGCGGTCGGGTTCGCGGTGCTGATCGGCGGCCTCGTCGACACGATGGCCGCCGCCTACCCGGCCGAGCGGACCGCCGCGCTGGCCGGCACCGTCGCGGTCGAGCAGGACGGCGCACCCGGCCTGCCCGACTCCTCGGCCCGCGCGCTCGCCGTCCCCGGCGCCCGGATCCCGCTGCCCACCGTCCTGACGCTGCCGGGCCCGGCGGGTCCGGTCGCCGTGGACGCGGTCGGCTCCGACGACCCCACGCTGGTGCGACCGGGGGAGACGGTGCTGTCGGAGCCGGCCGCGGCCCGGCTCGGGGTCGCCGCCGGGGACGTCCTGCCCGCCCGGTTCGCCGACGGCGTCACCGTCGGGCTGCGGGTGAGCCGGGTACTGCCGCCGGACGAGCGCCGGGGGGACGTGGCGATCGCCCGGGCCGACGCCCGCGCGCACGACCCGGGCGCGCTCACCGACACCGCGTTCCTGCCCGCGACCGCGGTGCCCGTCCGGTTGCCCACCGGCGCCGTCGCGCGGGACGCGCAGGCCTACGCGCTGGCCGACTACGCCGTCGACGCCCGGCTCACCGGCGCGCTCGCGGCGATGCTGGTCGCGGTGTCGGCCGGCTACGGCGGGATCGCCGTGGTGAACGGCATCGCCACGACCGTCCGGTCGCGCCGGCCCGACCTGGCGGTGCTCGCCGCGGCGGGGGCGACCCGCCGGCGGCTGGCCGGGCTGGTCGCGCTCGAGTCCGCGTGCGCGGTGGGACTGGGGGCGGTGCTCGGTCTGGCGGCGGCTCTCCCGCCGCTCGCGGCCGTCGCGTCCGGGCTCTCGGTCGCCACGGGCGCACCCGTCCGGCCGGTGCTCGACCCCGCTCTGCCGGTGGTGGCGGTCGGCATCTGTCTGGTCGCCGCGGCCGGGGCGGGCGCGATCGCGACCGTGCGCACCACCCGCCCCGGGTGAGCCTCACCCCGTCTCGACCGGGAGCGCGGGGTCGGCGGTCCACTCCGACAGCGACCCGTCGTACACGTCGCCGGCGGTGCTGAGCTCGCGCACCTCGTCGAGGGTGGCGAGCAGCTCGGGACGCCAGTGCGGGGTGAACGTGGCCGCCGTCGCGGCCGGATCGCCGGACTCCGCCGGGTGCCCGGTGGCGGTCCACGCCGCGAGCCCGCCGAGTCTCACCCCGCACGGGCGAGCAGGGGGTGACGGACAGCCGTCTACCCTTCACGGCGTGGCACGCATCGTCGTCCTCGACTACGGCTCGGGGAATCTCCGCTCCGCCGAACGGGCGCTCGAACGCGTCGGTGCCGACGTCACCGTCACGGCCGACTTCGGCACCGCGCTGGAGGCCGACGGCCTGGTCGTGCCCGGGGTCGGCGCCTTCGCGGCCTGCATGCAGGGGCTGCGCGCGGTGCGCGGCGAACAGATCATCGGCCGGCGCCTGGCCGGCGGCCGCCCGGTGCTCGGCATCTGCGTCGGCATGCAGGTGCTGTTCGAGCGCGGCGTGGAGTTCGACGAGGACACCGAGGGCTGCGGCGAGTGGCCGGGCACGGTGGAGCGCATCGAGGCGGAGGTCCTGCCGCACATGGGCTGGAACACCGTCTCGGTGCCCGAGGGCAGCACGCTGTTCGCCGGGCTCGACCCCGACACCCGGTTCTACTTCGTGCACTCGTTCGGCGTGCGGCGCTGGGAGCTCGAGCCCTCGCACGCGATCGCGGCGCCGAAGGTCACCTGGACCCACCACGGCGAGGACGTCGTCGCCGCCGTCGAGAACGGTGCGCTGACCGCCACCCAGTTCCACCCGGAGAAGTCCGGCGACGCCGGCGCGGCGGTCCTGCAGAACTGGCTCGGTTCGGTCCGGTAGTCACCCGAGCGCGTACTCGCCGGCCCTCAGATCGAAGGTGACGGTCCGCCGGTCGGCGCGCAGGGCCTCGAGCACCTGTCCGACGAGGGTGTCGACGTCGGACCCGGGCTTGATCCCGTCCGGCACGGTCCCGGCGACGGCGCGGTCGGCCAGCCCGGTCTCGATGTGCGGCGGCCGGACGTCGAGCACCCGGACCCCCTGCCGGCGCACCGCGGGGCGGGTCGCGGTGAGCCACGCCGACAGCGCCGCCTTGGACGCCGAGTAGGCCGCCATCCCCGGGGTCGGCACGTCGGCCAGGATCGCCGAGATCATCGCCAGCGTGCCGCCGGACTCCGTGAGGTGCGGCAGCGCGGCCCGGCCGAACGCCATCGGGGCCTGGGCGTTCACCGTCAGCAGGTGCTCGGTGACGACGTCGGTCTCGGCCTTCTCGCCGAACGCGGCGACCCCGATCGCGACGACGAGCAGGTCCAGCCCGCCGAGCGCGTCCGCCGCCTCGTCGACGACCGCCGCGCACCGCTCCAGGTCCAGCGCGTCGAACGTGAACACCGGCTCGTCGTCCTGCGCGGTGGGAGCCGACCGCCCGGCCAGCGCGAGGACCACGCCCTCGGATCGCAGTGCCCCGGCGAGTGCGTCGCCGAGCACCCCCGTCGCCCCGACCACCAGCGTGCGCGCCCCGGAGAGATCCATTCCCGGACCGTAGGGCGCCCCGGCGACGACCGCGCGGCGAATCGCCGGCGGGTTCACCGCTGGCAACGCGGGCACCACCACGTCTCGCGCCCGTGCGGGGTCCGTCCGGGCGGCGCGAACGCCACCGCGGTGCCGCACCGCAGGCAGGGGCGCCGGTACCGGCCGTAGACCCAGTGCCGGGGACGGGCCCGCCCGGTGGTGTTCTGCTCCGGGTTGCCCGCGACGGCGTCGCACAGCAGGTCGCTGCCGTGGCGCAGCAGCGCCGCGGGGTCCGGCACCGCGCCGGCGGCCCGCCACGGGGAGATCCGGTTCAGGAACAGCAGCTCCTGCGCCCACATGTTCCCGAGCCCCGCGACGACGCGCTGGTCCAGCAGTGCCGCCAGCACCGCCCGGCCCGGGTCCGCGAGCAGCCGCGGCCCGGCGGCGCCGGGATCGAACGACGCCCCGAGCAGGTCCGGCCCGAGGTGCCCGACGACGGTGTGCTCGTCGGCGGTGCGCAGCACGGCCAGCACCGGCAGTCCGATCCCCGCCAGCGTGCGCCCGTCCGCCAGGTGCAGCGCGACCCGCAGGTCCGCCGCGACCGCCGTCGGCAGCCGCTTGCCCGGGCCCAGCACCGACCACCGTCCGGCCATCCGCAGGTGCGAGTGCACGGTCCAGCCGGCCGTCGTCCGCAGGAGCAGGTGCTTGCCGCGCGGCGACCAGCCGCTGATCTCCTGCCCGGCCAGGTCGGCCCCCGCACAGCGGGGGTGCCGGACGTCGGACCGCGCGATCACCGCCCCCGCGGTCGCCGCGTCCAGCCGGGCCGCGAGCCGGAAGATGCTGTCCCCCTCGGCCACCCCCGGACGCTACGACGCGCGCGGATACCCTGGCGCGGTGAGCTTCACGTTGCTGCCCGCCGTCGACGTCGTCGACGGCCAGGCCGTCCGACTGGTGCAGGGCGAGGCGGGTACCGAGACCGGCTACGGCTCGCCGCTGGAGGCGGCGCTGACCTGGCAGCGCGACGGCGCCGAGTGGGTGCACCTGGTCGACCTCGACGCCGCGTTCGGCCGCGGCTCGAACGCCGAGCTGCTGGCCGAGCTGGTCGGGAAGCTGGACGTGCGGGTGGAACTGTCCGGCGGCATCCGCGACGACGAGTCCCTGGCCCGCGCGCTGTCCACCGGCGCGGCCCGGCTCAACCTGGGGACCGCCGCGCTGGAGCAGCCCGAGTGGTGCCGGCGGGTGCTCGGCGAGCACGGTGACCGGATCGCGATCGGGCTGGACGTCAAGATGATCGACGGCCGGCGCCGGGTCGCCGGCCGCGGCTGGACCACCGACGGCGGCGACCTCTGGGAGGCCCTGGAGCGGCTCGACGGCGACGGCGCCACCCGCTACGTGGTCACCGACGTCTCCAAGGACGGCACCCTGGCCGGCCCGAACGTCGAGCTGCTCACCGAGGTCGCGCGGGCCACGACGGCGCCGGTGATCGCGTCGGGAGGGATCTCCGAGGTCGACGACCTGGTCCGGCTCGCCGAGGTCGCCGCGACCGGCGTCCGGATCGAGGGCTCGATCATCGGCAAGGCGCTCTACGCCGGCCGGTTCACCCTGCCCGAGGCCCTGGCGGCCGTCGCGGAGGTCGGCGCCTGATGGGCGTCGCGGTCCGCGTCATCCCCTGCCTGGACGTCGACGCCGGGCGGGTGGTCAAGGGCGTCAACTTCCGCGAGCTGCGCGACGCCGGCGACCCGGTCGAGATGGCCCGGGTCTACGACGCCGAGGGCGCCGACGAGCTGACCTTCCTCGACGTCACCGCGTCCTCGTCGGAGCGCGGGACGATGATCGACGTGGTGCGCCGTACCGCGGAGCAGGTGTTCATACCGCTGACCGTCGGCGGCGGGATCCGCACCCCCGACGACGTCGACCGGATGCTGCGCGCCGGCGCCGACAAGGTCAGCGTGAACACCGCCGCGATCGCCCGCCCGGAGCTGCTGCACGAGATGTCGCGCCGGTTCGGCTCGCAGTGCATCGTGCTGTCGGTCGACGCCCGCCGGGTGCCCGAGGGCGGGCAGCCGCAGCCCTCGGGCTACGAGGTCACCACGCACGGCGGGCGCCGCTCGGCCGGCGTCGACGCCGTCGAGTGGGCCGCCCGCGGCCAGGAGCTCGGCGTCGGCGAGATCCTGCTCAACTCGATGGACGCCGACGGCACCCGCGCCGGGTTCGACCTGGAGATGATCGACGCGGTCCGCAAGGTCGCCGACGTCCCGGTGATCGCCTCCGGCGGCGCCGGCGCGGTCGAGCACTTCACCCCGGCGGTGAAGGCCGGCGCGGACGCCGTGCTCGCCGCCAGCGTGTTCCACTTCGGACGCTTGAGGATCGGCGAGGTCAAGGACGCGATGCGCGCCGGGGGAGTGGAGGTCCGATGAGCCTGCGAGTCACGGAGTCCGCGCTGGACCCGGCGATCGCCGCCCGGCTCAAGCGGGACGCCGACGGCCTGGTCTGCGCGGTCGTGCAGTCCCGGGCCGGTGAGGTGCTGATGGTCGGCTGGATGGACGACGAGGCGCTGCACCGGACGCTGACCACCGGCCGCGGCACCTACTGGTCGCGGTCCCGGCAGGAGTACTGGGTCAAGGGCGACACCTCCGGGCACGTCCAGCACGTGCACGAGGTCCGGCTGGACTGCGACGGCGACGCGGTGCTGCTCGTCGTCGACCAGGAGGGCCCGGCCTGCCACACCGGCACCCGCACCTGTTTCGACACCGACGTCCTGCTCAGGGGTGCACCGGAGGCATAGGGGGCGGGCTCGGGTCCCGGGGCGCGCTGGTCACCCAGCGGATCCCCGCGGTGATCAGGTTCCCGCCGGCCCGCACCACGGTAGCCTCGGTGACCGGCAGCCACGGCAGCCGCAGCGGCAGCCGTGCCCAGCGTGGCAGCAGCCCGACCGACGCGGCGGCCAGCACGCCGTAGGGCACCCGGGCCGTCAGCGGCAGCGGCGGTTCCCACAACAGGAACCGGGCGGCGTCACGGGCCTCCGGGGTGCCGGCGAGCTCCGGGCGGTAGGCCTCGATCTGCGCCGCCAGCTCGGCCACGGTCTCCGGCGGGTCGGGCACCCCGAGCTTGCGGGCGACGAAGGCGGTGTCGGCGACGTAGGCGTCCCGCCCGGCGTCGTCGAGCGGCCGGCTGCCGTAGCGGTCGTGCGCGGCGAGGAAGCTGTCGATCTCGGCGACGTGCACCCAGCGCAGCAGGTGCGGGTCGGACGCCGAGTACGGCCGCCCGTCCGGCGCGACGCCGCGCACCGACGCGTGCGCCCGCGTGATCCGGGCGATGACCCGCTCGGCCTCGGTGGCCGGGCCGAACGTCGTCGCGGCCAGGAAGTACGACGTGCGCTGCAGCCGCCCCCACGGGTCGCCGCGGAACCCGGAGTGCCCGGCGACCCCGGCCATCGCCAGCGGGTGCAGGGACTGCAGCAGCAGCGCCCGCAGCCCGCCGACGAACATCGACGCGTCCCCGTGCACCCGCTTGATCGCGGCGTCCTCGGCGAACCAGCGTGGCCCGTCGGCGCCGAGGATCCGGTTGCGCCGCCCGCGGCCCTCGTCACCGGCGACCCGGGAGAACACCGCGGACCCGACCTGCGACCGCAGGGCCGCGAGCCGGTCGGTGACGACGGCCGGGAGGCGGGAGGACAGATCGACCACGACCCCAGTGTGCGGGGCGCGGGCCGTGCCCGCCCGGCGTCCGACGCCGGGTCGGGTCGCGTTCCGCGGAACGCGACCCGACCGGACGGGCGTCGGCCGGTCAGGCCCGGGTGGCCGCCGTGCGGTCCCCGTCGTCGTCGGAGACGGCGGACCGACCCACCATCAGCGACCCGATCACGCAGATCGCGACGTTCACGGCGAGACCGACGAGCCCGGCAGGGACTCCGTAGAACGGCCCGAACCCGAGCAGGGTCGCGGCGCCGGCCACGACGGCGCCGGAGAGCATCCCCCAGAACGTCGGTCCGGCGGCCATCCGCTTCCAGTAGAGGCCGAGGATGAATACCGGCGCCAGCTGCACGATCAGCTCGAACTTGAGCACGAAGATGCTGAGCAGCGTCCCCGGCGGGTTCCAGGCGAGGAGCAGCAGGACGGCGACGGCGGCGACCCCGGCGAGCTTGCCGACGAGCACCTTGCGGCTCTCCGGCGCGTCCGGCGCGATGTGCCGGCCGTAGATGTCCGAGGACACGATCGAGGAGAACGACAGGATCGCCGAGTCCGCGGTCGAGACGATCGCCGCGACGACACCGCCGAACAGCAGGATCATCATCAGGTAGAAGAACAGGTTCACGCCGGCCACCTCGTTGGCGATCATGCCGACGAGCTGCTCGGACCGTTCGGTGTCGAGGCCTGGGAACAGCTGCAGCCCGGCCAGGCCGACGACGAACACGACGCCGGTGGTGACCAGCGGCATCCAGGCCATCCAGGCCAGGGACCGCTTGAGGGTGCGCTCGGTGCGGGCCGCGTAGACCCGCTGGATGGCGTGCGGGTAGACCGCGGCGCCGAAGCCGATCATGACGATCATCGCCAGCCAGTTGACGGCGTCCGAGCCCTCCGGCACGCCGACCTTCTCCGGCGCGGTCTCGGTCAGGTACGTGGTCAGCGAGCCGAGGCCGCCACCGGCCAGGTACAGCGCTCCGATCAGGAGCACCGCGACCCCCACCAGCAGCGCAATGCCCTGCATGACGTCGGTCATCGCGACCGCCCGCATCCCGCCCATCCACGAGTAGGTCAGCATCACGACCACGAAGACCAGGACGCCGACCTCGTAGGGCACCGTCTCGCCGGTGAGCCCGGCGATGCCGTGCCCCATCGCGACGAGCTGCTCGAGCACGTAGTTCCCGAGCCCCCACAGCATCACGACGGCGGTGAGCAGGCACAGCCGGGTGCTGCCGAACCGGTGCCGCACGAAGTCGGTCGGGGTGACGAACCGCTGCTGCTTCGCGAGCACGTAGAGGCGCGGGGCGAACAGCAGGTAGACCGCGATGATGGCGATCATGAAGGGCACCGAGTGCCACCACAGGAAGCCCGACCGGTAGGCCTGTGGCGCGTAGCCGACGACCGAGTTCCCGCTGTACTGGGTGGCGTAGAGGGTGAAGAACAGCGTCACCATCCCCAGGCCGCCACCGGCGGTGTAGTAACCGCGGGCGGTGCGGCCGCCGCCGCCCTGCCCACGCCCGGCCCACCAGCCGATCAGCAGCATCAGCACCGCGTAGGCGCTGAGGATCAGCACCCCGCTGGGTCCGGCGAAGGTCAGCTCGGTCATCGGACGTCCTCTCCGGTGCGGTGGCCCCCGGTGCGGTGGTCCTCGGCGTCGTCGGCGCCGGGGACCGGGCCGATCGGTGCGCCGGTGGCCTGCTCGACGGGCTCGACCAGGTTCCAGCGGCGCAGGCAGATCCAGCAGCACATCGCGGAGAACAGCACCGTCGTCGCCACCGCGATCGCGAACCAGAACGGGACACCGAACACCAGGGGCTCGATCGCGCCGGTCGGGTACCACAGCGGGGTCCCGACGAGCACGAGCGCGAACAGCACGGCGAACAGCCACGGGGAGCGGATCGGCTCCCGTTCGGCGGCCGGGTCCACCCCCGTCGGGGCGATCGGTGCGGCGGGCGAGGACGAGCCGGTCTGCTCGTCCGGGTCGGGGTCGGCGGATCGTCGTCGGTCCACGGGGTCTCCTCGTCGTTCGGGCGGGACGTGCAGCACGGTGCGGCGGGCGTCGGAGGTCAGCGGGACGGCCGGTGCGGCGCGGCGGGCGGGGTCGGGATCGGCGGGTCCCGGTAGGTGTCGCGCACGACCTCCCGCGCCGCGCGCAGGTGCGCGGTCATCACCGCGCGCGCCCAGTCGGCGTCCCCGGCCTCGATGGCGGCGATCAGGTCGCGGTGCTGGGCGAAGCTGGCGTCCAGCCGCTCGGGGCGGTAGCGGCGGATGGTGCGGTGCACCAGCGGGACCTCGACGACCCGGCCGACCAGGTCGGGCAGCACCCGCTGGCCGCCGGCCCGGTGCACCTCCCGGTGGAACTCCAGGTTCAGCCGGGTGATCTCGGCGTGGTCCGGCGGGTGGCGCCGGGCCTCCATCGCGTCGCAGAGCGCGGTGAGCCGGTCGGTGTCGGCCCGTCCGGAGGCCGCCGCCCGGGCCGCGGCGTGACCCTCCAGCAGCACCCGGAGGTCGAACAGCTCGTCGAGGTCCTCCTCGGTCCAGGACACGACCTCGGCGCCACGGTGCGGGGTGAGCACGGCCAGCCCGTCGGCGACGAGCCGGCGGATGGCCTCGCGGACCGGCGTGCGGCTGGTGCCGTGCGCCTCGGCGATCTCCTCCTCGCGCAGCCGCGCCCCGGCGGGCCGGCTGCCGTCGAGGATCTCGGTGCGCAGCGCGGCGTGCAGCCGGTCGGCGACCGGCTCGGCCACGGCCGAGACGGTTCCCGGCGGTTCCACGGGCGGACGTGCCACGCGCTCACCTCCTCGTGATGTGCACAAAGTAGGCAGTATCGATGCGTCGATCAAGGGACGACGTCGATATCGCCACCGAGTTGGTCGCCGGATTGTGCACGGACCGGAGGTCCGTGTCACCCGTGCCGGGGTCGGACGGGCGACCCGCCGGGCGGGATGGCGGACCCGTCCGGCCGGCGGTGGCATCGTGTGCCCAGGAGCAGGACGAGAACGGGAGGACCGCGGCGGATGTCCATCGGCGTGCTGCTCGTCGGCGACGAGGAGCCGGTCCGCGCCGGCCTGCGCGGCGTGCTGGCGGCCGACCCGGACGTCGCCGTCGTCGGCGAGGGGGCCGACGGCTCCGCGATCCCGGCCCTGGTCGACCGGCTCCGCCCGGACGTGGTCCTGATGGACGTCCGGATGCCCGGGACGGACCCGGTCACCGCCACCCGCGACCTCGTGCGCCGCCCCGACCCGCCCCGTGTCCTGGTGCTCACCACGTTCGGCCACGACCGGCGGGTCTACGAGGCGCTGCGCGCCGGAGCCGACGGGTTCCTGCTCAAGCGGACCCCGCCGCGTGACGTCCTGCGCGCCGTGCGCGTCGTCGCGGCGGGGGAGTCGCTGCTGTTCCCGGCCGCGGTCCGCGAGCTCGTCGCGGGGTTCACCACGGCAGGCGGGGACGCCCTCGCCGGCGCCGGGCTCACCGACCGTGAGGGCGCGGTGCTGCGCCGGGTGGCCCGCGGGCTGACCGACGCCGAGGTCGCCGCGGAGCTGCACACCGACGCCCGGACCGTGCGGGCGCACCTGGGCGCGGTGCTCGCCAAGACCGGGAGCCGGGACCGGACCCAGGCCGTCGTTGCCGCCTACGAGTCCGGGTTCGTCGACCCCAGGTTCCCCGTCAGGTAGTGCTGCACGGTCGGGCCCACGGCGGCCACGACGTCGTCGCGGGCCGCGGAGGCCAGCGGCTCCAGCCGGAGCACGTAGCGGACCATCGCCAGCCCGACGAGCTGGGTGGCGACCAGCGCGCCCCGCTCGGCGTGCCGGTCCGGGGAGACCCGCTCGACGACCGGGCGGAGCAGCGCGCGGGTCACGAACTCGCGCAGCGTCCGCGCGGCGAGGTCGCGGGTGGTGACGCTGCGCAGCAACGCGGCCATCGCCCCGCCGTCGGCGGCCCTGCCGTCGGTGCCACCGTCCCAGACCGTGAGGAACCGGCCGACGATCCGCGCGCCGATCGCGTCCGGGACGCCCCCGAGGATCTCGCTCCGGATCGCCCGCGGGTCCAGTGGCATCTCCAGGGTCGCGGCGAACAGCGCCTCCTTGCCCCCGAACCAGTGGTTGACCATGGCCGGGTCCACCCCGGCGCGCTCGGCGATCCGGCGCACGGTGGCCCCGTCGAAGCCGCGCGCGGCGAACTCGTCGCGGGCCGCGGACAGCAGCGCGGCCCGGGTGTCGGTGCCGGCCGACCGCGGCCCGCGCCGCCGGCGCCCCGGGGCGTGATCGTCGGGTGGCGCACTCATGGACCTCATCCTCACCCCCGCGACCCGGCCCGTCACGGTCGGGGAGAATGCGTCGCATGACCGTGACGCCCGGCACCCTGCCCGTCCCCGCGGCCGCCGCGCTGGGCGAGGTGAGCCCGACCCGCGAGGAGTTCCGCGAGCTCGCCCGCGCGCACCGGGTCATCCCGGTGACCCGTCGGCTGCTGGCCGACGACGAGACCCCGATCGGGGTCTACCGCAAGCTGGCCGGGGACCGGGCGGGCACCTTCCTGCTCGAGTCCGCGGAGAACGGCCGCTCCTGGTCGCGCTGGTCGTTCGTCGGTGCCCGCAGCGCCGCCGCGCTGACCGCGGTCGGTGGCGACGTGCGCTGGACCGGTGAGGTCCCCGAGGGCCTGCCCACCACCGGCGACCCGCTCGAGGCGCTGCGCACGGTGATCACCGAGCTGCACTCCGAGCCGCTGCCCGGCCTGCCCCCGCTGACCGGTGGGATGGTCGGCTACCTGGGCTACGACGTCGTGCGGCGGGTGGAGCGGATCGCCGACCCGGACGACCCGGCGACCGACGACCTGGGCCTGCCCGAGCTGGTGATGCTGCTGGCCACCGACCTGGCCGCGCTGGACCACCACGAGGGCACCGTCACGCTGATCGCGAACGCGATCAACTGGGACGCCAGCGACTCCCGGGTCGAGGAGGCCTACGACGACGCCGTCGCCCGGCTGGACCGGATGACCGGGGAGCTGGGCATCCCCGCGCCGAGCACCGTGGCGGTGTACCGGCGGGCGGGCGAGCCGGAGTTCCTGCGCCGGCGCAGCCCGGCCGAGCACCACGCCGTCATCGAGGACGCGAAGGAGCAGATCCGGGCCGGTGAGGCGTTCCAGATCGTGCTCTCACAGCGCTTCGAGATGCCGTGCGAGGCCGACCCGCTCGAGGTCTACCGGGTACTCCGCACCACCAACCCGAGCCCGTACATGTACCTGCTGCGGCTCGACGACGTCGCCGGCGGCCCGCCGTTCTCCATCGTCGGGTCCAGCCCGGAGGCCCTGGTCAGCGTGCTCGACGGGCGCGCCACCACGCACCCGATCGCCGGCACCCGCTGGCGCGGCGCCTCCGACGAGGAGGACCTGCTGCTGGAGAAGGAGCTGCGCGGCGACGAGAAGGAGCGCGCCGAGCACCTGATGCTGGTCGACCTGGGGCGCAACGACCTGGGCCGGGTCTGCACGCCGGGCACGGTCACGGTGCGGAACTTCTTCGAGGTCGAGCGCTACAGCCACGTCATGCACCTGGTCTCCACGGTGACCGGGCTGCTGCGCGAGGGCCGCAACGCGTTCGACGCGGTGCTGGCCTGCTTCCCGGCGGGCACCCTGTCCGGCGCTCCGAAGGTCCGCGCGATGCAGGTGATCGACCGGCTCGAGCCGACCCGGCGCGGGCTCTACGGCGGCATCGTCGGCTACCTCGACTTCGCCGGCAACGCCGACACCGCGATCGCGATCCGCACCGCGATGATCCGCAACGGCACCGCCTACGTGCAGGCCGGCGGCGGGATCGTCGCGGACTCGGACCCGGCCGCCGAGGACACCGAGTGCCTGAACAAGGCCAAGGCGGTGCTCTCGGCCGTGGCCGCGGCCGGGTCGCTGCGGGCGCCCGCCGCCTCGCGGGACGAGCACGTCCCGGAGCCCGCATGACGGCGGGCGGCCCGGACGTGACGGCCGGGGCGGACCCGCGCACCGACCGGCGCTCGTACGCGATCGTCCTCGCGGGCCTGCTCGCCGGCGCGGCCGCGCTGTGGGGCTCGGGCACCGCGGCCTGGTTCACCGTGGAGGTCCCGACCGCGACCCGCGGCGCCGTGGAGGCCTCGGCGACCGGGGCGCAGCTGCAGCCGGTGGTCACCGCGGCCGCCGCGCTGCTGGCCGCGGCGGTCGCGGCGCTCGTGGCGCTGTCCGGCCTCGCCCGCCGGGTGCTCGGCGTGCTGGTCGGGCTCGCGTCGGCGGCCGCCGTCGTGCTCACGCTGCGGCTGCTGGCCGTCCCCCCGACGCCGGTCGAGCTGGCCTCTGCCCGGTCCGGGCTGAACTCCGGTGCGGCGCCGGAGGGGATCGGCGCGGTGACCGCGACCGGCTGGCCGTGGCTGGCCGTCGCCGGCGGGGTGCTCGCCGTCGCGGCGTCGGTGCTGCTGGTCGTGCGCGAACCGCGGCTGCCGAAGCTGGGGTCGCGCTACGCGGCCCCCGGGGCGCAGGCGGCGCCTCCCTCGGACCCGGACCGTGCGGCCTGGGAGCGGCTCGACGCGGGCGGCGACCCGACCGTCGGGCCGCGTGAGGGTGACAACTAGCATGACCGGCGACGACTCGTCGGACGAGCGGAGGGGGGACCGCGCGGTGGACCGGCAGAACGGTGACGGCGGACGCGTACCCAGCGTCCTGGAGTCCATCGTGGACGGTGTCCGGGAGGATCTCGCCGAGCGCGAGCGGGCCGTCGACCTGGCTGAGATCAAGAAGCGGGCGGCGGCGGCCCCGCCGCCCCGGGACGCGATGGCCGCGCTGCGCGAGCCCGGCGTCGGCGTGATCGCCGAGGTGAAGCGGACCAGCCCGTCGAAGGGCGACCTGGCCGACATCCCGGACCCGGCCGAGCTGGCCGCCGCCTACGCGGACAACGGCGCCCGGGTGATCAGCGTGCTCACCGAGCAGCGCCGGTTCGGCGGCTCGCTCGCCGACCTCGACGCGGTCCGCGCCCGGGTGGACGTCCCGCTGCTGCGCAAGGACTTCATCGTCACGCCCTACCAGGTGCACGAGGCCCGTGCGCACGGCGCGGACGTCGTGCTGCTGATCGTGGCTTCGCTGGAGCAGCCGGTGCTGGCGTCGCTGCTCGACCGGGTCGAGTCGCTCGGCATGACCCCGCTGGTCGAGGTGCACACCGAGGAGGAGTGCGACCGCGCGCTGGAGGCCGGGGCGAAGCTCATCGGGGTCAACTCCCGCGACCTGCACACCCTCGAGGTGGACCGTTCGGTGTTCGGGCGGATCGCGCCCGGGCTGCCGTCGAACGTGATCAAGGTGGCGGAGTCCGGGGTCCGCGGCCCGGGTGACCTGCTCACCTACGCCGGCTGGGGCGCCGACGCGGTGCTCGTCGGTGAGGGCCTGGTCACCAGCGGGGACCCGGCCGCCGCGGTCCGCGGGCTGGTCGCCGCCGGGTTCCACCCCTCCTGCAGCCGCACCGGCAGCTGAGCGGTGCTGTCGACCGCCGCCGGGATGCTCCCGGCGTACATCCCGAGCCCGGACCGCGGGGTCTGGCACATCGGCCCGATCCCGCTGCGGGCCTACGCGCTCTGCATCATCGCCGGCATCGCCGTCGCCCTGTGGTGGGGTGAGCGTCGCCTGGTCGCGCGCGGCGGGCGGGCCGGCACGGTGCTCGACGTCGCGGTGTGGGCGGTGCCGTTCGGCCTGCTCGGCGGCCGGCTCTATCACGTCGCCACCGACTGGCACGTCTACTTCGGACCCGGTGGCGACCCGTGGGCCGCGCTGGCGATCTGGAACGGCGGGCTCGGGATCTGGGGCGCGATCGCGCTCGGCGCGGTCGGTGCCTGGATCGGCTGCCGGCGGGCGGGTGTCCCGCTGCCGCTGTTCGCCGACGCCGTGGCGCCGGGCATCGTCGTCGCGCAGGCGATCGGCCGGCTCGGGAACTGGTTCAACCAGGAGCTCTACGGCGGGCCGACGACGCTGCCGTGGGGCCTGGAGATCTACCGGCGGGTCGACCCGGGAACCGGGCTGGAGGACCCGCTCGGCGGGGTCGCGACCGGCTCGGCGATCGCCGTCGTGCACCCGACCTTCCTCTACGAGCTGCTGTGGAACCTGCTGGTCGCCGCCGTGGTGGTGGTCGCCGACCGCCGGTTCCGGCTCGGGCACGGGCGGGCCTTCGCGGTCTACGTCGCGGGCTACACGCTCGGCAGGTTCTTCATCGAGCTGATGCGCACCGACCCGGCGACGACCGTCTTCGGTGACGTGCGGATCAACGTCGTCGTCTCCGCGGTGGTGTTCCTCGGGGCCGTGGTCTACCTCGTCGTCGCCCCGAAGGGCCGGGAGGACTTCCACCAGCCCGATCCGGAGGCCGAGCCGGCCGACCCCGCCGAGTCTCCGGGGCGCGAGGGCGGATGAGCGCCTTCGCGGGCTTCGGCGAGGGCGCCGTCGAGTTCTACGACGGCCTGCTCGCCGACAACTCGCGGGCCTACTGGACCGACCAGCGCGAGGTCTACGAACGCGACGTCCGCGGGCCGATGCTGGCGCTGCTCGACGACCTGGAGCCCGAGTTCGGCCCCGGAAAAGTCTTCCGCCCGTACCGCGACGTCCGGTTCTCGCACGACAAGACGCCGTTCAAGACGCACTGCGGGGGCTACACGGCACCGTTCTACGTCGAGGTCTCGTCCGAGGGAATGCTGGCCGCGGGCGGCTACTACGTGATGGCCCCCGACCAGGTGTCCCGCTACCGCACGGCGGTCGACGACGAGCGCCGCGGCGAGGACCTGCGCGCCCGGCTGGCCGCCGCCGAAGCCGACGGCCTGACCGTCGACGGGGAGCAGCTCAAGACCCGCCCGCGCGGCACCGACCCCGACCATCCCCGGCTGGACCTGCTGCGGCACAAGGGGCTCTACGTCTCCCGTCGCTGGCCGCCGGACGGGGTGCTGCACGGCCCGCGGGCCCGGGACCGGGTCCGCACGGTCTGGCGCACCGCCCGCCCGGTCGCGGACTGGCTGGATGATCACGTGGGGTCATCGGAGCTGCCCCGCCGGTAACGAGACCGGGTGACCCATATCGCGCACGCCGTCTCCCTGTGCGACCGTTTCGCCCCGGACGAACCGCCCGAACCTTCTGACCGGGTGGGTCCGAACACCGAACAGGCGACGACGCTGGGGGAGCGGTATGGGCGGCGGACACGTGAGGGACCGGGTGCGCGGGTGGCAGGTCCGGCCGCACCGATGGTGGCCGGCCCGCGGCGGGGTGGACAGGGGCCGTGTGGCCGCCCTGGCCGTCGTCGGCGCACTCGTCCTCACCGCCTGCTCGGGTGCCACCTCCACACAGCCGCCCGCCGCCCCGCCACCGGGGAACGCGCTCGCGGGCCAGCTGTCCGCCGCCGTGTCGGCTGACGCGGCGTGGGTCCACCTGGAGGCGCTGCAGCGGATCGCCGACGAGAACGGCGGCAACCGCGCCGAGGGGACCCCGGGGTACGAGGCGTCGGTCGACTACGTGGTCGGCGTGCTGCGCACGGCCGGGTTCGACGTCGAGACCCCGCTCTACGAGTCCGACCGGGGCGACGAGCTGCGCCAGGTCGTCGCCCGCACCCGCACCGGCGACCCGGAGTCCGTGGTGCTGGCCGGAGCGCACCTGGACTCGGTCACCGAGGGCCCGGGCATCAACGACGACGGCTCCGGCGTCGCCGCGATGCTCGAGATCGCGACCCGGCTCGGGGGCAGCCCGGAGGGCCTGCGCGACACCGTGGCGTTCGGCCTCTGGGGCGGCGAGGAGGAGGGCCTGCTCGGGTCCCGGAGCTACGTGCGCGAGCTGTCCCGCGCCGAACGGGACGGCCACCGGCTCTATCTCAACGCCGACATGCTCGGCTCGGTCAACGGCGGCTACTACGTCCAGGGCGGGGTCGGCGAGGACGAGGAGGAGACCGGCCCGCCCGGGTCGGAGGAGGCCGCCGAGGTCCTGTACGAGGAGCTCAGCAAGACCGGGGTGGAGCCGGAGCGGATGGCGCTCTACGGCGACGACGACTACTACTTCGCCGAGGCCGGGATCCCGACCACGGCCGCGGTCACCGGGGACTCCGAGATCAAGACCGCCGAGCAGGCCCGGAAGTGGGGCGGGCAGGCCGGCGAGATCCACGACCCCTGCTACCACCAGGCCTGCGACACGCTCGACAACGTCGACCGGACCAAGCTCGACCGCTACACGAAGGCGATCGCCGGGACGCTGATGCGCTACGCGAGCGGGGAGGGCGGGTCGACCGGCTGATCCGCGGGGCGCGCCGGCCGGTCCGCGGGGCGGGAGCGGCGCCGCCGCAGGGCCCCGGCCCCGGCGGCCACCGCCAGCCCGAGCCCGGCGCCCAGCACGTCGGCCGCGACGTCGGCGAGATCCCCGCTGCGGCCGAGCGGGAGCAGGGCCTGCAGCACCTCGGAGAACACGGCGTAGAGCACGAGCCCGGCGAGCAGCGGCCGGGCGGGCAGTCCCGCGACCCGCCCGGTCACCGCCAGCGCGGCGAACAGCAGCAGGTGGACGACCTTGTCGGTGCCCGGCGGCGCCGTCGGCACCCCCGACGCCGGGGTGAACAGCACGAGGACGCTGAGCACCAGGGCGAGGACGAAGGGGAGCGCGCGCACACCGTCATCCTCCCGCACCCCGAGATCCACGAATCGGACACCGACCCGCCGCACCGCCGGATCCTGATCGTTCCAGTACGGCGCTACCCTGGTCCGCGTGACACGTCGAACCAAGATCGTCTGCACCATCGGTCCGGCCACGGCGACCCCCGACCGGATCCGGGACCTCGTCGACGCCGGGATGGACGTGGCCCGGCTGAACTTCAGCCACGGTGACCGCGAGGACCACAAGCGCGTCTACGACATGGTCCGCGCCGCCGCGGACGCCAGCGGCCGCGCCGTCGGGATCCTCGCCGACCTGCAGGGCCCCAAGATCCGCCTCGGGCGGTTCGCCGAGGGCCCCTGTGAGTGGCAGACCGGTGAGGAGGTGCGGATCACCGTCGACGACGTCCCCGGCACCCGGGACCGCGTCTCCACCACCTACAAGGGCCTCGCCCAGGACGCCCGGGTCGACGACCGGCTGCTCGTCGACGACGGCAAGGTCGGCCTGCGGGTCGTCGGCGTCGAGGGCAACGACGTCGTCTGCCGGGTCACCGAGGGCGGGCCGGTCTCGGACAACAAGGGCCTGTCGATGCCCGGGATGAACATCTCGGTGCCGGCGCTGTCCGAGAAGGACGTCGCCGACCTGGAGTTCGCGCTGTCGCTGCAGGTCGACGTGATCGCCCTGTCCTTCGTGCGCAGCCCGGCCGACATCGACCTCGTCCACAAGATCATGGACAACGCCGGCCGCGGCCGGCTCCCGGTGATCGCCAAGCTGGAGAAGCCGGAGGCCGTCGACAACCTCGAGGCCATCGTGCTGGCCTTCGACGGCATCATGGTCGCCCGCGGTGACCTGGGCGTCGAACTCCCGCTGCAGAACGTGCCGCTGGTCCAGAAGCGCGCGGTGCAGATCGCCCGGGAGAACGCCAAGCCGGTCATCGTCGCCACCCAGATGCTGGAGTCGATGATCACTAGCTCGCGCCCGACCCGGGCCGAGGCCTCGGACGTCGCGAACGCCGTGCTCGACGGCACCGACGCCGTGATGCTCTCCGGGGAGACCGGCGTCGGCCGCTACCCGATCAAGACCGTCCGCACGATGGCCGAGATCGTCGAGGCCGTGGAGGCCGGGCCGGCGGACGTCCCGCCGCTGAACCACGTCCCGCGCACCAAGCGCGGCGTGCTGTCCTACGCCGCGCGCGACATCGGCGAGCGGCTCTCGGCGCGGGCGCTCGTCGCGTTCTCGCAGTCCGGCGACACCGTCCGGCGGCTGTCCCGGCTGCACACCCGGCTGCCGCTGCTGGCCTTCACCCCGGAGCCCGCGGTGCGCAGCCAGCTGGCGATGACCTGGGGCGTGGAGACGTTCCTGGTGGACAAGGTCGACTCGACCGACGCCATGGTCCGCCAGGTCGACCACGCGATCCTCTCGATCGGCCGGTTCAAGCCGGGCGACCTCGTGGTCATCGTCGCCGGATCGCCGCCGGCCACCGTCGGCTCGACCAACCTGATCCGGGTGCACCGGCTGGGCGAGGACGACCTGACCTGAGATCGGGACAGGGACCGGGCTGGCAGACTCACCCCGTGTGAGTGCCGATCCCGTGAGTTCCGATCCCGAGTCGCCGGCGCGGGAGACCGCCGCCGACGGCATCCCGCGCGGCCAGGCCGTCCTCGACGACCTGGTCGCGCTGCTGGACCTGGAACGGCTCGAGGACAACCTCTTCCGCGGGGTCAGCCCGCCGGTGTCGCTGCCCCGGGTGTTCGGCGGCCAGGTCGCCGGGCAGGCGCTCGTCGCGGCCGGGCGGACCGTGCCCGCCGACCGGCGGGTGCACTCGCTGCACGCCTACTTCATCCGCCCCGGGGATCCGCGGATCCCGATCGTCTACGAGACCGAGCGGATCCGCGACGGCCGGTCGTTCACGACCCGGCGGGTGCGGGCGATCCAGCGCGGCGAGGCGATCTTCGCGCTCTCCGCGTCGTTCCAGCTGGCCCAGCACGGGCTGTGGCACACCGAGCCGATGCCGGCCGGGGTCCCCGCCCCGACCGACGTCGACGACCTGGCCACCCGCTCGCTGCGCGGCGAGGGGGGATACCTCGCCCGGCTGCCCCGGCCGCTGGACATCCGGCTGATCGACGAGCCGACGTGGTCGCCGCGGCGGACCGGCCCGAGCGACGAGCCGATGCGGCTGTGGCTCCGGGCCGACGGCACGCTCCCCGACGAGGACCTGCTGCACGTCTGCCTGCTCACCTACGCCAGCGACCTGACCCTGCTCGGCTCGGTCCCGGCCCGGCACGACGTGCCCTCGACCGAGCTGCAGATGGCCAGCCTCGACCACGCGATGTGGTTCCACGAGCCGTTCCGCGCCGACGAGTGGCTGCTCTACGAGTGCTTCTCGCCGGCCGCGTCCGGTGGCCGCGGGCTCGGCAGCGGGCGCTTCTTCACCGCCGACGGCCGGCTGGTCGCCACCTGCATGCAGGAGGGCCTGGTCCGGGTGCCGGCCACGGGGAAGAGCTGATCAGCCCGTCCGCAGCGCGGTCACCAGCTCGGCGAACCGCTCGGGTGGCGGGGTCTCGCCGGGCACGGTGAACCGGAGCCGGTCGGCCGTCGCGCCCCAGCGCCGGCGCAGCCCGGCGGCGACCTCGGCCGGGTCCCCGGCGGCGCACATGAGGTCGAGCAGCTCGTCGTCGACCAGGCCGACCATGTCGTCCCAGCGGCCCTGCTTGGACAGCCGGTTCAGCTCGTCCTGCAGGTCCCCGCGGCCGTGCAGGTCGAGCACCGGGCGGTAGGCGGGGGTGGAGCCGTAGAACGAGATCCGCCGCCGGACCTCGGCCAGCTCGGCCTCGTCGAGCGCGACGAACGGCGACAGCGCGATCTCCAGCGGTGCCGCCCCGGCCGGCCGGTGCGCGGCGACCGTCGGGGCGATGACCTCCTCCAGGTAGCGTCGGGTGCAGAACGGGTGGACGAACAGGCCGTCGGCGACCTCGGCGGCGACCTTCAGCATCCGCGGGCCGACGGCGGCGAGGAACACCGCGGGCGGGCCGTGCGGGTTCTCCGGCGGCACGAACGCGGGCGTCATCAGTGAGTGGTCGTAGAACTCGCCGCGGTGCGCGACCGGCTCGTCGGTCGCCCAGCCGTCCCAGATCGCGCGCAGCGCGACGACGAACTCGCGCATCCGGTCCGCGGGACGTGACCACGGCATCGAGAACCGGCGGGTGACGTGCGGGCGGATCTGGCTGCCGAGACCGAGCACGAGGCGGCCCCGCGAGTACCGCTGCAGGTCCCAGGCCGGGTAGGCGACCGTCATCGGGGTGCGGGCGAACGCGATCGCCACCGACGGGCCGACCTGCAGCCGGGTCGAGTGCTCGGCCGCCAGTACCAGCGGGAGGAACCCGTCGGCGCGGTTCTCGCCGTTCCAGGCGCCGTCGTAGCCGATCTCCTCGCAGACCCGGACGTCCCGGGCCACGGTGTCCAGTGTGTCCCGCAGCCGTGCGTCGATCTTCACGTCACGGACGGTACCCAGAACCGCGGCGGCCCGTCAGGAGGCAGGATGGGGGAGTGGGCGACGAACATCAGCAGGACCGGGCGTGGGGCTTCCGTACCCGCGCCGTGCACGCCGGGACGGTGCCGGACGCGGCGACCGGGTCGCGGGCGGTCCCGATCCACCAGACCACCAGCTACGTCTTCCGCGACACCGACGACGCCGCCGCGCTGTTCGCGCTGCAGAAGTACGGGCTGATCTACTCGCGGATCGCGAACCCGACGGTCGCCGCGCTCGAGGAGCGCTTGGCCAGCCTGGACGGCGGCATCGGCGCGGTCTGCACGGCCAGCGGGCAGGCCGCGGAGTTCCTGACCTTCGCCGCGCTCGCCGGCGCCGGGGACCACGCCGTCGCCGCGGCCGGGCTGTACGGCGGAACGATCACCCAGCTCGACGTGACGCTGCGCCGCTTCGGGGTGGACACCACCTTCGTCCCCGGCACCGACCCGGCCGACTACGCCGCCGCGATCGCACCGAACACGAAGTTCGTGTTCTGCGAGGTCGTCTCCAACCCGGGCGGCGAGGTGGCCGACATCGCCGGGCTCGCCGAGGTGGCGCACGCCGCGGGCGTCCCGCTGATCGTCGACGCCACGCTGGCCACGCCCTACCTGTGCCGGCCGATCGAGCACGGGGCCGACATCGTCATCCACTCGGTGACCAAGTTCCTCGGCGGGCACGGCAGCACCCTGGGCGGGGTCGTGATCGACGCGGGGACGTTCGACTGGGGCAACGGCAACTTCCCGGGCATGACCGAGCCGGTGCCGTCCTACGGCGGGCTGTCCTGGTGGGGCAACTTCCAGGAGCTGGGCTTCCTCACCAAGCTGCGCGCCGAGCAGCTGCGCGACGTCGGTGCCTCGCTGTCCGCGCACTCGGCGTTCCTGCTGATGCAGGGGGTGGAGACGCTGCCGCAGCGGATGGACCAGCACGTCGCCAACGCCCGCGTGGTCGCCGACTGGCTGGCGGCCGACCCGCGGGTCGAGTACGTGACGTATCCGGCCCTGCCGTCGCACCCGCACCACGAGCGCGCCGCGCGCTACCTGCCCGACGGCCCCGGCGCGGTGTTCGCGTTCGGCGTGCGGGGCGGACGGAGCGCGGGTGCCCGGTTCATCGAGTCGGTGCAGCTGTGCAGCCACCTGGCCAACGTCGGCGACGCCCGCACCCTGGTCCTGCACCCGGCGTCGACCACCCATCAGCAGCTCACCCCGGAGCAGCTGACGAGCGCCGGTGTGCCGGCCGACATGATCCGGATCTCGGTCGGCCTGGAGGACCCGGACGACATCATCTGGGACCTCGACCAGGCGCTGACCGCGGCGAGCAAGGGAGAAGGCGCATGACCTGGGAGAACCCGTCCGCCGCGCGGCGCGCGCAGATCCTCTCGGAGACCCGGACCGTCGCGATGGTGGGGGCGTCGCCGAACCCGTCGCGGGCCAGCAACTTCGTCGCCACCTACCTGCTCGGCTCCACCGGGTTCGAGGTCTACTTCGTCAACCCGATGGCGGACGAGATCCTCGGCCGGCCGGTGTACCCGTCCCTGGACGCGTTGCCGGTCGTCCCGGACCTGGTCGACGTGTTCCGCAAGCCCGCGGACCTCGGCGGGGTCCTCGACGAGGTCCTCGCGCTGCGTGGGACGGCGGAGCAGCCGCTCCCGCGCACCTTCTGGCTGCAGTTCGGGCTGTTCGACGAGGACCTGGCGCGCCGCGCGGAGGAGGCCGGGCTCGAGGTCGTGATGGACCGCTGCCTCAAGGTCGAGCACGCCCGGTTCGCTGGCGGCCTGCACCTGGCCGGGTTCAACACCGGCGTCGTCACCTCCCGCCGCCGCACCTGAGCGTCAGCCGGGCTCGGGAGCGTCCGGCCGCCGGGCGGCGCGGCCGCGGCCGTCGGTGAGGCGGCGGAGGGCCACCTCGGCGGGGCCCCGCCACCCGGCGCGGGCCGACGCGGCGGCCACCAGCACGCTCACCAGCCACACGCCGATCCCGCACAGCGTCGCCGCCCACACCGGCAGCCCGGACCCGAGCCCGAGCGTCCACGCGGGGAACAGCGCCACGAACGCCACCGACTGGGCCAGGTACGCCGACAGCGACCGCTGCCCGGTCGCCAGCAGCGCCCGCCCGACCGGGCCCGGACCGGCTCCGGCGGGCGTGTGAGCGCCGGCGGCGGGCGAGACCGGGATCGGGACCGTGGCGTGGGTGCTCGACGCACCGGCGTCGGTGCCCGGTGACCCGGCGCCGGCGCGGGTGGTGCGGCTGCCGGACCGCGCCCAGCGCCCGGCCACCAGGCCGGCGATCGCGGCGTAGCCGGCCCCGGCGGCGTAGCCGGACACCGCGTGCGCCCCGCCGGCCAGCAGCGCGGGCCCGAGCGACGGCGTCCACACCCCGGCGGCGACGAGCGCCAGCGGCAGCCCGCCCGCGATCCCGGCGCCCGCCCCGGCAGCGGCGAGCCAGGTCAGCGGACGCCGGTGGCGCACCGGGTCGTCGAGCCAGCCGGCCCGCGCCAGGAGCACTCCGGCAGCGACCGCGCCGGCCAGCGCGAGCGCGTTCACCGGCAGGTAGCCGAACAGCCACTCCCCGAACCGGTCCGCGGCCGCTGCGAACACCGAGGGCTCGACCAGCGACGGCGACGACGACGCGACGTCGGCATCGGTCAGCGCCACCGGCAGGTGCAGCAGGCAGGCCACGGTGACGGTGCCGGCCGCCGTCGCGACCAGGGCCGTCGTGCTGCCGCGCACCAGCAGACCGGCCAGCAGCACCGCGAGCAGCCCGTAGGCGGCGACGACGTCGCCGGACCACAGCAGGACCGCGTGCGCGGCACCGATCGCGAACAGCGCGAGACCGCGCCGCCGGACGAGAGCCGCCCCCTCGTCCGGGTCGCCGGTGGCCCGTCGGCGGGCCAGCGTGACGGCGCCGTAGCCGAACAGCAGCGCGAACATCGGGTACGCCCGGCCGTCGACGAACACCAGCTGCACCGCGGCGACCAGCCCGTCCGCACCGGTGAGGTCGCGCGGATAGCCGCGCACCCCGATCCCGCGGTCGGTCACGAAGGTGTGCGCGTTCGCCACCGCGATCAGCAGCAGGACGGCGCCGCGCGCGAGATCCGGGGCGGGGGAGCGGTCTGCGACCGCGCGGCCGGGCACCACGGTGACGCTACCGGCGTCCTCCGGCCGGTCGATCAGGAGTAGAAGGAGTCCTTGGCCTCCTTGGCGTTGCGCACAGCGGCGAACACGTGTGCGGCCTGCCCGTCGCAGAAGATCCGGTTGTACGTCTGCCACGGCTTGGAGAAGCTGCGTGCACAGGTCCGACGCATCTCCTCGGAGAACCTCCTGTCGATCCAGGCCCGGGTGTCCTCGTTCGGGCCGAGGTGTAGCCCGCCGGTCTCGAGGCCGTAGTTCCGGTAGCCGAAGTCGTGCTGCTCGCACGCTTTCTCGAAGAGGTCGCGATAGATCCAGCGCACCTCCTGCGGTCCGCTGCAGCCGTCGTCGGTCCAGTTGAAGGCGGTCGGGTAGGCGACGTTCGCCTTGTGATCGACGAAGGTCTGATAGTCCATCGACATGATCCGCCGGGCCTCGTCCCGCAGCGGGTCGGACTGGGCGGCCTGGGCCGGGGCCGCGACCGTCACGGCCAGTGCGAGAGCAGCCGCGGTCGCGGCGGAGAACGCCGCGAGACGGCGTCGCAGGGTGGTGCGGGGCATGGTGTGCTCCTCGGGTAGAGATGGGGGAACGGGGGATCAGAGGTCCCAGAGCGCGCACTTGAAGATGCTGGGCACGCTGAGCAGCTTCTTGCCGAGCTGCCGTGCCCCCTGCTTGGCGGCACCGGCGGCGGTCTCCTCGTCGAGGATCTTCTTGACGGCCCTGCGGGTCGCCTCGTCCGCGCACTCGACGGCCGACCTGCCACCGGCGACGACGCCGCCGGTGTCGAGGCAGGTGCCGTTGTGCCGGACCTGGCGCTGGCCGCACGGCTGGAGCGGCGCCGGCCGCGGCGAGGCGACCCCGCCCTGACGCGCCACGGCGGCGACGTGGTCGAGGAGCCGCAGCGTCTCGGGGCCGGCGATGCCGTCGGCGCCGAGGCGGTTCCGCCCCTGGAAGTCCAGCAGCGCGATCCGCGTGCCGGGCCCGAAGCGGCCGTCCTCGGTGAGGCCGTACGGAGCGCCGGTGTCGTTGAGCGCGGCCTGGACCATCGCGGAACACGGACCGACGTCTCCTTCGGAGACGCGGCCGCAGTCGACCAGACGGGTCGGACCGGGCTGGGCGACGGCGGCGGTGGGAACGGCGGCGAGGGCCGTCGGAGCTGCGCCGACGGTGACTGCGGCGAGGATCGCGGTGAGCACGAGGGTGCGGCGCATGTCGTTCCTCTCGGGGGACGAGACGAGGGGGAGGAGATCGTGTCGGCACCGACGCTAGGGCGGTGAGGGGGGCTCGCGAATCCGCGATGTCCCGCGATCGGGGGCGGGGGAACCCGCGCCCGGTTGGTCCTTTCGGAGCAATGGAGTCACGGCGGCGGCATGCCGTCCCGGAGCCAGGCGAGTACGGCGAGGACGCGACGGTTGCCGCTGCTGTCGTCCGGAATGGACAGTTTGGTGAACACCCGCGCGGCGTAGGTCTCGACCGTCCGTGCGCTGATCCCCATCTCCTCGGCGACCCCGGCGTTCGATCGTCCTTCGGCCATCAGGCGCAGAACCTCGCGCTCACGCTCGGCCAGATCGGTCACCGCACTGCGGGCGACCTCGCGCCGGAGCAGCCGCGCGATGATCTCGGGGTCCACGGCGGGCTTCCCCGCGATCACCGTGTGCAGCGAACGGACCAGCACGCCCACGTCGTCGACCCGGTCCTTGAGCAGGTAACCGACCCCCTGCTGCGGGATCCGCATCAGGCGCATCGCGTACGAGGTCTCGCCGTAGGTCGACAGCACCAGAACCCCGACCGCCGGGTGCAGGGCCTTGATCCGCTCGGCGGTGTCCAGACCCTCCTCGGTGAGCGTCGGCGGCATCCGCACGTCGACGATCACGGCGTCGGGCGGATCGTGGTCGACGAAGGCGACGAGCTCGGCCCCGTCCCTGGCCGCATGGACGACCTCGACGTCGGCGTTGACCAGCAGCCGGGTCAGGCCGTCGCGGAAGATGCCCGAGTCGTCGGCGATCGCTACGCGCATGGCAACGAGACCTCCACCCGCGTCCCGCCACCGACGGGACTGCACACCGTCATCGATCCTCCGATCGCCCGGGCGCGGTCGCGGATCCCGGCCAGACCCGTGCCGTCGGACGGGCAGGCGCCGCCGGTGCCGTCGTCGACGACCCGGATCGCGAGCGTGTCGGGCTCGACCTCGATGTCCACGCGGACGACCGTCGCCGCGGAGTACTTCATGGCGTTGGTCAGCGCCTCGCAGGCGACGAAGTACGCGGTGCTCTCCACGGCGGCGTCGAAGCGCCGGTCCGGGATGGACGACACGATCCGCATGTCCAGTCGTTCGATCACGCCCTCCAGCGCCGGCCGCAACCCCGACTGGGTGAGAATCGGCGGCGAGATCCCGCCGGCGAGCCGGCGCAGCTCGTCGGTGGCCGCGGTCAGATCGTGTTGTGCCTTCCGGATCGCGGCATGCGCGACGCTTCCCGCCTCGACCTGCCGCCGGGCCTCGCCCAGACTCATCCGGGCGGCCCACAGGGTCTGCTGGGCACCGTCGTGCAGATCCCGCTCGATCTTGCGCCGACCGGTCGACTCGGCGTGTGTGAGGCGGATCGCCGCGGCCTGCAGCTCGCGCAGCTGTTCGCGTAGGTCGGCCTGCAACCGGGTGTTCTCCAGAGCGAACCGGCACGCGGCGACCGCCGGCGCGACGAGGCCGGGATGCCGGCGCAGCGACGGATCGCAGACGATCACGGCGAGCGGGGCGTCGTCGCCGGTGCGGACCTCGACGGGGAAGCGGCCCTCGGTCGGCGGCACCTCGGCCGGGTGGGCGTCGACGTCGACGAACACGGCGCGCTCGGGCAGCCAGAACCACACCGTGAGCGTCGGGTCGGGCAGGCTACGACGCAGCTCGTCCTGGACCGCCCGCGGTTCCGGCGAGTCGACGAGCTGCACCACCAGGTCCGCCAGTGCGGCGCGCGCGAGGCGGCGCTGCATCGCGCTGGTGAGGAAAGCGATCGGGGTGAACAGGGCGGCGATCCCGATCACCGCGCGGAGCACGTCGACGGTCTCGGCGGAGACGGGGCCGAACCGCGCGAGCAGGTAGGCCGATCCGGACAGCATGACCGTGGCAGCGGCCACCATCCCGGGCACCGCGTCGATCCGGTCGACGCTGTGCGAGCGCTGCACCTTCAGCGTCAGCGGGACCAGCACCAGCACGGCGACCACGACGAGTCCGACGTCCGCGACCTGCGCTCCGCTCCGGAACAGATCGGCGTCGGGGGCGAGAGCCGGCCACCAGGCGGCGGGGCCGAAACCGTCGCCGATCCAGGCGGGCGACGACACCGTGGCGAGCAGCAGTTTCGGGAGCACGACCCAGCCGGCGAGCAGGGCGACGTAGGTCCGGTCCCACCAGCGCGCGAGCCGCGGTCCGGGATAGCGCAGCAGTGCGTAGATGCCGAGCACGAACCAGAGGTATCCGCCGACGTAGGACAGCAGCGCGACCGGCCCGACCTGCCAGTGCGCGGGCCAGGACCACCAGTACGAGACGACGTAGAACCCGGCCGCCCCCACCAGTGCGACTCCGGTGCCGCGTTGCCCCCGTTCGCCGAACAGCAGGAGGCCGGTGGCGGTGAACGTGATCGCCACCATGATGTTGACCAGTCCGATCACGACGCTCTCGCGCAGCAGAGGGGCGAACGAGGCACCGGCCAGGACCGCGGCGCCGAGTGCACCGGCTCCGGGGATCAGCCAGCCGCGGGGGTGGTGCCGCAGCGGAGACTCCGCCCTCGAGTCCACGACGAATCTCCGGTCCCCGGCCTCGGTCCACGACGCACCGGGCGGCGAGTCGGAAGCACGCGCCTCGACCCGACCGTCCGTTGTGGATCGGTAGCGGGCGTAGCGGTGTGTCATGTGGAGGGTCGACCTCCCGGTCGTCGGCGTTACGGTGTCGCCATGCTCGCCCGATCCGGGGCGCCCGGCTGCCGGGGAAACACCGACGTCTCGTTCGCAAACGGCCCATGCGGGATGTGCTTCCGACCACCTGTATCGATCGGTGTGCTCCCCGTCGCGGCGCTCCCGCCGCGACGGGGCTAGGGTCCTGCGCGTGTCTGCTACCCCCGTTACCGTCACCGTCACCGGAGCCGCTGGCCAGATCGGTTACGCGCTGCTCTTCCGGATCGCCTCCGGGCAGCTGCTGGGGTCCGACACCCCGGTCAAGCTGAACCTCCTGGAGATCCCGCAGGCGGTCAAGGCCGCCGAGGGCACCGCGATGGAGCTCGACGACTGCGCGTTCCCGCTGCTGCGCGGCATCGACATCTTCGACGACGCAGGAGCCGCCTTCTCCGGCACCAACGTCGCCCTGCTGGTCGGCGCCCGCCCCCGCACCAAGGGCATGGAGCGCGGCGACCTGCTCGAGGCCAACGGCGGCATCTTCGGCCCGCAGGGCAAGGCCATCAACGACGGCGCCGCGGACGACATCCGCGTCCTGGCCGTCGGCAACCCGGCCAACACCAACGCTCTGATCGCCCAGGCCTCCGCGCCGGACGTCCCGGCCGAGCGGTTCACCGCGATGACCCGCCTCGACCACAACCGCGCGCTGGCCCAGCTGGCCAAGAAGCTCGACGTGGGCCTCGACGACATCAAGAAGCTCACGATCTGGGGCAACCACTCCGCCACCCAGTACCCGGACCTGTTCCACGCCGAGGTCGGCGGCAAGATCGCCGCCGAGCAGGTCGAGCGGGAGTGGCTGGAGAACGACTTCATCCCGACCGTCGCCAAGCGCGGCGCGGCGATCATCGAGGCCCGGGGCGCGTCCTCGGCCGCGTCGGCCGCGAACGCCGCGATCGACCACGTCCACGACTGGGTCAACGGCACCCCGGCCGGCGACTGGACCTCCGCCGCGATCCCCTCGGACGGCTCCTACGGCGTCCCCGAGGGCATCATCTCCTCGTTCCCGGTCACCTCGGAGAACGGCTCCTGGAAGATCGTCCAGGGCCTGGAGATCGACGAGTTCTCCCGCGGGCGGATCGACGCGAGCGTCGCCGAGCTCGGCGAGGAGCGCGACGCGGTCGCCAAGCTCGGCCTGATCTGAGCCGTCCCCCGACGCACGACCCGGCCGCGATCACCCCAGGTGGGTGGTCGCGGCCGAGTGCTGTCCCGGGTCCTCACCGCCCGGAGGACTGGCAAGATCGCCGTCCGGGTTCCGGTCGATGCCATCCGTGGCACCGACCGGAACCCATTCCATGATCTTCGCCGGCCAGCCCGGTCAGGACAGCCCGGTCAGGCCAGCCGGGCGCCGGACTCGCCGTCGAACAGGTGCGTGCGGTCCGGGTCCGGTACCAGGCGCAGCGACGCGCCCCGCTCCGGCGGCGTCCGCGGGTCCACCCGGGCGATGAGGGCGGTCCCGTCGGCGGCGGCTGCGGTCGAGCTCGCACGCAGGGTGCCGTAGACGTAGGCGTCCGCCCCGAGCTCCTCGACGACGTCGACCACGATCTCCAGCCCGTCCACACCCTCGCCGGCCGGTCGCAGGTCCTCCGGCCGGATCCCGACCGTCACCGAGCCCGAGTGCGCGACCCGGGGCAGTGGGATGGAGACCCCGCCGAGCGAGACCGCAGCCCCGGACACCGCAGCCCCGGACCTCGCAGCCCCGGACACCGGCACGGTCACCAGGTTCATCGCCGGCGACCCCACGAACCCGGCGACGAACGCGTTCACCGGCCGGCTGTAGAGCTCCCGCGGCGTCGCGCACTGCTGCAGCACCCCGCGGTCGAGCACCGCGACCCGGTCACCCATCGTCATCGCCTCCACCTGGTCGTGGGTGACGTAGACGGTGGTGACCCCGAGCCGGCGCTGCAGCCCGGCGATCTGCGTACGCGTCGAGACCCGCAGCTTGGCGTCCAGGTTGGACAGCGGCTCGTCCATGCAGAACACCGCGGGCTCGCGCACGATCGCCCGGCCCATCGCCACCCGCTGGCGCTGCCCGCCGGACAGCGCCCGCGGCTTGCGGTCCAGCAGTGCCGACAGGTCCAGGATCTCCGCCGCCTCGCCCACCCGCCGCGCGATCTCCTCCCGCGGGCGGCCCGCGTTGGTCAGCGCAAACCCCATGTTCTGCGCCACCGTCATGTGCGGATACAGGGCGTAGTTCTGGAACACCATCGCGATGTCGCGGTCCTTGGGCCGGACGTCGGTGACGTCCCGCTCGCCGATCCGGATGGCGCCGCCGTCGACGTCCTCCAGCCCGGCCAGCATCCGCAGCGACGTCGACTTGCCGCACCCGGACGGGCCGACCAGGACCAGGAACTCGCCGTCGGTGATCTCCAGGTCCAGGGCGTCGACGGCCGGGGTGTCCGAACCCGGGTAGCGCCGGGTCGCCGTCTCGTAGCTGACGGCGGCCATTACAGGTTCGGCGCCACGTCGCCGTCGTAGATGCCTGCCAGCGTCCCCTTGAGCGTGGTCAGCTCGGCCTGGACGTCGGCCTGCTGGGTGAGGATGTTCGCGCAGGCCCGCGCGATCTCGCCGTCGGCGCCCGGGAAGAACGCCCGGGCCCGGTCCTGGGTGCGGGTGACGTCGAGCTGGTCGAGCGCGACCTGGCGCAGCGCGGTCTCGGCGAGCAGCGGCGCGACGTCGGCCGACTCGCGGACCGGGAGGTAGCCGGTGGCCTGGGACAGCGCGACGGTGTTCTCGGGCGAGGTGAGGAACGCCGCGAAGGTGGCCGCGGCGAGCTGGCGCTCCGGCTCGATCCCGGCCGGGATGCCGACGCCCGCCCCACCCGTCGGGCAGACCGGTCCAGATACCGAGCCGGCCGGCAGGAACCCGGCGCCGACGTCGAAGTTCGACGACTCCAGCACGGTCACCAGGCTGCCGGTGGAGCCGATCGTGGCGCTGACCGCGCCGGCGGAGAGGTCGGTGGTGCCGTCGGTGCCCGCGACGCCGGCCCACCGTCCGGTGTAGACCGCGTCCTGCAGGAACTGCATGGCCCGGACCGACTCGGCCGAGTCGCAGGTGACGTCCCACTCGTCGCTCCACGCGCCGCCCTCGCCCCAGAGGTTGTTCTGGAACGACCAGCCCGCGTAGTCGGCGAGCGCGGGCAGCTGGAAGGCGTTCTGCGTGCCGTTGCCGGCGCCCTGCAGGCGAGGGCCCCACTCGGCCATCTCGGCCCAGGTCTCCGGGGCACGGTCCGGCAGCCCGGCGGCGGCCCAGTGCGCCTTGTTGTAGTAGAAGATCGGCGTCGAGCGGGCCCAGGGCAGCGCCCACAGCCTGCCGTCGTAGCGGTAGTCCTCGATGAGCCCCTGGCGGTAGTCGGCGGTGTCGATCCCGACCGCCTCGATCAGCGGGTCCATCGGGACGATCGAGCGCTGCATGTAGTAGCGGAACCACCACACGTCCGACAGCAGGACCAGGTCCGGCAGGGTGCCGCCGGCCTGCGCGGTCTGGAACCGCTGGGCGATCTCCTCGTAGTTCTGGCCCGCGGTCACCAGGTTGACCCGGATGTCAGGGTTCTGCTGGTGGAAGCGCTCGATGATCTGCCGGGACACCTCCTCGGAGCTGCCCGGGTTGCTCGACCACCAGGTGATCTCGCCGGCCGGCGTCACGCCGGAGTAGTCGATGTCGCCTCCCGTGTCGCCGGCGCCGCCGGAGGTGGAGGGACCGCCGCAGGCCGCGAGGGCGGCGGTGGCGCCGGCCAGGCCGGCGAACTTGAACAGGGAGCGCCGGTCGACGGACGGAGCGCGCATGGCGAGGTGTTCCTTTCGAGGGGTGGGCGGGGGAGGACCGAACGGCTCAGTCCTTGACCGCGCCCTGGGTGAGGCCGGCGATGATGTGTCGCTGGAGTGCGATGAAGACGATGAGCACGGGGACGATGACGGCGACCGACCCGGCCATCAGCTGCCCGTAGGCCGCGGCGCGGTTGTCCACGTTGGCCAGCAGGGTGAGTCCCACGGGGAGCGTCATCATGTCCGGCCGGGAGACGATCACGAGCGGCCAGAGGTAGTCGTTCCACTCGTTGACGATGGTGACCAGCGCGACCGTGGCCACGGTCGGCCCGGACACCGGCAGCACCACCCGGGTCAGCCGCCGCCAGTGCCCGGCGCCGTCCAGCTCGGCCGCCTCGAGCAGGCTCGGCGGCAGCGTCCGGAAGTGCTGGCGCATCAGGAACGTCCCGAACGCGGTGCCCAGACCGGGCAGGATGATCCCCCAGTAGGTGTCGGCGCCGCCGAACGCGGTGATCAGCGTGTAGTTCGGCAGCAGCGACACCTGCGGCGGGACCATCAGCGTCACCAGCAGGCCCGCGAAGATGACGTTCTTGAACGGGAACCGGACGAACACCAGGCCGTAGGCGGTGAGGATCGCCAGCGCGACCTTGATCGCCGAGCCGATCGTGGTCACCAGCACCGAGTTGACGAACACCTGCGCGAACGGCAGCCGGTCGGTGGCCGTGGCGTAGTTCGTCCACGTCGGGTCGGCCGGGAACAGCTCCGGCGTCCGCGTGATGATCTCGGGCAGCGGCTTGAACGAGGAGAACACCATCCAGAGCAGCGGGAACACCACGACGATCACGGCGAGCAGCAGCGGCACGTAGGCGCTCAGCGCGGCGTCGGCGAGCTTGCGGGGAGTCAGAGCTCTCACGCGTAGTGCACCCGCTTCTCCATCCAGCGCAGCTGCACCATCGTGAAGACCACGAGCAGCGCGAACAGGATCGTGGACACCGCGGCCGAGTAGCCGCCGCGGTTGTAGCCGCCGAAGGCCTGCAGGTACGCCTCGTAGATCAGCGTCGTCGTCCCGCGACCGAGCGGCGTCATGATCCGGATCAGGTCGAACGCCTGCAGCGAGTTCAGCACGCTGGTGACCAGCAGGAAGAACGTCGTCGGCGACAGCAGCGGCAGGACGACCTTGACGAACGTCCTCCTCGGCGACGCGCCGTCCAGCGCGGAGGCCTCCAGCAGGTCACGCGGGATCGACTGCAGGCCCGCCAGGTAGATCACCGCGGCGTAGCCCATGTTCTTCCACACGTAGACGACGCAGATCATGACCAGCGACAGCGTCGGGTCGTTGAAGAAGTCCGGGGCGGTCCCGCCGAAGGCCCGCAGCACCGAGCCCAGCACGCCGATCGTCGGGTCGAACACGAACAGCCAGACCAGGCCGACGCCGACGCCGGAGAGCACGTACGGCGAGAACACCGCGGCCCGCGCGACGCCGGTCCCGGGCACCCGCCGGTTCAGCGCCAGCGCGATGAGCAGGCCCAGCACCATCGACCCGCCGACGGTGACGACGGTGAACACCAGTGTCGTCCACAGGATCGTCACGCTGGACGGCGAGGTCAGGAACCGGACGTAGTTGTCCAGGCCGACGAAGGTCGCCGTCTGCGAGCCCAGGGTCCAGTTCAGCAGCGAGTACTGGATGTTCGTCAGCACCGGCCGGTAGGCGAAGGCGATGATCAGCGCGACGTTCGGCAGGACCAGCGCCAGGAAGACCCAGAAGTCATGCCGGTCCCGGGCGGAGAACCGGCGACGGCGGCGGGGCGGCCGGTCCGGTTCCCGGCCGGTGGGTGGAGCCCCGGGTGGGGCGGCAGTGGACGTCATCGGACCTCGCGGAGGGCGCGTCGGGCGGGGGAGATCGCGTCCTCGCGACCGACGCGACCCTGACAGCCCGGTGTGGACGGTCCGTGGCGTCCGTCATGCGTCCGGGTGAATGGCGCGTGGCACCCGTGAGTGCTTTTCGTGGTCCCGGCAACGAAAAGCACTCACAGGTGCGCAGCGCCTACAGCCGGCAGATCGCGAACGCCTCCGCCGGGACGGTGAACGAGTCGTCCTCGCTGCGGGTGGGCTCCGAGGCGAGCAGGATCCGGGTGATCGTCGACCCGAGCGAGAGGGTCACCGGGTCCGGGCCGAGGTTCACCACGACCCGCATCGCGCCCCGGTTCACCACCAGCGTCCGGGCCTCGGCGTGCACGTCCACCCCGACCGAGTCCAGCCACGGGTCGGAGAGCTCCGGCCAGGCGCGGCGCAGCGCGATCAGCTCCCGGTGCATCCGCAGCAGGGTGGCGTGCGGCTCCTTCTCCGGCTCGGACCAGTCCAGCTTCGAGTCCAGGAACGTGGCGTCCGCGTTCGGGTCCGGCACCTCGGCGGAGTCCGCCCAGCCGTGGTCGGCGAACTCGGAGCGGCGGCCCTCCCGGACGGCCTTCTGCAGACCGGGGTCGGGGAACCGGGAGAAGAACTGCCACGGCGTCCGCGCGCCCCACTCCTCGCCCATGAACAGCATCGGGGTGAAGCCGGAGGTGAACACCAGCGCCGCGCCGCAGGCCAGCAGCCCCGGCGACAGCGTGTGGGTGAGCCGGTCGCCGGTGGCCCGGTTGCCGATCTGGTCGTGGTTCTGCAGGTAGGTGACCAGCCGGCTGCCCGGGACCCGGGCGGTGTCGATCGGGGCGCCGTGGCTGCGCCCGCGGAACGACGACCAGGTGCCCTCGTGCAGGAACCCGCGGGTGAGCACGTGCGCGAGCCCGTTCATCCCGGCGTCGGCGAAGTCGCGGTAGTAGCCCTGGCCCTCGCCGGTGAGCACGGTGTGCAGCGCGTGGTGCACGTCGTCGCACCACTGGGCGTCCAGGCCGTAGCCGCCGCCCTCCCGCGCGGTGATCATCTTCGGGTCGTTGAGGTCGGACTCGGCGATCAGCGACAGCGGCCGCCCGACGTGCGCCTCCAGCGCGGTGACCTCGACGGCGAGCTGCTCCAGGACGTGCTGGGCGCGGGTGTCGCGCAGCGCGTGCACCGCGTCGATCCGCAGCCCGTCGACGTGGAAGTCGCGCAGCCACATCAACGCGTTGTCGATCACGAAGCGGCGGACCTCGTCGGACCCGGTGCCGTCCAGGTTCAGCGACGGGCCCCAGATGTTGGAGCCGGCGAAGTACGGGCCGAACCGGTCCAGGTAGGCGCCCGAGGGCCCGAGGTGGTTGTAGACGACGTCGAGCACCACGCCGAGCCCGCGGGCGTGGCAGGCGTCGACGAACCGCTTGAACGAGTCGGGGCCGCCGTAGTTCTCGGTGACCGCGTACCAGCCGACGCCGTCGTAGCCCCAGTTCACCGGGCCGTCGACGGCGTTGACCGGGAGCACCTCGACCAGGTCGATCCCCAGCGAGACCAGGTGGTCGAGCCGGCCGATCGCGGCGTCGAAGGTGCCCTCGTCGGTGAACGTGCCGATGTGGCACTCGTAGAGCACCGAGCCGGCCAGGGTGCGGCCGGTCCAGGCGTCGTCGGTCCACCAGAACGACTCGTGGTCGTAGACCCGGGACCGCTCGTGGACGCCGGCCGGCTGCCAGAGCGAGCGCGGGTCCGGCAGCGGCGCCGGGTCGTCGTCGAGCAGGAAGGCGTAGTCCGTGCCGTGCCCGTGGTCGGGCAGCACGGTGCGCCACCAGCCTCCGGCGGCGGGCTGCAGCGGGTGCCGGTCGTCGCCGACCTGCACGCTGACGCGGTTCCTGTCGGGGGCCCACACGGCGAACTCCGTCACGGGGACCGATCCTCCCGTACGCGGGCCCGGACGTGCCCGTCCGGGCGGGAGTGGCGACGGTCACCGGCGAAGGTTCTACGCTGCATCGTCATGACCGACCCGGACAGCGAGACGGACACCGACCAGAACGCACAGCTCCAGCCCGAGGACACGCTGGCCGATCCCGACCTCGTCGACGTCCTCGACGAGGGGTACTCGCCGCCGGAGCGGCCGTGGAACACCCGCGACGACGAGACCCTCGACGAGCGGCTCGCCGACGAGATCCCGGATCCCTGGAACGCCGAGGACCCGGCACTCGTGCGCGACGACCAGGAGCCCGAGATCCTCGACGAGGAGACGGTCGAGGTCGGCGACCGGCGGGCGGGCCGCCTCACCATCGACGAGGCCTCGTTCGACGGCAGCGACGGCGGCGAGGAGCAGATGGTCGCCGGGGACGCCGGCATCGACGGCGCCGGCGCCTCCGCCGAGGAAGCCGCTGTCCACGTGGTCGACGACGAGGAATAGCCGCCCGCGAGAGGTACACCAGCGCTGTCGGTGGTTCCGAGAACAGCTCTCGTGTACCCCTCGCGGGGTGGAGCGAGTCGCGCTCGGTCAGGCCGGGCGGACCAGCAGCGCGACCGGGTAGCGGGCCAGGAGGTCCCCCAGCTTCGGCGCAGGCGACGCGACCGGCTCGTTCGCGATCATGTCGTGCCAGTCGGTGGCCCCGCCCGGGAGCGGCAGCGCGGTGTCGCCCCAGCCCCCGCGCTCGGCCAGCCCGTCGGGCAGCCGGGTCGCCACGGCCACCAGCGACCCACCGCCCCGGGAGAACGCGACCGCGTGCGCCGCGGCCGGGCCCTGGGCGGGCAGCGGGGTGTAGCCGGTGAACAGCTCGGGCCGGAACCGGCGCAGCCGCAGGCCCGCGGCGGTGACCAGCAGCTTCGCCGCCCCCTCGGCGTCGACCGGGGGGAGGGCGCCCTCGTCGAGGGCGGACAGCAGCCGTTCCCGCTCTCCGATGTCGACCGGGCGCCGGTTGTCCGGGTCGACCAGCGAGTACTCGAACAGCTCGGTGCCCTGGTAGACGTCCGGGATCCCGGGCCCGGCCAGCTGCAGCAGCTTCTGGCCCAGCGAGTTCGACCACCCGAGCCCGGCGATCCGGGAGACGAACGCCTCGATCTCGGCGACGAGCTCGGCGTCGGCGAGCACCTCGGCGGGCCAGGCGGCGATCGCCTCGTCGACCTCGGCGACCGCGTCGACGTGCGAGGTGACCAGCTTGGCCTCCTTCGCGGCCTTGCCCAGGTACCCCGCGAGCCGCTCGGCGGAGATCGGCCACGCGCCCACCAGGCTCTGCCAGGCCAGCAGTTCCAGGGACCGGTCGGGCAGCGGGTGCCGCACGGCCCAGCGGCGCAGCAGCGACGCCCACTCGCCCGGCCGCTCGGCCAGCACGGCGAGCCGGGCGCGCACGTCCTCGGAGCGCTTCGTGTCGTGGGTGGACAGGGTGGTCATGGTGTGCGGCCAGGCGGCCTCACGGTGCGCGAGCCCGGTGTGGAACTCGGCGGGGGAGACGCCGAAGCGGTCCGGGTCGCCACCGACCTCGTTCAGCGCGACGAGCCGGTTGTACCGGTAGAACGCAGTGTCCTCGACGCCCTTGGCGGTCACCATGCCGGAGGTCTGCTGCAACCGGACCGCGTACTCCGAGCCCGGGTCGGCGACCAGGGCGGCGTGCAGCCCGGACAGCAGCGCGCCCAGGTCCGGACGACGGGTGCGGGCCACGCTCACCGCGACGTCCGCGGAGTCGCGGCCCTCGGGGGCGTCCGGAGTGAGGTAGGAGCGGTACACCGGGAACCCGCAGAGCAGCTCGCCGACGGCGTCGTGCAGGTCCTGCGCGCTGACCCCGGTCAGGTCCACCCCGGTCAGCGTGGCGTCGGCACCGGGCCCGGCGCGGAACGCGTCGGCGATCCGGCGGACCTCGGCGACCAGGATCTCACCCACGACGAGGTGCCGGCCGTCGTCGGCCACCGCGTGCGCGGAGCGCTTCTCGCCGGTGTGCTCGGCGGCGAACTGGGTGAGCAGCCCGGCGCCGTCGGGGTCGACGAACACCCCGCAGACCTCGCGCAGCGCCTCGTAGCCGCTGGTGCCGTCCACCGGCCAGGACGCGGGAACGTCCTCCCCGGGGTGCAGGATCTTCTCCACCAGCAGCCAGCGGTCCGGCCCGATGGCCTCCCGCAGCCGGCGCGCGTAGGCACCCGGGTCGGACAGCCCGTCCGGGTGGTCGACGCGCAGCCCGACCACAGCGCTCTCGGTGGCCCGGTCGTCGGACGCGAGGAGATCCAGCACGACGCGGTGGGTGTCGGCGAAGACCTCCGGGTCCTCCACCCGGACGGCGGCGAGGTCGGACACGTCGAAGAACCGCCGGTAGGTCAGCTCGGCGGCGCCGCGCCGCCAGGACACCAGCCGGTAGTGCTGGCGCTCGTGCACCTGCTGTGCCGTCAACCCGTCCGCAGTGCCCTCGCCGGTACCGGGCGCGACCGGGAACCGGTGCTCGTAGTACTCGAGCTCGGTGCCGTCGGTCGAGAGCGTCAGCTTCAGCAGGGCGTCCGACTCGTCGGCGTCGAGCACCGGCAGCAGCAGCGGCCCGGCGCCCCAGTCGATGTCGAAGTGCCCCGCCCAGCGCGACGCCTCCCCGTGCGTGAGCACGTCCCACCACCACGGGTTCTCCGCCGGCCGCGCCACCCCGACGTGGTTCGGGACGATGTCGAGCAGCAGGGTCAGGCCGTGCTCGCGCAGCGTCGCCAGCAGCGCTGCCAGCTCGTCCGGGCCGCCGCGCTCGGCGGAGATCCGGGTGGGGTCGACGACGTCGTAGCCGTGGTTCGAGCCGGTGCCCGAGGCCAGCAGCGGGGAGGCGTAGAGCGCCCCGATCCCGAGCCGGTCCAGGTAACCGGTGATCGCACGCGCGTCGGCGAACGTGCGGTCCGCGGAGAACTGCAGCCGGTAGGTGGAACCGGGGAGGCGGCGGGTCATGCGGGGTGGCCTCTCATCGGGTCGGAGCTCAGCCCTTCGAGCGCAGGACGAGCAGGGAACGCGCGGGCAGGGTGAGCACCGAGCCCGCCGAGACCGGGTCGAGGTCGACGCCGCCGGCGATCGAGGTGACGGCCGGCGGGTGCACCTGCCCGGAGTCGGTGTCGACGACGATCTCCCAGGCCGGTCCGAACTCGGCCGGCGGCAGGGTGGCGTCGATGTCCTCCCAGTAGGAGTTGAAGCAGAGCAGGAACGAGTCGTCGGTGATCCGCTGCCCGCGCTGGTCGACGTCGGCGATCTGCTCGCCGTTGAGGAACACGACCACCGCGCGGCCGAGCTCGTCGTCCCAGTTCTCCTCGGTCATCTCCAGCCCGGCCGGGGTGAACCAGCCGATGTCGGCGATCTGCTCGGTCCGCGAGGACCGGCCGATCGGCCGGCCGGCGAAGAACCGGCGGCGGCGGAAGACCGGGTGCGCGTGCCGCAGCGCCGCGACCCCGGAGACGAAGGCCGCGAGGTGCTGCTGCTTGTCCGCCAGTTCCCAGTCCTGCCAGGCGAGCTCGTTGTCCTGGCAGTAGACGTTGTTGTTCCCGTTCTGGGTGCGGCCGAGCTCGTCGCCGTGCAGCAGCATCGGGGTGCCCTGGGACAGCAGCAGGGTGGCCAGGAAGTTGCGCTGCTGGCGGGCCCGGAGCTCCAGCACCGCCTCGTCGTCGGTCGGTCCCTCGACGCCGCAGTTCCAGGACCGGTTGTGGCTCTCGCCGTCGTTGCCGCCCTCGCCGTTGGCCTCGTTGTGCTTCTCGTTGTAGGAGACCAGGTCGGCCAGGGTGAACCCGTCGTGCGCGGTGACGAAGTTGATCGAGGCGTACGGACGGCGGCCGTCGCCCTGGTAGAGGTCCGAGCTGCCGGTGATCCGGGACGCGAACTCGCCGAGCGAACCGGCCTCACCCCGCCAGAAGTCGCGGACGGTGTCCCGGTACTTGCCGTTCCACTCCGTCCACAGTGGCGGGAAGTTGCCGACCTGGTAACCGCCGGGACCGACGTCCCACGGCTCGGCGATCAGCTTGACCTGCGAGATCACCGGGTCCTGCTGGACCAGGTCGAAGAACGTGGACAGCCGGTCGACGTCGTAGAACTCCCGGGCCAGAGTGGACGCCAGGTCGAACCGGAAGCCGTCGACGTGCATCTCGGTCACCCAGTACCGCAGCGAGTCCATGATCAGCTGCAGGGTGTGCGGGTTCCGGACGTTCAGCGAGTTGCCGGTGCCGGTGTAGTCCATGTAGTACCGCGCGTCGTCGTCGACCAGCCGGTAGTAGGCGTGGTTGTCGATGCCGCGCATGGACAGTGTCGGGCCCATGTCCGAGCCCTCGGCGGTGTGGTTGTAGACCACGTCGAGGATCACCTCGATGCCCGCCGCGTGCAGGTCGCGGACCATCGCCTTGAACTCCGGCACCTGCGACCCGGCCCGGACGGATCCGGACGCGTAGGCGTGGTGCGGGGCCAGGAAGCCGAGCGTGTTGTAGCCCCAGTAGTTCGACAGGCCCTTCTCGGTGAGGTGGTGGTCCTGCACGAACTCGTGCACCGGCATGAGCTCGACGGCGGTGATCCCCAGCGTCTTGTAGTGCTCGATCATCGCCGGGTGCGCGATGCCGGAGTAGGTGCCGCGCAGGTCCTCCTCGACGTCCGGGTGCCGGATCGTCAGCCCGCGGACGTGCGCCTCGTACACGACGGTCTCGTTGTACGGGATCTTCGGCGGGCGGTCCGAGCCCCAGTCGAAGTACGGGTTCACGACGACCGACTTCGGCACGTACGGCGCGGAGTCGGTGTCGTTGCGCGAGTCCGGGTCGCCGAAGTTGTAGCCGAACACCGCCTCGTCCCAGTCCACCGGGCCGTCGAAGGCCTTGGCGTAGGGGTCGACGAGGAGCTTGTGCGGGTTGCAGCGCAGGCCCTGGGCCGGGTCGTAGGGCCCGTGCACCCGGTAGCCGTAGCGCTGGCCGGGCTCGACACCGGGCAGGTACCCGTGCCAGACGAAACCGTCCACCTCGGTCAGCCGCACCCGGGTCTCGGTGAGGCCGCCGGGCGCGTCGTCGTCCGGGTCGAACAGGCAGAGCTCGACCGACTCGGCGACCTCGGAGAAGAGCGCGAAGTTGGTGCCGGTGCCGTCGTAGCTGGCGCCCAGCGGGTAGGCGTGCCCGGGCCAGGGCTGCATCGAAGTACGTCCTCTCCTCGCGACCCGGCCACCGGCCGTGTGCGCGCTCAACCTATCGGGGTGGGCGCCGTTGCCGCTGTCATCGTTGCCGCTGTCATCGGCGACCCAGTCTCCCAGCAGGTGGGGACGATCACCCGGCGGGCGGGTGCGGGCGGCCGGGGAGAAACGTCACTCGTCGGCGAACCGGGGCGGGAACCCGCCGGTCGCGATCGGGCTCCACCGGGTCGGGGTGATCCGGACCAGCGCCTTGCCCTGGTCGGCCATCGCGGCCCGGTACTCGTCCCAGTCCGGGTGCTCGCCGGAGATCGCGCGGAAGTAGTCGACGAGCGCCTCCAGCACAGAGTCTCCGTCCCGCCCGCCCAGCGTGAGCAGCTCGGCGTCGCCGTCGACCTGCACCCAGGCGCCGTCGAACTCCTCGGAGAGCACCACCACCGAGGCCCGGCCGGCCCGGGCGACGTTGGCCGACTTGGCCCGCTCGGGATAGGTCGAGATCACGATCCGGCCCTCGGCGTCGACTCCGCCGGTGACCGGGGAGGCCTGGACCCCGCCGTCGGACCGGGTGGTCATGAGGATCATGTGGTGCCGCGGGCGGACGAACTCGATCAGATCGTCGCGCTCGACGCGGGTGTTCGTGGCGATCGTGCGAGGCATACGACGTGAGGGTAGGGCGCTTGCCCTAGGGTCGCGCGATGTGAGCACCGTCTTCACGAAGATCATCAATGGCGAGATCCCGGGTCGCTTCGTCTGGTCCGACGACCGGTGCGTCGGCTTTCTCTCGATCAACCCGCTCGGTCCGGGGCACACCCTGGTCGTGCCGCGTGCGGAGATCGACGAGTGGGTGGATGCCGATCCGGACCTGACCGCGCACCTCATGCAGGTCTCGCGCACCGTCGGGCTGGCGGTCCGGGAGATCTGGTCCCCGCCGCGGGTCGGCCTGCTGGTCGCCGGGTTCGAGGTGCCGCACCTGCACGTGCACGTCTTCCCGGCCTGGGACATGCGCGCCTTCGACTTCGCGAACGCCGCCGCCGAGGTCGACGCCGCCGAGCAGGACGGGTACGCGCGGTCCCTGCGGTCCGCGCTCGTCGCCGCCGGGCACGCCGCGCACGTCCCGGACGCCTGAGCGCGTGCAGCTCGTCCTGATCCGGCACGCGCTCCCCAAACGGGTCGATCCGGGCCCTGTCACCGACCACACCGACCACCCGCCGGCCCCCGCCGACCCGGCGCTGACCCCGCAGGGCCGCGCGCAGGCCGAGCGGCTGGTCGGCGCGCTCGCCGGCGAGCCGGTCGACGCGCTCTACACCAGCACCATGCGCCGCGCCGTCCAGACCGCGGAGCCGCTGGCCGCGGCCCGCGGGCTGACCCCGGTCCCGCGGCCGGACCTGCGTGAGTTCGACGACGGCCGCCCCGAGTACGTGCCGGTCGACCAGCTGGCCGAGGCCGACCCGGACACCTGGCGGCGGATGCGCGACGGACACCTGCCCGGCCACGTCGACGCCGCGGCGTTCACCGACCGGGTGTGCGCCGGGCTGGAGGAGATCGTCGGTGCGCACCCCGGCCGCAGCACCGTGGTCGTCGTCGCGCACGCCGGGGTGGTGAACGCGTACCTGGCCACGGTCCTGGGCACCGCCCGGCCGCTGCCGTTCCCGCTGGACCACGTCGGCGTCAGCCGGCTGGTGTGTGCGCGGGACGGGATGCGCCGGGTCCGGACGGTCAACGAGACCGGCCACGTCGCCGACCTGCTGTGACGGGATCGGAGACCGCTACGCCGCCGCTCCCCGCCGAAGATCGGCCGCCCGCCGGTCCGTGGCATGCGTCACCTGACGATCACGCACGGTGTGCCTACAGTCGGGGGATCTTCGGCCCGACCGGAGTTGCCCTGCCCAGCGGCGAAGGGACACCGGCTGTCCGATGGCGGTGAGCGACACCCGAGGTCCCGACGACGGCGCGGACGCGGCGGACGAACCCACGACCCCGTTCCGGAGCCCGGACTTCCGCGCGCTGTTCGCGGCCGAGGCGCTCTCCACCGCCGGTGACCAGGTCGCCCGCGTCGCCCTCAGCATCCTGGTGCTCGAGCGCACCGGTTCGGTCGCCTGGTCCGCGACGTTCTACGCCCTGACCTTCCTCCCGGCGCTGTTCGGCGCGCTGCTGCTCGGCCACCTCGCGGACCGCTTCCCGCGCCGGGCGGTCATGGTGGTGACCGACCTGCTGCGGGCCGGGCTCGTGGTGCTGATGGCGCTGCCCGGGCTCCCGTTGCCGCTGTTGTCCGCGTTGCTCGTGCTGGTGGTGCTGATCCGGGGCCCGAACACCGCGGCGCGGTCGGCGCTGCTGCCCGACCTGCTGCCCGGGGCGCTGCTCACCCGCGGGATGGCCGTGCGCCAGGTCTCGGTGCAGGTCGCCCAGGTGGCCGGGTTCGGCGCCGGGGGAGTACTGGTCGCGCTGATGACGCCGTCCGGGGCACTGCTGATCGACGCGGGCACCTTCGCCGTGTCGGCCGTGATCGTCGGGTTCGGGCTGCGGGCCCGGTCCGCGATCCGGGCCGGCGGAGCGGCCGCGCCGGACCGCACCGCCTCGGCGGCCCGCTGGCTGCACGGCGCGCGGACGGGGCTGGGGCTCGTCCTCGGCCACCCCCGCCGCCGCTACCTGGTGATCGCCTGCTGGGTGGTCGGGATCTACATGCTGCCCGAGGCGCTCGCCGCCGCGCACGCCGTCGCGATCGGCGCCGGCCCCGCCGAGACGGGGGTGCTGATGGCGGCCAACCCGGCGGGCAGCGTGGTCGGGGCGGCCCTGTTCGCCTTCGTGCTCCCGGCCCGCAACCGCGAGGGGGGGATCGTCCCGCTCGCCGCCGGGGCCGCGGTGTGCCTGGCGCTGACGCCGCTCGCGCCCGGGCTGTGGGCGGCCGTGGGCCTGTGGGCGCTGTCCGGCGGGTGCGCGACGGCCTGCCTGGTGCAGGCCCAGTCCGAGTTCGCGCGGGCCACACCGTCGGAGGTCCGGGGCAGCGCGACCGGGGTCGCCGCCTCCGGGCTGGTCGCGAGCCAGGGCGTCGCGGTGCTGCTCGGCGGCCTGCTCGCCGACCGGACCGATCCCGCCCTCGCGCTGGGGGTGTTCGGGATCCTCGGTGTGGTCCTCGCGCTCGTCGTCCGGCAGCTCGGTCGGCTCGGTGGCGACCACCCGGCCCCCGGGCCGGCCGGATGAGGTCCGTCGCCCGCTGGCCGGTCTGGGAGCTGCGGCGGTCGCTGATCGTCGTGCTGCTGGCCGTCGTGCTGCTCGCGGGCGGCCTCGTCGTCGCCGCTCTCGCGGTCCTGCCGGCCGATCGGGCCACCGCCGTCGCCGTGCTGGGTGCGGCCGGCCTGACCGCGCTCGGCGTGCTGCACACCGAGCTGGCGATCGGGATCGAGCGGCTGCGGCGACGACTCCCGGAGGGGGCCTACCTCGACCTGATGACCGTGTGGACCTTTGCCGGCGCGCTGGTGCTGCCCCCGGGGCCGGCGGCGCTGACGGTGCTCGGTGTGTACGGCCATCTCTGGTTCCGGGTGTGGCGTCGCGCGGGGGTGGCGGCGTACCGGATCCTGTACACGGCCGCGACCGTCGTGCTGGCCGTCGTCGCGGCGTCGGTCGTGGCCGGTCCGGCCCGCGTCGGCGTCACCGGGGACATCGGAGCGGGCGGCTCGGCGGCCGACTACGGCCTGCTGCTCGCGGCGGTCGTCGTGTACTGCCTGGTCAACCAGGCACTGGTCGTGCTGGCGTTGACCTTGAGCACCCGGCGGTTCGGGTGGCGGGCAGCCCTGGGCGACTGGGACGAGCACGGCATCGAGGTCTCGACGCTGTGCCTGGCCGTGCTGGTCGCGCTCGCGGCACCGGCCCAGCCGCTCCTGGTGCCGCTGGTGCTGCCACCGCTGCTGATGCTGCACCGGGCCGTGCTGATCCGCCAGCTCCAGGACCGGGTCGACACCGACGCCAAGACCGGCCTGCTGACGGCGGGTGCCTGGCGCGACCGGGCACAGCGCGAGCTCGCCCGGGCCCGGCGTCGCCGGCTCGCCGTCGCCGTGCTCCTGCTCGACCTCGACCACTTCAAGGAGATCAACGACGGGCACGGGCACCTGGCCGGGGACGAGGTGCTGTCCGCGGTCGCCGGGACCGTCGCCGCCCAGGTGCGCGACGACGACCCGGTCGGCCGGTTCGGCGGCGAGGAGTTCGTGGTGCTGCTCGCCGGTCTGCCGCCGGGAACGGAGGGACGGGAGCGGGCCCACCTCGCGGCCGAACGGATCCGGCGCGCGGTGAGCGACCTCGAGGTGCCGATCGACCCGTCCGGCGGCCGGACCACGGTGGACGGCGTGTCGGTCTCGGTCGGCGTCGCCTTCTCCGGCGCCGATCGTCGTGCCCTCGACGATCTGCTCCGGAGCGCCGACTACGCGCTCTACGCCGCCAAACGGGCCGGGCGGAACCGGGTCCGGCCGATGCGGCACCGCAGCACAGGACGTCGGTGACCCGTCAGGCCCGCTCGGCGGTCGGGAACGGGGGCGGGCCGATCCGCACGGTGTCCCGGCCCGCCTTCTTGGCCGCGTAGAGCGCCGAGTCGGCGACCTCCAGCAGCGCGGTGATCCCGCCGCCGTCTCGGGGGAACACCGCGCCGCCGATCGAGACGGTGACGGCCCGTGGCCCGATCGTCGGGGTGCCCTCCGTGCGGGCGGCAGGGATCGTGGGCCCGTCCGGCCCGGTGGCCATCGAGCCGCCCCCCACCCGGCGGCGCAGCCGTTCGGCGATGTGCACGACCTCGTCGCGACCGTCGTGCCCGGACAGCCGGGGGAGCAGCACCACGAACTCCTCGCCGCCGAACCGGCCGACCAGGTCGTGGTCGCGCAGCTCCTCGCGCAGCACCCGCGCGATCGAGGCGAGGACCTGGTCGCCGTAGAGGTGCCCGTGCGTGTCGTTGATCTCCTTGAAGTGGTCCAGGTCGAGGATCAGCAACGCGGCCTGCCTGCTCTCCCGCTCGGCGACCTGCAGCGCGTGCGACCCGCGCAGGTGCCACGCGGCGTGGTTGAGCAGCCCCGTCTTGGCGTCGGTGTCGGCCTTCTCGCGGAGCTGCCGGACCAGGATCGTGCGGTGCAGGGCCAGGATCGGCGGGAGCACCAGCAACGCCGCCACCGGTCCGATGGCCGTCAACGCGCTCGCGACCAGCGCGCCCAGGCAGAGCGTGGCGAGCTCGAGGTTGAGATCGTCGCCGCCGAAGAGGATCTGCATGAACCGGGCCTCGGGGTTGACGATGGCGATCGCACCCAGGACGAGGCAGGTGTTGACCACGGTGAAGGCGAGCAACGCGAGAACGATGGTCAGCGGGTAGGGGAGCCCGGCGTAGATCCCTCCGGGCTCCGTCGCGGCGACGACACCCGCAGCGGCGTGCACGGCCAGCACGATGGTGCTGGCGTTGTAGAGCGCGCGATACGTCGGCCGGCGCTCGGGTGGCGGGACCGGCCGCTGGACCCGGACGAACAGGTGCCCGTACACGATCGCCACGACGAGCGCTGCGAGCGCAGGTGGCAGCAGCAGCGCGGCGGCGAAGGTCCACACCGACGTGAGGTTCACGTGGTGGGTGTCCATCGCGTATCGCCGGATCCGCTCGATCCCGGACACGAGTTCGGTGTGCAGGACACCGCCGACGCACAGCGTGGCCATGGTGAACAGGGTCGGGCCGGTCGGCAGGGGAAGTGCCCACAGCCCGGCGACGACGAGTGCGCTCGCCAGCACCTCGACGACGACGATCGCGCCGATCAGCTGGTGGGGAGTCCGCCAGACGGGCCAGCGGGTGACCTCGCGGAACCGGGCGGGTGGCGACGTCATGCCGCCTCCCCTCGCCGTGGTCCTCGAGATCGTTCGCGCGTGACGCGTCCCTCGTAGCAGATGTCGGCCGATCCTATCCGGTCGCCGTGTCGCGCATCGTGACCGATCGGATGGACGACGCGTGCTCGTCGCTGCTCGGGGTTGTCGGAAGCATCACCCTGTGTAACGCCACTTCGGATCATCACGAGTTGCTTGCGTGCGCAATGGGGCGGGCCGCATTGTCTTGCCCGGCTCGACGCCGCATTCTGGTACTAGTCAGCGACATTCCCGGCGGCAGTCGGGGTGAATTGCTGCGGAACGTCGCGACCGAGCCTCCGGAGCCCGGGCCGCGAGAAGATCGGCATTTTGACGGTGTGTGGTGCAAGGGGGTGCGAGCATGCGCGGCTGGGAGTTCTGAGCAGGTCGGAAGCTCGGTATCGAAGATCGAAATTGTCGCTCTGGCATCTGAGGAGGTCGTTGTGCGCGGCTGGGAGTTCTGATCTCTGTAGAAACACCGATCTTGATGATCGAGAATTGTGCGGTCACCGTCGAGGTGGCTGCGATGTGCAGCGTGAAATGCGGAGTAGAGTCTTCGCGCTGCGCAATCACGCCGGCGCTGCGGCGGAGGTCGCCGTCCTGAGGACGGCCCTTCCGCCGCGGCGGGGCGTGCGTCGCCGCGTGCCCCCGTCGGCCGCTCCGTAGAGTGGGCCGACGAGTCGAGGCCGGGCCGCCCCAGCGGTCCCCCGCCTTCAGGCGCCCGGCGACGAGGAGGCTGCACGTGACGACGAACCGGGGACTCGCCGCGATCCGGCGCCCGGCCGACCTGCGCGCGCTCGGTCCGGACGAGCTCGCGGCGCTGGCGGCCGAGATCCGTGGCTTCCTCATCAGTGCGGTGTCGCGCACCGGGGGCCATCTCGGCCCGAACCTGGGCGTGGTCGAGCTGACGATCGCACTGCACCGGGTCTTCGACTCGCCGCGGGACACCCTGATCTGGGACACCGGGCACCAGGCCTACGTCCACAAGCTGCTGACCGGCCGGCACGACGGCTGGGACCGGCTCAAGAAGACCGGCGGGCTGTCCGGGTACCCGAGCCGCGCCGAGAGCGAGCACGACCACGTCGAGTCGAGCCACGCGTCGTCGTCGCTGTCCTGGGCCGACGGGATCGCCCGGGCGAACGCGCTGACCGGCCGGGACCGCCACGTCGTCGCGGTGATCGGGGACGGCGCGCTGACCGGCGGGATGGCCTGGGAGGCGCTGAACAACATCGCGGCGTCCGAGGACCGCAACGTGGTCATCGTGGTGAACGACAACGGCCGGTCCTACTCGCCGACGATCGGCGGCCTCGCGGACCGGCTGGCCTCGCTGCGGCTGCAGCCGGGCTACGAGCGCGTGCTGGCCGCCGGCAAGCGGACCGTCCGCGGGACCCCCGTCGTGGGGGAGGCGCTGTACGCGGGCCTGCACGCGATCAAGGCGGGCGTCAAGGACGCCGTCAGCCCGCAGGAGCTCTTCTCCGACCTCGGTCTCAAGTACTTCGGCCCGGTCGACGGCCACGACGTCGTGCAGGTCGAGTCGGCGCTGTCGCGGGCCAAGCGGTTCGGCGGCCCGGTGATCGTCCACACGGTGACCCGCAAGGGCCACGGCTACCCGCCGGCCGAGAACGACGAGGCCGAGCAGATGCACAGCCCGTCGGCGTTCGACCCGGAGACCGGCGAGCCGACCGGGTCCCCGTCGACCGGCTGGACCGACGTCTTCGCCGAGGAGGTCGTCGAGCTGGGCAGGCGGCGGACCGACGTCGTCGCGATCACCGCCGCGATGCTCGGGCCGACCGGGCTGGCGCCGTTCGCGCAGGCCTACCCGGACCGGCTGATCGACGTCGGGATCGCCGAGCAGCATGCGCTGACCACCGCCGCGGGGCTGTCCCGGGCCGGGCTGCACCCGGTCGTCGCGCTCTACTCGACGTTCCTCAACCGCGGGTTCGACCAGCTGCTGATGGACGTCGGCCTGCACCGCGAGCGGCTCACCCTGATGCTCGACCGCTCCGGGGTGACCGGCAGCGACGGCCCCTCGCACAACGGGATGTGGGACCTGTCGCTGCTCGGGGTCGTGCCCGGGATGCGGGTCGCCGCGCCGCGCGACGAGCCCACGCTGCGCGAGGAGTTCCGCGAGGCGGCCGCGGTCACCGACGGCCCGACCGCGCTGCGCTACCCGAAGGGGTCGGTCGCGGCCCCGCTGCCCGCGGTGCGCCGGCTCGACGGCCCGGCCGGGGTCGACGTGCTGCACGAGCCGGCCGACGGGCGCGCGCAGGTGCTGCTCGTCTGCGTCGGCGCGTTCGCCGGGCTCGGGCTCGGTGCCGCCCGCCGGCTCGCCGACCAGGGCGTCGACGTGACCGTCGTCGACCCGCGCTGGGTGCTGCCGGTGCCGCGCGAGCTGCTCACCCTCGCCGCGGACCACCAGCTGGTGGTCACGGTGTCCGACTGCGGGCGGCACGGCGGGTTCGGCTCCGCGCTCTCCGACGCGCTGCGCGAGAACGGCATCGACGTCCGCCAGCGCGACCTCGCCCTGCCGCAGTCCTACCTGGAGCACGGCAGCCGCGACGACGTCCTCGCCGCCGCCGGCCTGACCGAACAGGACGTCGCCCGGCGGGTCACCGAGTGGGCGGCCGCGTCCGTCCCGCCGGTCCCCGCGCTGGACGCGGCGGACCGGGCGGTCCGGGAGTCCTGATGCGGGTGATCGTCGTCGAGGACGAGCCGGCCATGGCCGACGCGGTGGCGCGCGGCCTGCGCCGCGACGGGATGGCCGTCGACGTGGCCTACGACGGCGACGAGGGGTCCGAGAAGCTGTCGGTGACCCGCTACGACGTCGCCGTCCTCGACCGGGACCTGCCCGGGCGCAGCGGCGACGAGCTGTGCGACGAGCTGGTCGCCGCCGGGGGGACCACCCGGGTGCTGATGCTCACCGCGTCCGGGACGCTGGCCGACAAGGTCGAGGGGCTGTCCCGTGGCGCGGACGACTACCTCGCCAAGCCGTTCGACTTCCCCGAGCTCGTCGCCCGGGTCCGGGCCCTGGGCCGGCGCGCCACCCCGGCGGTCCCGCCGACGCTGTCCGCGGGGGACCTGGTCCTGGACCCGGCCCGGCGCACCGTGACCCGGTCCGGGCGGCCGGTGGAGCTGACCCGCAAGGAGTTCGGCGTGCTGGAGGTGCTGCTGGCCGCCGGCGGCGCCGTCGTGTCCAGCGAGGAGCTCCTGGAGCGGGTCTGGGACGAGAACGCCGACCCCTTCACCACCACGGTGCGGGTCACGGTGATGACCCTGCGCAAGAAGCTCGGGGAGCCCGGGATCATCGACACCGTGGTCGGCGCCGGCTACCGGGTTCCCGGGACGGGCGACGCCGGGGCCTCCGCCGCGGGCTGAGCCGTGTCCCGCGCCGTGCTCCCTGCCCGCTGGCGGCTGCGCCATCGGCTGACCTTGCTGGCGACCGTCCTGGTCGCTGTGGTGGCGGCCCTGCTGCTGTGGCTGGGCTGGGCGCTGGTCGGCGCGGCCGTCGCCGGGACGCCGGCACTGCCCGGCACGGTCGTCGTGAACGGGGTGCCGGTGCCCGCCGAGACCGCCCGGGACGCGATCGCCGCGTCCGCCCGCGACGAGGTGCTCCGGGCCGGGCTCATCGCGTTCCCGCTGGTCGTGGTGGCCGGGGCCGTCACGGCGTGGGTGCTGGTCGGACGGGTGCTGGACCCGCTGCACCGGGTCGTCGAGACCGCCTCGGGGCTGTCGGCCGGGTCGCTGGACGAGCGTGTCGGGCTGGAGTCGGCCCGTGGCGAGGTCGCCGAGCTGGCCGCCGCGTTCGACGCGATGCTCGACCGGCTGCAGGCCGCGTTCGACGCCCAGCGCCGCTTCGTCGCGAACGCCGGGCACGAGCTGCGGACCCCGCTCGCGGTGCTGCGGACCGAGATCGACGTGACCCTGCAGGACCCGGACCCCGATCCCGCCGAGCTGCGCCGGATGGCCGAGGTCGTCCGCGACGCCGGCCGGCGCTGCGACGAGCTCGTCTCCGGACTGCTGCTGCTGGCCCGCACCGAGGCGACCGGCCCGCTGGCCGGCGCGGACCGGACCGAGGTCGACCTGGCCGGGGTGCTCGCCACCGAGCTGGACGCGGTCGCCGCCGACGTGGCCGCCCGCGCGCTCACCGTCCGGACCGGCGTGCCCGCCGCTCCAGGCGGACCGGCCACGGTCGCCGGGGACGGCGTCCTGCTGCACCGGCTGGTGGCCAATCTGATGGAGAACGCGGTGCGGCACAACCGCGACGGCGGCTGGATCGAGGCGGGCTGCGAGACGATGCCGGACGGCGGGGTACGGCTGCGGGTCGCCTCCTCCGGTCCCGAGCTGGTGCACGGGCAGGTGGCGGAGCTCTTCGAGCCGTTCCGCCGGGGGCCGGTGGCCCGCACGGCACACACCCGTGGGTCGGGCCTGGGCCTGTCGATCGTCCGGGCGATCGCCGCCGCGCACGGCGGGCACGTCCGGGGCGAGCCGGTGCCCGGGGGTGGGCTCGAGGTCCGGGTGACCCTGTCCGGCACCGGACGGCCGGGTGCGGCCGCATCACCGCCGGCCGCACCGCCACCGATCGCATCACCGCCGCCGACCGCACCGCCGCCGACGGTGCCACGAAGGGACCCTTCGTGGGAAGGATCGCCACGAGAGGTCCGTTCGAAGGACCGCTGAGAGCGCAGTACGTCGACGCGGTGCCGTCCGCGAACCGGTCGCCGCCGGTCAGCGGGACGCGAGCACCGGCTCCAGCAGCGGCGCGAGCAGTTCGATCTGCCACGTGCGGGCCCCACCGGCCCGCAGGGCGGCGGACACGTCGCCGTCGGCGGGCGGGGTCCAGCACAGCCGGCGCAGCAGGTCCGGCTGCAGCAGGTTCTCCACCGGGACGTCGTACTTCTCCGAGACGTCCGCCAAGGCCGCCCGGGCGGCCGACAGCCGCTCGGCGGCCGCGGGGTCGCGATCGGCCCACCGGGACACCGGCGGCGGTCCGTCGGTGGTGGCCGAACCGCGGGGGAGCTCGGCGTCGGGCAGCTCGGCGGCCCGGCGCAGCGCGTCGAACCAGTACCGGGCCAGCCGGCGTTGCGACCGGCCGCGGAACACCGGCAGCCCGGCCAGCGTCTGGGCGGAGTCCGGGTTCCGTACGGCGGCGTCGACGATCGCGGCGTCGGGCAGGACCCGGCCGGGCGCGATGTCCCGCTCGGCGGCCAGCGAGTCACGCGCCAGCCACAGCTCGCGGACCGCGGCCAGCGGCCGCGACTTGCGGACCTTGTGGATGCCGGACGTCCGCCGCCACGGCTCGGCCCGCGGAGCCGGCGGCGGCGCGGTCCGGACGGCCTCGAACTCCTGCTGTGCCCAGTCCAGCTTGCCCTGCTCGGCGAGCAGGCCGGCGAGCACGTCCCGGAGCTCGACGAGCACCTCGACGTCGAGCGCGGCATAGACCAGCCAGTCCTCGGGGAGCGGCCGCCGGGACCAGTCCGCGGCGCCGTGTCCCTTCTCCAGCGCCAGCCCGAGCAGGTTCTCGACCATCGGTCCGAGACCGACGCGGGGGAGCCCCGCGAGCCGGCCGGCGAGCTCGGTGTCGAACAGCGACGCGGGCCGCAGCCCGATCTCGGCGAGGCAGGGCAGGTCCTGGGATGCGGCGTGCAGCACCCACTCGGGCCCGTCCAGCGCGTCGGCCAGCGGCGCGAGGTCGTCGCGCAGCGGGATCGGGTCGACCAGCGCGCTGCCGGAACCCGCCCGCCGCAGCTGCACCAGGTAGGCGCGCTGCGAGTAGCGGAAACCGGAGGCGCGCTCGGCGTCGACCGCGATCGGGCCGGTGCCCCCGGCGAGTGCCGTGACGACGTCGCCGAGCGCGTCGGCCGACGTCGTCACCGGCGGCAACCCGTCGGCCGGCCGCAGCAGCGGCACGGCCTCGGGTGGGGGTTCGGGGGACGACACGGCGGGCGACCGGGTGACCGTGGTACCCGTGCCGCCGCCCGCCTCCTCGCCCTGGCTCAGCGAATCACGCCCGCACGCATGGCCAGCGCCACCATCTGGGCGCGGTCGCCGGTGCCGAGCTTGCGCCCGATCCGGGACAGGTGGCTCTTCACCGTGAGTGCGGAGAGGTTCAGGGCCTCGCCGATCTCCTTGTTCGACTGGCCGTCGGCGACCAGCTGCAGCACCTCGACCTCGCGCGCGGAGAGCTCACGCGGGGTGTTGTCGGTGCCCGGGACCCGGGAACCGGTGGCGAGCAGCGGGGCGACCGTCGGGTCGGCGTAGACGCCGCCGTCGAGCACCCGCTTGACGCCGTCGGTCACCACCGAGGGCGACGCCGACTTCAGCAGGTACGCCTGGGCGCCCGCCTGGAACGCCGAGCGGACCGCGTACGGGTCGTCCGAGGACGCCAGCACGACCAGCCGGTTCCAGCCCAGCGAACGGAGCTCGCTGACCAGGTCCAGGCCGCTGCCGTCCGGCAGGGTCAGGTCGAGGACCGCGAGGTCGCACGGACCCGCGGCGTGCGCACGGGCGCGGGCCTCGGTGACCGAGGCGGCCTCGTGCACGGTGCCGGCTCCCATCGAGCGGAGCCGCCCGGCGATGGCCTCCCGGAGCAGCGGGTGGTCGTCCACGACGAGAACCGTGAACAACTCCTCCCGCGGCTGCGGGACGACTCCCGGAGAGAGCACCGCCCCACCGATCGGCGCTCCACCGGTGGTGGTGCTACCGCTCGTTGTCATGCCGGAGCCCTGCGCCGGCACTTGCTGGCCAAGTACAGCCACGTCGTCAACCTTCCTGGAGTCGGTCGTCAGCCCCCGACCAACACCGGAACCCGAGGGACGGAGAGAGTGGCGCTCGGCCGCCCGGGTGGGTGCCATGCGGGAGATGGTATCCCTCCATGCGGCCTAACGTCGCGTATGCATTCGAACTTCTGGCCCCCGAAGTTACATGGATGTGGGTGCGCTCCCACTCCGACGGGTGACATTTCTTCGCGGAACGTGGCTGACCAGTGCGGATCAGCCTGGAGTTCGGCTCAACGGTACTGCGCCGACCGGAGGCAGGCCCGCCGCGGTCGCCACGAGTGCCCCGAACGCGGCGGCGTGTCGCGCGAAGTCCGCGTCGCTCTCCGTAGGCGTCCAGGACGCGCGCAGCTCGACGTCGTCCTCCCGGGGTGGCGCGTCGCCGGTGTCGCGCAGCCCGCCGAAGCGGACCGAGGACGTCTGGGTGACGGTCCCGCCCAGCGCGGTGAACTCGGCGCCGGTCTGCTCGAACGCGTCGGTCAGCCAGGACCACCCGATCCGGGGGAGCATGTCGTCGCCGAGCTGACCCGGTTCCAGCCGGGCCTGGACGAAGCAGACCAGCCGGAACGTCCCCTGCCAGCGTTCCTGCCCCTCCGGGTCGTGCAGCAGGATCAGCCGGCCGGAGGTGTCGGGCTCGTCCAGGTCGTCGGTGCCGTCGCCGCGGTGGCCGATGTCGGCCTCGACGCTCGTGGCCCAGCTGAAGGGCGCGAGCCGGGGCGGGGCCTCCAGCGCGCGCACCACGAGCTCCGGGCGCGGCGCCACCGATCCGAGCGAGGACACGGCGCGGCGGAACAGCGGTGGTGGAGAGATCGCGTCCGGCACGGCGCGGAACTCTAGGCCGCGCAGGGCCTTCCGCCGGTCAGGCGCGCCGACCGGTGGGGACTGCTCGCCGCCCTTCCGCTGCTGCGTGCGACGATGGTGGGGTCATGACAGCAGGCATCTCGAGCACCCTTCCCGCGCCCTCGGACCGTCGCCGCGACCTGGCCGGGGCGCCGTTCCTCGACGTGGCGCGCGGCCGCCGCCCGTCCCGGTTGCCCGTCTGGTTCATGCGCCAGGCCGGGCGCTCACTGCCCGAGTACCGGGCGCTGCGGGCGGACAACGGAATGCTCGAGGCCTGCCTGACGCCGGACCTGACCTGCGAGATCACCCTGCAGCCGGTGCGCAGGCACGGGGTCGACGCGGCGATCCTGTTCTCCGACATCGTGGTGCCGCTGTACCTGGCCGGGATCGGCGTCGACATCGTGCCCGGCACCGGCCCCGTCGTCGACGCGCCCGTGCGCACCGCGGCCGACGTCGAGGCGCTGCCCGAGCTCGCCCCCGAGCAGGTGGACCCGGTGACCGAGGCGATCGGGCTGCTGCTGCCCGAGCTGGGGGACACCCCGCTGATCGGTTTCGCGGGCGCGCCCTTCACCCTCGCGTCCTACCTGATCGAGGGCGGGCCCAGCCGCAACCACGAGAAGACGAAGGCCCTGATGCGTTCCGAGCCGGACGTGTGGCACGCCCTGCTCGGCAAGCTGGCCCGGCTCACCGGCACCTTCCTGCACCGTCAGGCCGCCGCCGGGGTGGACGCCGTGCAGCTGTTCGACTCCTGGGCCGGCGCACTGTCCGAGCGCGACTACCGCGAGTTCGTCCTGCCGCACTCCGCCGAGCTCCTGGGCTCGCTCGCCGGGACCGGGCTGCCGCGCATCCACTTCGGCGTCGGCACCGCGGAGCTCTACGGCGCGATGACCGAGGCCGGGGCCGACGTCATCGGGGTCGACTGGCGCACCCCGCTCGACGTCGCGGCGGCCCGGGCCGGGGGAGCGGTCCCGGTGCAGGGCAACCTCGACCCGGCGGTGCTGTTCGCCGGGCAGGACGCGGTCGACGCCGAGGTGGTCCGGATCGCCGCCGAGGGTGCCCGCGCCCCCGGTCACGTGTTCAACCTCGGGCACGGTGTGCTCCCGCAGACCGACCCGGACGTGATCACCCGGACCGTCGAGACGATCCACGCCCAACCGGCCGGTTGAGTCCCTCCCGTCCGCCGCGCGTCGCCGTCGTCGGTGGCGGGATCTCCGGCCTGGCCGCGGCGCACCGGCTGCGCACCCTGCTCGGGCCGTCCGCGGAGATCACCCTGCTCGAGCAGCGGGACCGGCTCGGCGGTGTGCTGCGTACCGTCGAGCTGGCCGGTGCCCCGTTCGACGTGGGCGCCGAGGCCTTCCTCGTCCGGCGGCCCGAGATGACCGACCTGCTGGCCGAGCTCGGCCTGTCGGCGTCGCTGACCCACCCGACCCCGGCGACCGCGACGATCCGGGCCGGCGGACGCACCGTCGGAATGCCCCGCGGGACGCTGATGGGTGTCCCCGGCCGCGACGCCGTCCTCGACGGGGTGCTCTCCGACGCCGGACTGCGCGCGGTCGCCGCCGAACCGGACCGGCCGCTGGACTGGACGGCCGGGAGCGACACCGCGCTCGGCGCGCTGCTGCGGGACCGGTTCGGCCCCGAGGTCGTCGACCGGATCGCCGACCCGCTGCTGGGCGGGGTGTACGCGGGCCGGGTCGACACGCTCGGCCTGCGGGCGACCGTCCCCGCGCTGGCCGCCGCGCTGGACGCGGGTGCCCGGTCACTGACCGAGGCCGCGAGCGTGGGCATGGCGTCGAGCGGGCAGAAGGCCGGCACGCTGGCCGCCGGGCCCGGTGCCGGGTCCCGGTCGGGGGCCGGCGGCCCCGGTTCCGGTTCCGCGGAACCGGGCGAGCGGCGTGCGACGGGCGTCGTCGGTGGGCCGCACGGGCCGGGTGGCGCGGTCCCTGCCGCAGTGCAGCCCGCCGCGGCCGGGCCGGTGTTCGGTGCCGTGCGCGGTGGGTACCGCGAGGTGGTCGACGCCCTGGTCGACGCCGCGGCCGTGACCCTCCGGACCGGGGTGACGGTGCGCGAGCTCCTCCGGCTGCCGGAGGCGCCCGGCGCCGAGCCGCCGGGTGCACGCGGCCGGGCCGGTGACCCGGGGGAGCCGGGTGCCGACCCTCGTGGGCCGTCCGGTGACCCGCGTGGCCGGGGCGGCGGCTGGCGGCTGGTGCTCGGCCCGGTTCCTGCGCCCGAGATCGTCGACGTCGACGCCGTGCTGCTGGCGGTCCCGCCGCCGGCGCTCCGCCGGCTCCTCGAGCCGGTCGTTCCCGCGGCGGCCGGCGCGGCGGCCCGGGTCGCGCTGGCGTCCTCGGCGGTCGTCGGGCTGGCCTACCGCGCGTCCGACGTCGCCGCCACCATGCCCACGACCTCCGGTTGCCTGGTCGCCGCCGACGAGCCCCTGTCGGTCAAGGGCGTCACCCACGCCTCGACCAAATGGGCCCACCTCGGCACCGACGGCCTCGTGCGGATCCGCGCCTCGATCGGCCGCTTCGGCGAGGAGGCCACGCTGCAGGTCGAGGACGACGAGCTCGTCAGCCGCACCCGCGCCGACCTGCGCGAGCTCGACGGAGTCGACGCCGAGCCGGTGGCCGTGCACGTCCAGCGCTGGGGCGGCGGGCTGCCGCAGTACGGCGTCGGCCACGGCGAGGTCGTCGCGGCGCTGGAGTCGGCCGTCGCGGCGGAGCCGGGCCTGGCCGTCGCCGGGGCGATGCTGCACGGCGTCGGGGTGCCGGCCTGCGTCGGGTCCGCCCGTGCCGCGGCCGAGCGGCTGGCGTCGGCGCTGCGGCCGGCCTGACCGGGCCCCGCGGGACCGGGCGCCGTGCTCAGGGTCACCCCACCCCGCGGCGTAACATCCCGGCCATGGCCCGCGTCGACGTCAAAGCGATCAACGAGACCATCCGCTACACCATGTGGTCGGTGTTCCGCGTCGAGCCCGGCCGGCTCGGCGACGACCGCAGCGACGCCGCCCGCGAGGCCGGTGAGTACCTCGACTCGCTGGCCAACAAGGACGTCGCCGTCCGCGGTGTCTACGACCTGGCCGGTCTCCGGCACGACGCCGACTACATGATCTGGTGGCACGCCGCGGAGATCGAGTCGCTGCAGGCCGCCTACGCCGACCTGCGCCGCACCACCGCGCTGGGGCGGGCGTCGGTGCCGGTGTGGAGCCAGACCGCGCTGCACCGCCCGGCCGAGTTCAACAAGAGCCACGTGCCGGCGTTCATGGCGGGCGAGGACCCCAAGGGCTACGTGTGCGTCTATCCCTTCGTCCGGTCCTACGAGTGGTACCTGCTGCCCGACGCCGAGCGCCGCACCATGTTGGCCGACCACGGCAAGGAGGCGCGGGACTACGCCGACGTCCGCGCCAACACCGTCCCCGCCTTCGCGCTGGGGGACTACGAGTGGATCCTCGCGTTCGAGGCCGACGAGCTGTACCGGATCGTCGACCTGATGCGGCACCTGCGCGGGACCGAGGCACGGCGGCACGTCCGCGAGGAGATCCCGTTCTACACCGGGCCGCGCGTCGAGGTCGGGGACCTGGTCACCTCCCTGCCCTGATCTGCCCGCCCACCCGCCGGCTCAGGCCGCGGCGCGGTGGGCGACCCGCGGCGGGAGCAGCGCGTCGAGGATCGGCTCCGGATCGAGCCGATCGCCGTACCAGTCCGGGGTCAGGCTGGTGCGGCCGAGCCGCAGCCCGGCCCGGGTGTTGATCTCGACCACCCCATCGGAGAGGCCGGTCAGCGGTTCGCCGGCCCGCGGGACGGGGCTTCCGTCCGGTCGCCGGACATCCCAGCCGCCGCTGTCGCCGATGAGTATCAGGTAGCCGTGATCATGGACCACGCGGTGGTGGTGGCTGCAGAGAAGGATCAGGTTGTCGATGTCGGTGGGCCCGCCGCGCAGCCACGGGCGGACGTGGTGGGCGTGCAGGTGCCGGGTGCGGTCACAGCCGGGGAACCGGCACCCGCCGCCGTCGGCGCAGTCCCGCGCGGTGAGTGCGGCGATCTGGGCGGGGGTCGCGAGCCGGCGACGGCGCCCCAGGTAGAGCCGATTCCGCGCACGGTCGTCGAGCAGGACACGCACCCGCGCGTCGCAGGCGAGCCGTTCCGCGGTCGGCGTCGGGATCTCGGGGCCGTCGGCCAGGCGGGCGGTGCCCGTGCCGACGTCGAGGTGCACCACCACCTCCACCGCGCCCCGGGCGACGACGGGGCCCTCCGTCTCCTCGTCGGTGTCCCTGACGAGGTCCAGCAACGCGTCGGCCCGGCGGGCCGCCGTGCGATCGACGGCCGGTCCGGGTTCCCGCTCGACGATCTGCTCGTCCAGGTCCGCCGGGCGACCGGCGTCGGAGTGCCGCGTCGGTACGGGTGCCGGCAGCAGCGCGTCGATCGCGGCGATCAGCACCGCACCCTCCTCGGGCGTGAACCGGCCACGGAGCACCAGGGAGCCGTCGGTGTCGTGGTGCCAGGACAGGGAGCGGCGCGCCGCCAGCTCCGACGGGGGAGCGGTGCGTCGGCGGACCGCCCGCACGACGGTCTCGACGTGGCTCGCCGTTCCGGACAGGGCCAGGTTCAGCAGTACCCGCTCGGCGACCTCCGGATCGTGAGCGGCCGGTGGCGTCGCGGGGTCGGTGTCGGTGTCGGTGTCGGTGTCGCGAGATGTGGACACCGCGGGATCGGCCACGGCTGCGTGGCCGGCGGACGATGTCGATCGGGTCGCCGACTCCGGCTCGGTGACCGGCTCCGCTGCGGCAGCCGGGGAGCCCGGCCCCTCGGGAGCCGTGCGCGGTAGCGGGACGGCGGCCGCGGAGGCGGGCGGGGCCGCGGAACCCGAGCCGGCCGTGGCTCCGGCGTACCGCGCCAGCGCGGCGGTGTCCGAGCCGGTCACCCGGGTCAGTGCGCGCACCTTCGAGTAGGAGATCCGCCCCGCCGCGAAGGCCTCGGTGATGCGGGGCAGGTTCGTCAGGGCGTGGGCGACGCGCAGGTGTTCGGTCGCGGTGCGCATGCTCATCCCGGCCCGCCAGGACAACCAGTGCGCGCAGGACCGCACGCCGACCCCTGCCCACCCGCCGCGGCGGTCGAACTCGGCGAGGAGCTGCAGGAACCGGCACTCGGCTGCGGCGATGTGCCCGGCCAGGCCGAGCAGCTCGGTCTCGAGGTCGGGCAGGGTCAGCGTCGACGGGGTGGACGGGTCGGCGGTGGCGGGCATCGGAACCTCCAGGGCTCGAATTCATGTTCGAACCGAGTGTGGCACCGGGGTCCGACAACGAGCGGCGACCGTGATCCGCGGCGGCCCGGGTCGTGGTGGCGCTCCGACCGGCTCGGAGTACCGGATTCCCGGTCTCTCGGTCTCCAGGTGCCCGTGCCCCGGCTGCCCGTCGCATCCGGTGTCCTGGCGGCCGTTGCCCTGGTGCCCGGAACTCCGGTGTCGCGTTCCGCGGAACGCGACACCGGATGCTCGGCACCGTGCGCGCCGTCGACGGCGACGGCGACGGCACGCGGGTGGGCTGGACCTCGCGAGGGCCGGACGACCCGGAGAAGGGGGCGGATCCAGGCCCCGTCGGCAGGCCCCGTCGGCAGGAGCCGGCGGTCGGGCTCGCCTCCGATCGGAGACGCCGGACCGCCACGTTCCGCGGAACGCGCCGAGCGACGGTCGCGCGGTGCGGCTCGGGTCCGCCGCGTTCCGCGGAACGCGACCTGCGATCGGCTGCGCTGTCCCGCGGGGTTCGAGCACCGAGGCGCTGTCGTCTCCGCGGGAGGCGGGCGACGAGGCGGTGACGGTTCGGACGAGGCGACCGGCACCGTCGATCTCCGCGGAACCCGATCGGCGGCGGTCCTCAGGAGGGATGTCGTGGTGTCCCGCGGAACGCGGTGCGACCGACGCCGCCGGTCCCGCGGGCCAGGTGAGGCCGTTCGGATCGGCGCTCCGCGGCGTACGCGGCCGTGCGGCGTCGCACGTCTGCGCTCGTCGGGAGTCGCGCCGTCAGTTGCGCACCTGATCGCAACCGGCTCCGCCCGGTCGTGCGCGGTTCCGCGGAACGCGGGACCGCGTCGGGCGCCGGGCTACTCGCTCGGCTCCAGGCTGAGCGAGACCGAGTTGATGCAGTAGCGCAGGTCGGTGGGCGTTCCGTAGCCCTCACCGGCGAACACGTGCCCGAGGTGGCTGTGGCAGTTCGCGCACAGCACCTCGGTCCGGGTCATGCCCAGCGTGCTGTCGGTGCGCTCGATGACGGCGTCCCCGGCGAGCGGGGTGAAGAACGACGGCCACCCGCAGTGCGACTCGAACTTCGTCTCGCTGCGGAACAGCTCGGCGCCGCACGCCCGGCAGCGGTAGACGCCCGTGCGCTTCTCGTCGGTGTACTCACCGGTGAACGGCCGCTCGGTGCCGGCCTGGCGGAGCACCTGGTACTCGGCCGGGCTCAGCTGGGCCCGCCACTCGTCGTCGGACTTGACGACCTTCGGGGCGGGCTCGGTGCTCGTGGTGGACTCGTCGGTACCGCGGCTGAACAGACCCATGCGACCACGCTAACCCTTTCCCGCGGGCCGCCGCTGGGATCGGTGCGGCTCAGATCCAGGTCGTGACCACGAAGACGACCGCGTTCGCGATGACCCACGCGGCGAACAGCAGCATCAGGACGGTCGCGGCGACGGCCGCCGTCCGGCGCGGTCCGCGCAGCCGGTTCGCCGACTCCGCGAAGTCGCCGACGCCCTGGATGTAGCCCTCGACCGAGCACGACGGGACCCGCTGCATCCGGTCCAGGTGCGCGGCGAAGGCCCGGGCGTCCGGGTCGTCGGGGTCGAGCCCGACGAGGTCGTCGTCGAACCGGGGAGACCGGTCGTCGCTCATGCGCCCCACGATAATCGGCGCCGCCGTGCCGGGGGCGGTAGGTTCGCGCGGTGGCGAGCCGCGACGTCGTGATGCTGCAGGTGGACGGGCCGGACGGCCCCCGGGACGTCCGGCTGACCAGTCCGGACAAGATCGCGTTCCCGAAGCTCGGGATCACCAAGCGCGAGGTGGTGGAGTACTACCTCGCCGTCGGCGCGCCCATGGCACGGGCGCTGCACGAACGCCCGACCAACCTCAAGCGCTTCAACGACGGCGTGGACGGCGAGCCGTTCTTCGTCAAGCGGGTGCCCAAGGGGGCTCCCGACTGGGTGCGGACCTGCACCGTCACGTTCCCGAGCGGCCGGAAGGCCGAGTCGGTCGCGGTGACCGAGCCGGCGACGATCGCGTGGGCGGCCAACCTCAACACCCTCGACTTCCACCCGTGGCCGGTGCGCTGCGCGGACACCGACCGCCCCGACCAGCTGCGGATCGACCTCGACCCGCAGCCGGGCACCGACTTCGCCGACGCCGCCGTCGTCGCCGGGGTGCTGCGGGAGGTGCTGGAGGAGGCCGGCCTGACCGGCTGGCCCAAGACCTCCGGCGGCCGGGGCCTGCACGTCTTCTGCCCGGTGCGTCCCGAGTGGGACTTCGTCGAGGTCCGTCGTGCGGTGATCGCGATCGCCCGCCGGGTCTGCCGCCGGATCCCGGAGCGGGCGACCGTGGACTGGTGGAAGGAGGAGCGCGGCGAGCGGGTGTTCCTGGACTTCAACCAGGCCGCCCGGGACCGCACCATCGCCTCCGCCTGGTCGGTGCGCGGGCTCCCGGACGCGACCGTGTCGATGCCGCTGGGCTGGGACGCCGTCGCCGACGTCGACCCGGCGGAGTTCACCCTGCGCACGGTCCCGGGGATCCTGGAACGCCACGGGGACCCGCACGAGCGGATGGACGAGCAGCCGGGCGGCTGCGAGACCGCGCTGCGGTGGTACGCCGAGGACGAGGCCGAGCTCGGGCTGGGGGAGATGCCCTACCCGCCGGAGTATCCCAAGATGCCCGGCGAGCCGATGCGGGTGCAGCCGAGCCGGGCACGGTCCCGCGAGGCGTGAACGGTGGGAGGATCCCACCGTGTACGCGTACCTCGACGACGGTCCGCACGCCGGTGAGCGGATGCGGATCGAGCCGGGCGAGGACGGCCGCCCGCCGCGCACCGTCGACCTGACCGGGCCGGACGGCGACGCGGCGCGCTACGAGCTCCTCGGCCCGCACCACAACGACGACTGGTGGATCTACCGCCGGGCCCGGGGGACCGGCGGCGGCAGATCGGGCTGAGCGGCGCGGGCGCAGGAGAGCGGGCGCAGGAGAGCGGGCGCAGGAGAGCGGGCGCAGGAGATCAGCTCTCGCCGCGCTCCCGGGCCCGCTTGCGGCGCTTGCCCTCGTGCATCGCCTGCACCCGCGGGACGGGGATGCGGTGCCCCTCCTCGACGACGTCGGCGGGCAGTGGGGCGGGCGCGGGACGCAGGTCGCGCCACGGGTCGGTGCCGCCGAGCAGGCCGGCCGCGGTGCGCACCGTGAAGTCCGCGGGCGTGACGTGCTCCAGGTCGTCCCAGGCGACCGGGAAGGACACCGGCAGGCCCGGCCGGGCCCGCGGGCTGTAGGCGGCTACCAGCGTGGCGCCGCCGGCCCGGGTCGGGTCCAGGAACACCCGGCCGCCCCGGTCGGCCCGGATGAAGGCCGTGGTGGCGGTGTCGGGCCCGAGCGCTTCGGCGCGTGCGGCGAGCGCGCGGGTGGCGGCGAAGGCGTCGTCGATCGCCAGCGGCTCGCTCAGCGGGACGACCAGGTGCAGGCCCTTCGCACCGCTGGTCTTCACGGCCGCGTCCATCCCGACCGCGTCCAGCGCCGTGCGGACCAGCTGGGCGGCGGCCACGACCTGCGCGAACCCGCCGTCGTCGGGTGGGTCCAGGTCGATCACGAGCTCGCCGGTGGTGGTCGCGTCGTGCGGCAGCAGGGTCGGGTGGAGCTCGATCGCCCGCTGGTTGCCGAACCACAGCAGCGTCCGGCGGTCCGGGCACAGCGGGTAGTGCACGGTCCGCTGCGACGACGCCGCCCAGACCGGGAGCGTGGGGATCCGGTCCGGCGCCCCGCGGGGCAGGTTCTTCTGCATGAACGGCGCCTGTCCCGGCCGGGCGCGGACGACCGACAGCGGGCGGTCGGCGAGGCCGGGCAGGATCCGGTCGGCGAACGCGTCCAGGTGGTCGACCAGTTCCCGCTTCGTGACTCCGCCGGCGTCGTCGAACAGCGGCGCGTCCAGGTTGGTCAGCTCGACCCCGTCGCGGACCTCGTCGACCGACCGGCCCGCCATCAGGGGCTCCCGATGAAGCCGCGCTCGGACAGCCAGTCCCGTGCGACGTCGCGTGCGCTCTCGCCGTCGGCCGACACCCGGCCGTTGAGCTCCTGCATGGTGTCCTGGCCGAGCGCCTGGGAGATCGGGTCGAGGACCCGGGCGATGTCCGGATTCCGGTCGAACACGTCCTGCCGGATCGTCGGGACCGGGCTGTAGGTGATGTGGTAGCCGCGGTCGTCCTCGAGCACCCGCAGCCCCAGGCCCGGGATCCGGCCGTCGGTGCCGGCGACCTCGCCGAACAGGCAGACCCCGTCGGACGTGGACTGGTAGATCACGTTCTGGTCGAGGACCTGGACGCGGTCCGGCGGGAACTCCGTCTCGTAGGCCTCCTGCAGCCCGCGCAGGCCGTCCTCACGCGAGTGGTACTCGGCCTCGACGCACACCGTGCCCGGCTGCCCGGACCCCAGGTAGGCGGTCATGTCGCTCAACGTCCGCAGCCCCAGCCGGGCGGCCGTCGCGCCGGCGACGGTGAAGGCGTAGGTGTTGTCGAACCCGGCCCGCTCCAGCCACACCACGCCGTTCTCCCGCCGGTCGCGCTGCTGGAGCTCGTACAGCACCTCGCTGTCGGACAGCCGGCGGGTCTCACGCAGGAACGACGCCCACGCCGTCCCGGTGTACTCCCAGTACAGCGAGATGTCCCCGGACAGCAGCGCCTGACGGGTGGTCTCGGTGTCACCCACGTCGCACCGGTCGGTGACCGAGGCGCCGGCCGACTCGAGGGCGGCGATCGAGATCTGGCAGAGCAGGATCTGCTCGTCGAAGTCCTTGGAACCGACGACGTAGGTCTGGCCGGAGAGATCGACGTCGCGGGCCAGGGAGCCCGGTTCGGAGGACGTGAACCCGGAGCATCCGGTCGCGAGCAGGACGACGGCCAGCAGGGCGGCGGTCAGCACCACGGCGGACCGCCGGACGCGGCGGGCTGGGGAGTCCTTCACGTGCTGTCTTCCTGCGGGGCGTGGGGCGGGGGACGGCGGAACGATCGATCCTGGTCAGACGACCACGGAACGGGTCGCCGCGCAACGGGCGGCGCCGGAACGGGTGGATGCGGAACGGCCCCGCGCTCCGCCCGTCGTGCGGGCGGAGGCGGGGCCGTGCCGTAGTGCGGTGCTGCCGGTGGGGCCGCGGAAGCGGACCTCAGCCGATGAAGCCCTCCTGGGTCAGCCAGTTGCGCGCGACGGTCCGCGCGTCCTGGCCGTCGGAGGACACCTCGCCGTTGAGCCGCAGCATGGTGTCCTGGGTCAGCGCGCCGGCGATCGGCGCCATGACCGCGCGGACGGCCTCGTTCTGGTTGTAGGTCTCCTCGCGCACGATCGGCGCCGCGTTGTAGGTGACGTGGTAGCTCTTGTCGTCCTCGAGCACCGTCAGGCCCGGACCGGGGATGCGGCCGTCGGTGGTGAACACCAGGCCGAAGGTGCAGGTGCCGTCCTGGGTGGCCTGGTAGATCGGCCCGGTGGCGAGCACGTCGAGCCGGTCGCCGACCTGGAAGTCGTAGGCCTGCTCCAGGCCGCGGAGGCCGTCGTCGCGGGAGTTGTACTCGGTCTCCACGCAGACCCGGCCCGGCTTGCCGTCCCGGATGTAGGCGGCCATGTCGGACAGCGTGACGAGGTTCTCCTCGCGCGCCTTGTCGCCGTTCACGGCGAAGGCGTAGGTGTTGTTGAAGTCCGCCTTGTCCAGCCAGACGAGCTGGTTCTCCTGCAGGTCGCGCTCGGCGACCAGGCGGTAGAGCTCGTTGTCGTCCGGGATCCGCTCGGTCTCCTGGAAGAACGACGCCCACGCGGTGCCGGTGTAGTCCCAGTACATGTTGATGTCGCCCGACAGCAGCGCCTGCCGCGCGACGTCGGTGCCACCGAGGTTGCAGCGCGGGGTGACGTTGCCGCCGACCGACTCCAGGGCGGCGACGGTGATCTCGCAGAGCACCAGCTGCTCGTCGAAGTTCTTGCCGCCGACGATGTAGTCGACACCTTCCAGGTTGCCGGCCTCGGCGAGTGACCCGCCGGAGGCCTGGGGCCCGCTGGCCTCGAGGCCTCCGCAGCCCGCGAGGGCGACCGCGGTGACGGCGGCCATGGCCGTCAGGGCGATACGCCGGGATCGTCCGAACTTCACGTGTCCTCCAGAGAAGAATGCAGTACTGCGATTTCGGGTGGTGCTGGGTATCGGGTGTTGCTGGCTATCGGGGTGGTGGGACCGAGTGACGTGTCAGCCGGCGGACCGGCGGACGGCGTACTCGGCGAGACCGGCGAGCCAGTCCACGATGAGGGCCAGGGCGGCGACGATGGCCGCCGCGACCAGGGTTCCGGTGGGGCGGCCCAGCTCGAGCATGCCCTTGATCGGCTCGCCGAGTCCGCCGGCACCGATGAAGGTCGCCAGCGCCGCGGTGCCGACGTTCAGCACGAGCGCGACGCGCACGCCGGCCACCATGACCGGTGTGGCCAGCGGCAGCTCGACGCGCAGCAGGGTCTGCCGGGCGGACATCCCGATGCCGCGGGCGGCCTCGATCAGCGCCCGGTCCACCTGCTGCAGGCCCACGACGGTGTTGGTCAGCACCGGCAGCAGCGCGGCGAGCGCGAGGGCGACGACGGCGGTCGTCAGACCCAGCCCGAGCGGCGAGAACGCGAGCAGGATGATCACACCGAACGCGGGCAGCGCCTGCATGAAGCCGGTGAAGGCCAGCACCGGGCGCTGGAACCGGCGCGCCGCGGGACGGCTGATCGCGATGCCGGCCGGGATCGCGATCACGATGACGACCAGGGTGGACAGCCCGGTGAGCACCAGGTGCTCCCACAGCCGCTGTCCCAGCGCCTGCGGATTGATCACCGAGGCCTCGACGGCGTCGAGACCCTGCGCCGCCGCGTAGCTGAAGACGCCGATGAGACCGAGGACGGCGATGAGCGGGTTGACGATCAGTCGCTTGTCGAGCTTCCGGCGCGGCTGGCGCGCCACCTGCTCGTCGGCCGCGCGGCCGGCGCCGGTCTCCTCCGGCGCCTCGGCGGTCTCGAACGCGGGGGCGCTCACACCTGCCCCTTGGTCTTCAGGCCCTCGACGAGGTCCTTCCACCACAGCGCGCCCTGCAGCTTCTGCTGGTCGTCGACCACGCCGACCAGCTCGGTCTGCGAGTCGAGCATCAGGTCGACGGCGTCGTAGACGGTGCCCGAATGCGGCACCGTGACCAGCTTCGGCATGACCTCGGTGCCGGGGAGGTAGGCCCAGCGCACCGGGCGGCCCTCGGCGTCGGCCTCGTAGGTGGGCGAGCCGTTCCGGTCGCCGGTGCCGTCCAGGCCGACGGTCTGGAGCTCGAGCCGGGACAGTTCCAGCAGCGACAGGCGTCGCACCGCCGCGCCGGAGCCGACGAACTCGGCGACGAACTCGTTGGCCGGGTGGGTGAGGACGTTGTCCGGGGTGTCGTACTGCTGCAGCGTCCCGCCGGGACCGAAGACCGCGATCCGGTCGCCGAGCTTGACCGCCTCGGACAGGTCGTGGGTCACGAAGCAGATGGTCTTGGCGATCTGGCGCTGCAGCTCCAGGAACTCGTCCTGGATCCGCTCCCGGGTGATCGGGTCGATGGCGCCGAACGGCTCGTCCATCAGCATCACCGACGGGTCCGCGGCGAGCCCGCGGGCGACGCCGACGCGCTGCTGCTGCCCGCCCGAGAGCTGGCGCGGGTAGCGGTGCCGGTAGTCCTTGGGCTCCATGCCGACCAGGTGCAGCAGCTCGTCGACGCGGGCCGAGATCCGGTTCTTGTCCCAGCCGAGGATCCGCGGCACGACGGCGATGTTGTCGCCGATGGTGAAGTGCGGGAACAGCCCGACCTGCTGGATGACGTAGCCGATCTTCCGGCGCAGCTCGTCGGCGTTCACCTCGGTGACGTCGGCGCCGTCGAGCACGATGCGGCCGGTGGTGGGCTCGATCAGCCGGTTCATCATCTTGAGCGAGGTGGTCTTCCCGCAGCCCGAGGGCCCGATGAACATCGAGATGGTGCCTGCGGGTACCTCCAGGTTCAGCTCCTGGACGGCGGGCGCGGTGGACTTCGGATAGGTCTTGCTGATGCCTTCGAGGGCGATCATCGGCTTGCCGGAATCAGACACGGATCCCCCTCGGGGTGGTGAAACGCTGCACGATCCAGAAGACGATCTCGTAGACGGCAGCCACGACGAGGCAGCCGAGCGTGGCCGCCAGTACCTGGTTGAACGAGTTGACCGACCCGAGGCGGGCGAGGCCGAGGATGAGCGACGACCCGAAGCCCGGGCCGTTGATGGCGCCGGCGACGACGGCGACGCCGATGATGATCAGTACCGCGACCCGGATGCCGGACAGGATGACCGGCCAGGCCAGCGGGAGCTGGATGGTCAGCATCCGGCGCAGCGGGCTCATGCCCATCCCGCGCGCGGACTCCAGCACCGCGTCGTCGACCGAGGACAGCCCGGCCACGACGTTGCGCAGCACCGGATAGATCGCGTAGATCGTCAGGGCGGTCAGCGACGGCGTCGCCCCCAGCCCGAGGACGGGCTGCAGCAGGCCGAACAGCGCCAGCGACGGGATGGTCAGCGCCGCCGAGCTGACGATCAGCAGGCCCTCCATGGATCCGGCGCGCACCGGCCGCTTCCAGGAGTCCGGGGTCAGCCGGTTCGTGTGCAGCAGCGTGCCCGCCGCCAGCGAGATCGCCGCCGCGATTCCGACCGCAAACAAGACCAGCAGAAAGTGCTGCTGGCCGTAGAACACCAACTGGTCGAGTTGTGAACCGACATAGGTGAAGAAATCCACCGTGCTCCTTCCGCCCGGATCCCCGCCCGCCGAGCGGTCAGGCTCACCGGTCCCTCAGCACCTCTCGTCGACCGGTGCCGGCGGCGTTACAGGTGGCCGGTTCGACGAGGGCGGGCCTTCCGCGGCCGCCCCGAAACCCGGGACGACCTGCGATGACCCTGTCGCCGGGGAAGCCTAGCCGGAACCCGGGGGCTGGGTAAGTGACTCGTGCGCTTCCGTGACCAGCGGTGCCCGATTAGGGAAACGTTTCGGGTATCCGTTGCCGCAGGTGGAACGCGTGGCGTGCCGATGCCCGGCAACCCGTCCGGAAAATCGCGGATACGGAATCGTGACCTTCCGGGTCATCTTCGCCACGTGCGGAGAACACGGAGGGTAGGCCGAAGGGTGCAGCCCGTTACGGCGGGCAGACGACGGCCTCCGCCGGCGCGCGCCCGTCGACGAGCACGCGGTCGACGACCTCGGTGATGCACGGGGTGCGCGGGTAGGCCCCGGTCCCGGCGCCCTGCCAGCGCACGACGCGCCCGCTCCCGATCCGCTCGGCGGTCCGTTCGGCGCCGGTCTGCGGGGACCGCGGGTCGCCCGCGGTACCCAGGACCAGCACCGGTGGCGGGTTCTCGCCCTGCGGGCTCGCGGGTGGCTCCGGCCCGCCCGACGGCCACGGTCCGCAGGCGACGAGCTGCTGCGCGGCCGGCACCCCGAACAGCCCGAACCGGTCCGCCCACTGCCCGGCCAGGTCGGCGGCCTCGCCGGGGGAGACCCGGACACGGCTGTCGTTGCAGGTCGTGGCCAGGTCGGCGTCGAACCGGCCGCGGGGTCCCCCGAGCGGTGCCAGGATCCGGACGAGCCCGGCCGGGTCCCCGGCGTCGGCGGCGGCCAGCGCGGCCTCCAGCTCGGGCCACCGCTCGGGGCGGGACAGGGTGGCGCGCAGCGCCCGGAGCGTGGCGCCGGCGGTGACGGCGTCGCCGTCGCCGGTCGGGAGTGCGGTGACCTCGAGGCGGTCGACCAGCGCCCGCACGGTCGTCCGCGGGTCCGGCCCCAGCGCGCAGTCCGGACGGGCCGTGCAGGCGGTCGCGAACGCGTCGAAGGCGGCCTCGGCGGCGACCGTCGCGGCCTCGGTACGGGCGGGTTCGTCGAGCGTCGGGTCGTCCGGCCCGTCCAGCACGACCCGGCCGACGGAGTCCGGGTTGCGGGCGGCCCAGGCGGCGGCCGCGTCCGCGCCGTCGCCGATGCCGAGCAGGTTCAGCCGGGCGACCCCCAGCGCGCTGCGCAGCGACTCGACGTCGTCGGCGCCGGTCGTCGCCCGGAAGCTGGTCAGCGTGCCGGAGAGCATGAGGTAACAGTCCTGCACGATGGCCCGGGAGCGCTCCAGCAGCGCGGTCATCGCGGCCTCGTCGCTGCCGCCCGGGTCGGCGTCGAGCAGTGCGGCGCGGGCGTCGGCGGGAGCGCAGTCGAGCAGGTCCTCACCGGCGCCCCGGCGGTCCATGCCGATCACCTGGTAGCGCTCGAGGACGGCGTCGGGCAGCCGGGTGGCCAGCCCGGCCGCGGCCCGGGCGGAGCCGTCCGACCCCACGTCGCCCAGCACCACCAGCGCCGGCAGGTCGGCGGCGGCGCCGGGCGTGGTCACCCGGGTGAGGCCGAGCCGGGCCGGGCCGAGGGCGGGGCTGGAGCGGTCGGCGGGCACGGTCAGCCGGGCGCAGCCGACCTGGAGCTCCCGGCCCGCGGGTGCGGGCGTGCCGTCCGCGGCGAGCCCGTCGAGCACCTCGGTGGTGCAGTCGGTGAAGGCCGGGCCGCCGCGGACCGGCTCGGTGCGGGGCAGCGCGTCCGGATCGGCGGGCTGCTCGGTCGCGGTGGGCGGGGGAGAGGCGGGCAGCTGCTCGCCCCGCACGGCGACCGGGGGCCGCTGGGACGGGCCGACCGCGCACCCGGCCAGCAGCAGCGCGCACAGCGCCGCGGCCAGGACGGCGGCGAGCCGCCCGGTCGATACGGCGGCGAGCCGCCCGGTCGATACGGCGGCGAGCCGCCCGGTCGATACGGCGGCGCGCAGTGGCACTCCGCCACCGGTGTACCGACGCCGCACGTCGTCCCAGCCCCCTGCCGTCGTCGTCCGGTGCTCACCGGGCCCGGCCGTCGCCGGGCCCGGTGTACGGAGCCCGTTGCGCGGCAGTCTGCCCGCCGGCAGGTGAGGGCGCGGTGAGCGCCGACGGGGTGTCCCGCTACCGGGCGGACCAGCCGCCGTCCTGGGTCAGCGAGCCCCCGGTGATCGACGGCGACGCCGGTCCCCACAGGACGGCCGCGAGCTCCGCGGTCTCCGCCGGCTCGATCAGCCGCTTCACCGCCACCGGGGTGAGCATGATCTTCTCGACGACCTCGCTCTCGGAGATGCCGTGGGTCCGGGCCTGGTCGGCGATCTGCGCCTCGACCAGCGGGGTGCGCACGTAGGCCGGGTTGATGCAGTTGCTCGTGACGCCGTGCTCGGCACCCTCCAGCGCGGTGACCTTCGACAGGCCCTCCAGGCCGTGCTTGGCCGACACGTAGGCCGACTTGTACGGGCTGGCACGCAGGCCGTGCGCGCTGGAGATGTTGATCACCCGGCCCCAGCCGCGGGCGTACATGTGCGGCAGCGTCCGCCGGATCAGCCGGAACGGGGCCTCGAGCATGATGCGCAGGATCTGCGAGAAGGTGTCCGGGTCGAAGTCCTCGAGCCGCGAGACGTGCTGGCGGCCGGCGTTGTTGACCAGGACGTCCACGTCGGAGGGGAGCTCGTCGACGGCGTCGAGGTCGGACAGGTCGCAGGTGAGCGGCGTGACCAGGTCGCTCTCGGCGGCGAGCGGCGTGAGCTTCTCCGGGTCGATGTCCACCACGTACACCGCGGCGCCGTCGGCGACCAGGCGGCGGGCCACGGCCGCCCCGATACCGCTGCCCGCACCGGTCACCAGGGCCTTCCGGCCGTCCAGCGGAGCCTTCCGTCCGTCCAGTGGGGCCTGCTTGCCGTCCGACGCTGCACTCATGGAGCCGACCGTACGGCGCCCGGTGGACCCGGACTTCTGTGAGCCGGGTCACCGGGCGCCGTGGAGGTCGGTCAGGCGACGCGCGGTGCGCGGTCCCGCCGGACGGAGTCCAGTTCCAGCCGCACGGCGACGGCCAGGTCCGGGAGCCCGAGCGAGTCCCGCACCTGCGCGAGGACCTCGGCGTCGAGCCGGCGGCAGGTCTCGGCGACGGTGGTGTCGGCGGCGTCCTCGTCGATCCAGACGGTCGCGCGCACGGCCGGGGCCGCGTTGCTGCCGACCATCCGCGCGCGGGCCCGGGTGACGCCGGGCAGGCCCTCGGCGCCGTCGGCGACGGCCTCGGCCGCGGCGCCGGCGTCGATCCGGATCCGGGTCCCGGCCCCGTCGTCGAGGACGACGTCGGGGCGCGGCTCCGGCCGCACGGCCCGCACCGCGAAGACCAGGCCGAGCACGAACAGCAGCACCCCGGCGACGATCGCGACGATCCGCGCCGGCGTGTCCTGTGCGGTCAGGAACTGGGCGATCAGCGGGTCGAACAGCGGGCGCAGTGGACGGTTCTCCCCGAAGACGCCGTTCACCAGCAGGACGGTCAGTACCCCGGCGGCCAGCAGCACCGCGCCGAGCAGCACGAGCCCGGTGCGGGCGCCGCGCGCGGACCGGTGCCGGGCCCGGCGGGCGATCTTCGCGGCCCGCCGGGAGCCGGTGGGTGCGGTGGACCCGGCCGGCGGCGGAGGTCCACCCCCGGTGTCCACCTCCACGGTGCGCGCGGCGTCGTCGCTGCGGGTGTCCGGTGTGGCCATCTCAGTGCACTCCCTGGCGCGAGGTCGGCTGGTCGGGCGCGGTGCGGACGGTGAGCCGCGGACGGCGGGCCAGGGGCAGCGCGTCGAGCACGCCGGAGGCCGCGGTGCGGACCTCGGCGTCGATGTCGCCGCGGCCGCGGGCTCGCACGACCACCGAGCGGGACGACGCGGTGACGGTCGCCGCGGTGACCGGATCGGCGGCCCGGACCCGGCTGCCGACCAGCCGGGCGAGCACCCGCGGGGCGGTGGCCACGGTCATCCCGGGCGACGGCGAGGTCAGCGGGACGTCGTGCCGGCGGGCGAGCAGCCCGATCACCAGCAGTAGCGCACCGGCCACGATGGCCGCCACGGCCGTCCACAGCACCACGGGTGAGGTCCACAGGGTGGTCTCGAGGCTGGTCCGCCAGTCCCGCCAGGGGACCAGCAGCCCGGCGCCGGACCCCCAGCCGGCCCAGACCGCGACGACCTCGACGACGAGCAGCGCGCCGAGCGCGGCCACGGCCAGGCTGACCAGCGGCGCGAGGACGCGGAGCAGGACACGCATGCGTTCTCCTTCTACGGGGCCCGGGCTAGGACGGGCTAGGACACCCGGGCGGTGCTCGCGGCGTGCGCCCGGTCGGACTGCCGGGCCGACTGCAGGGCGTCGACCTCCACGCTGAACTCGCGGATCCGGTACCCGGTCATCCGCCACAGGTCGCCGGCGACCCGCTCGCGGATGTCGGCGACGGCCGCCCGGACCGGTCCCGGGTAGGCGAGCGTGATCCGGAGCCGGACGTCGACGTCGGCGTCGGACCGCGGCGTCACCCGGGCCCGGGGCCCGGAGTCACCGACCCCGACCCCGGCGACGGAGCGGACCCGGTGCCGGGCCGCGGACGCGCCGTTCGCGGCGAACTCGACGATCTTGCGGAGGACCGCGGTGTCGATGTCGAGCGCGCCCCGGTCACCCGGATCGGCCGGCCGGGTCCCGGTGACCGCGGCCGTGTCCGTCCCGGGCGCGGGTGCGTTCACCGGTCCCGTCCGCGGCCCACCAGGCCGCCGACGTCGATCTTCCCGTCGAGCACCAGGCCGAGCCCGAGCCCGACGATGCCGAGCACGAGGGCGATGACGAACTGGCTGAATCCACCGGTGGCGCCGGCGATCCCCAGCAGGAGACCCGCCAGCAGGCCGGTCTGGGTGGCGTTCATGAGGTTCCTCTCGAAAGGTCAGGAGTCGCGGTCGTGACCCGGGCCGCGGCCGTCGAACCAGCCGGGCCGGTCCACCCGCGGGTGGGTGCGCTTGCGGACGGTGCGGATGAGCGCCACCAGCACCCGGGTGGGCAACGGCAGGTCGGGCACGATCTCGACCGGACGGTCGTAGCGGTCCCCGGCCGGCTGCCGGTCGGCCCGGCTGCCGGACGCGCCGTCGGCCGCACCGCCGGGGGGCTGCCCGGCGGCCAGCGCCCGGTACCGGGCGAGTCCGGCCCGGAACACCTCCGGGTCGCCGCCGCGGTCCGGATGGTGGGTGCGGACGAACGCCCGGTAGGCGGCGCGTTGTTCGGGTGTGAGTCCGCCGCCCGGAGCGCCGTCCCGTCCGTCCACCCGTACCTCCGTCTGCGCGGTCATGCGTGACCTGCGCCGGGAAGGCCCGGAACCTCGACGTCCGAGACCGTGACGTCGATCGGGGCGCCCGCGACGAGCGGTGCGACCGTGCGGCGCAGTGCGGCGACGGTAGCCGGGATCGGCCGGTCGAGGGTCAGCACCACGCCGATCTCCACCGGCTCGCCGGCCCCGCCGACGTGCACGCCGACCAGCCGCCGCCCGGACAGCCAGGTGGCGACGGTCCCGAACGTGCCCCCGTCGAGCCGGGCGACCGACGGGTGCGCGACGACCGCGTCGGCGACCAGCTCGGCCAGCACGGCCGGGTCCGGCGCCGGGGTGCCCGCCGCCCGGTCGACCGGCGCGGGGTCGATCACGGGCGTCACTCCACGACGCGGCCGGTCGGAGCCGGCGGCTGGACCTGCTCGGTCCCGTCGGGTCCGCCGTCCTCCGACGGGACGTAGATGTCGTTGACCGAGATGTTGACCTCGATGACCTCGAGCCCGGTCATCCGCTCGACGGCGCCGATCACGTTGCGGCGCACCGCCCTTGCCAGATCGGCGATGGCGACGCCGTACTCGACGACGATGTCCAGGTCGACCGCGGCCTGCTTCTCGCCGACCTCGACGGCCACGCCGGCGACGTTCGAGGCCCCGGTGGACCCGCCGCCGGGGATCCGCTCGCGCAGCGCGCCGAACGCGCGGGAGGCGCCGGTGCCCATCGAGTGCACGCCGGACACCTCGCGGGCGGCGATCCCGGCGATCTTCTGCACCACCGAGGCGGCGATGGACGTCTTGCCCTGGCCGGTGCCGTCGTCCAGTCGCGTCGCCGGTGCGGCGGCCGCGGCCGGCGTCGAGGCGGGCGTCTTCGGGGTGGTCCCGGAGGTCGGGCTGGTGGAGGTCATGCTGCACTCCTCTCGCGGACGGGGCCGCCGGCTGCGGCCGGCCCCGATCTCGGTCGGCTGTCGTGCGTGTGATGCCCCGCGGTGCCCGGTCCTCACGCCAGTTCACCCGTTCGGTGGATGCGCACGCCTCGTGTAGTGCAGCAACAGCGTGCCGTCGGCGGCGGCGGCGTGTCCGGCCAGGCGCAGGGCTCGCGGCGGGACGGCGGCGACCGGGCCGGTCGCGATCCGCCCGGCCGGGCCGCCGAGCAGCACCGGCACCAGGGTCAGGCGCAGCTCGTCGACCGCGTCCGCGTCGATCAGCGCCCCGAGCAGGGTCGGGCCGCCCTCGCAGAGCACCGCGGCGTGCCCGCGCCGGGCGAGCTCGGCCAGCAGCGTGCCCGGCTCCAGGTCCGGCAGGACGGCGACGTCCGCGCCCGCCGCGGCCAGCGCGTCCCGCCGACCGGCCGGGGCGGCGGCCGTGGTGAGCACGATCGGCGCGGTCAGGGTGTCGGTGAACAGGACCGCGCCCGGGTCGAGATCGGCCGAGCCGGTGACGACGGCGACCGGCGGCGGTGGTCCGGGGGCCGGTTCGTCCGGTAAGGGCCGGCGGCGGCGCACGCCGCGGTAGTCCTCGGCGCGCGCGGTGCCCGCGCCGACCAGGACGACGTCGGTGGCCCGCCGCAGCCGCCGGAACAGCTCGCGGTCGGCGGGGGTGCTCAGCCCCCGTGAGGTGCCCGGCCCCGGCGCGGTGCCCGGAGCGGCGACCGCGCCGTCCAGGGACGCGACCATGATCGCGGTGACCCGCGGGCGGGGCGGGTGCGGCGGCGGTGGTGGCTCGGTGTGCACGGCGTGAGCATGACGGGATCCGTGACGTGATCGGCGTCCCGGGACGGGGTGTTCTGCCCAAGGGCAGCCTCACTTATGGTGAGCAGACCTTTCGATGAGCGGGTGACCACGAGGCGGGGGACCGCAGTTCAGATGACCGCAGTTCAGATGAGCACAGTCAGGTGAATGCGATCGGCGTCCGGCCCCGCCGGCCCGCCCCGGCGCGGGCGAAGGCGACGCTCCGCCGTCGCCGGTTGCTCGGGCTCGCCGGGCTGGCCGGTGCGCTGGCCCTCGCGGTGCTGGCCAGCATCGCGATCGGTACCAAGGTCATCCCGGTGCACGAGGTCGTCTCGGCTCTCGTGGCGCCGACCGGCACCGAGAACGACATCGTCATCCGGTCGCTGCGGATCCCGCGCACCGTGCTCGGCGTGCTCGTCGGGATCGCGCTCGGGCTGGCCGGGGCCCTGGTGCAGGGGTTCACCCGCAACCCGCTCGGTGACCCCGGCCTGCTGGGGGTGAACGCCGGGGCGGCGTTCTTCGTCGTCGTGGGCATCTACCTGTTCGGCGTCACCTCGCTGTTCGGCTACGTCTGGTTCGCCTTCGCCGGCGCGCTGGTCGCGAGCGTGGTGGTGTTCGCGATCGGCACCCGGGCACCCGGCGGCGCGACGCCGGTGTCGCTGGCACTCGCGGGCGCGGCGGTGAGCTTCCTGCTGGCCGCGCTCACGTCGTCGATCGTGTTGATGGACGAGACCAGCCTGGACGCCTACCGGTTCTGGAACGTCGGCTCGCTGGCCGGCCGGGACGCGGCCGTCGGCGGGCAGGTGATGTGGTTCATCGTCGCCGGGATCGTGCTCGCGCTGGCCAGCGCGCCGGCGCTGAACGCGCTCTCGCTCGGCGACGACGTCGCGACGTCCCTCGGGCACTCGGTGCGCCGCACCCGGGTGGTCGGCGTCGTCGCGATCACGTTGCTGGCCGGGTCGGCGACCGCGGCCTGCGGGCCGATCGTGTTCCTCGGCCTGATCGTGCCGCACGTGGTGCGCGCCTTCACCGGACCCGACCACCGGTGGCTGCTGCCCGCGTCCGCGCTGGCCGGGGCCGTGTTGTTGCTGCTGGCCGACGTCGTGGGCCGGGTGGTCGCCCGGCCCGGGGAGCTGCAGGTGGGCATCGTGGTCGCGCTGATCGGCGGACCGTTCTTCATCGCGCTCGTGCGGCGCCGGAAGCTGGGGTCGGTGTGAGCGCCGCCCCGCCCCGGGAGGTCGCCGTGGCGCCCCCGGAGCCGCCGGCGGTGGCCGGACGGCGCCCGCTGCGCACGGGCCCGTTCTCCGCCGTGCTCCGCACCCGCCCGCTGGTGGTGCTGCTGATCTGCGCGCTCGTCCTGCTCCTGGCGGCGGCGGCGAACATGGGGCGCGGCGACTACCCGATCGCGATCACCGACGTGCTCGCCACCCTGTTCGGCGGCGGCGACGCCGGCCAGCAGCTGGTGGTCCTGGAGCTGCGGCTGCCGCGCACCCTGGTCGGCGCGCTGGTCGGCGGTGCGCTCGCGGTGTCCGGGGCGATCCTGCAGTCCGTCGCCCGCAACCCGCTGGCCAGCCCGGACATCATCGGTGTGCAGTGGGGTGCCAGTGCCGCGGCGGTGTTCGTCATCGTCCTCGGCGGCGGCATGGCCGGGGTCGGTGGCCTGTTCGCCTCGCTCGGGATCCCGCTGGCCGCGCTGGCCGGTGGCCTGGTCAGCTCCACGCTGGTCTACGTGCTGGCCTGGCGCCGCGGGATCCAGGGCTACCGGCTGGTGCTGATCGGCATCGGTGTCCAGGCGGTGCTCGTCGCGGCCGTGCAGTGGCTGCTGACCGTCGCGCAGATCTACCAGGCCGCGCAGGCCCAGGTCTGGCTCACCGGCAGCCTCAACGCGCGCAGCTGGGACCAGGTGATCCCGCTGTCGATCGCGATGGCGGTGCTGGTGCCCGCCGCGCTGATCCTCGCCCACCTGCTCGGCGGGCTCCGGTTCGACGACGACACCGCCCGCGGGCTGGGCATCCGGGTCGACGGGGCGCGGACCGCGCTGCTCATCGTCTCGGTCGGCCTGGCCTCGGCCGCCACCGCCGCCGCGGGGCCGATCGCCTTCGTCGCCCTCGTCGTCCCGCAGATCGCCCGCCGGATCTGCCGGGTCGGCAGCCCGCCGATGGCCGTCTCGCTGGTGCTCGGCGCCGCGCTGACCGTGCTGGCCGACCTGATCGCGCGCACCGTGCTCCCGATCGAGCTGCCGGTCGGGATCGTCACCGCCGTGCTCGGCGCGCCCTACCTGCTGTTCCTGCTCGCCCGCGCCCGTCAGGAGGCCCGCTCATGAGTACGCACCTCGAGGAGAGGATCACCACGCAGGGCACGCCCGTGCAGCCCGGCGTGGTCCGGCTGCGGGCCGAGGAGCTGAGCCTCGGGTACGGCGACCGCACCGTCGTCGACTCGCTGGACCTGGAGGTCCTGCCCGGCGCGGTGACGACGGTGATCGGCCCGAACGGCTGCGGCAAGTCCACCGTGCTGCGCGCGCTCGGGCGGCTGCTGCCGGCGCGGACCGGGCAGGTGCTGCTCGACGGCAAGCGGATCGACAAGACCCCGACCAAGGAGATCGCCCGGGTCCTGGGCCTGCTGCCGCAGTCCCCGCTGGCGCCCGAGGGGCTGACCGTCGGCGACCTCGTCGCGCGCGGGCGGCACCCGCACCAGGCCTGGTACCGGCAGTGGTCGGCCGACGACGAGCGCGCCGTCGCCGACGCGCTGGGCTGGACCGGCATCGCGGAGCTGGCCGACCGGCCGGTGGACGAGCTGTCCGGCGGGCAGCGGCAGCGGGCGTGGATCTCCATGGCGCTGGCCCAGGAGACCGACCTGCTGCTGCTCGACGAGCCCACCACGTTCCTCGACCTCGCCCACCAGGTCGACGTCCTGGAGCTGGTGCGCCGGCTGCAGTCCGAGGCCGGCCGGACCGTCGTCATGGTCCTGCACGACCTGAACCTGGCCGCCCGCTACGCCGACCGGCTCGTCGCCATGAAGGACGGCCGGATCGTCGCCGCCGGGAAGCCGGCCGACGTGGTGACCGAGGAGCTGCTGGCCGACGTGTTCGGGCTGCGCGCCCGGGTGCTGCCGGACCCGGTGACCGGGACCCCGCTCGTCGTCCCGGCGGCGGGACCGTCGCTGCACGCACCGGAACCGGTCGCGGACCAGCAGTGACGTGATGCCGGTCGCGCACCCCGGGGCGTCGCGCAACGATCACACAAGGTAGACAAATCCCCCTGAATCGAACCGGTCGAATGCGGCCGGACGGGCGACAAAGGGGTACGTGTGGACGAGTGGAACCAGACGCTGGGGGCAGGGCCGCTGCTCGGCATCGCGGCGGCGGCGATCGCGCTGATCCTGCTGCTGATCATCCGGTTCCGGGTGCACGCGTTCCTCACCCTGATCCTCGTCTCGCTGCTGACGGTCCTGGCGACCGGTGTCCCGCTCGGTGAGGTCGTCGACGTCCTGACCGACTCGTTCGGGAGCACGCTGGGCACGGTCGCCCTGCTCATCGCGCTCGGCGCGATGCTCGGCAAGCTGATCGAGCACTCCGGCGGCGCGAAGGTGCTCGCCGAGTCGCTGGTCGACGCGGTCGGGGAGAAGCGCGCGGTCCTCGGGCTGTCGTTCGCGTCCCTGCTGATCGGGTTCCCGATCTTCTTCGACGCCGGCCTCGTGCTGATGCTGCCGATCATCTTCGCGGTCGCGCGGCGGGTCGACGGCGGGACCAACGTGCTGCTCTACGGCATCCCCGCGGCCGCTGCGTTCTCGGTGATGCACGTGTTCCTGCCGCCGCACCCCGGCCCGGTCGCCGCGACCGACCTGTTCGACGCGAACCTCGGCCTGGTGCTGCTGATCGGCCTGGTCATCGTGCTGCCGCTGTGGTGGGTCGCCGGGTACCTGTGGGGCACCTGGATCGGCCGCCGCATCGTGCACCCGGTGCCCGCCCTGTTCGGCACCGTCGACGACGACCAGCCGGCCGAGCCGCCGCGGCTGGCCACGGTGATCGGGCTGCTCGCGCTGCCGGTCGTGCTCATCCTCGGCAACACCGGTCTCGACGCCCTCGCACAGGTCGGCGCCGTCGACGCCGACGCGGGCTGGGTGCAGTTCCTGGCGATCCTCGGCTCGTCCGGGGTCGCCCTGCTGATCGCGGTGTTCGTCGCGATGATCGTCCTCGGCCGCCGTCGCGGCGAGGAGGGCACCGCGATGGAGAAGCTGCTGGACTCCTCGCTCGGACCGATCTCGTCGGTCATCCTGATCACCGGTGCCGGCGGGATGTTCGGCGGGGTGCTGCGTGCCTCCGGGATCGGCGACGCGCTGGCCGGCGCGCTGGAGGCCGTCGGGCTCCCGGTCGTCCTCGCCGCCTGGCTGATCGCGGTGCTCCTGCGCCTCGCGCAGGGCTCGGCGACCGTCGCGCTGGTCACCTCGGCCGGGCTGGTCGCGCCGGCGGTGCTCGAGGGCGGGTTCAACCCGGTCCAGATCGCCTGCATCGTGCTCGCGACCGCCGCCGGGTCGGTCTTCGCCAGCCACGTCAACGACTCCGGCTTCTGGCTGGTCGGGCGGCTGATGGGGCTGGACGTGAAGACCACGCTCAAGACCTGGACCGTGCAGCAGACCATCCAGTCGGTCGCCGGGTTCCTGGCGGTCCTGCCGATCTTCCTGATCGCGGGCGCGTTCGCCTGATCCCGAGCTTGGCAGGATGGCCGCATGAGCAGCGACCGTCCGCCGTACCTCGCGACCCGCGCGGTGCACGCCGGGAACGACGTCGACCCCGGGACCGGCGCGATCCGCCGCCCGATCGTCGCCGCGAACTCCTACGCGCTGCCCGACGACCCGTCCGAACTGGACTGGTCCGGGACGTCGACCCGGCTCTACACCCGCAACGGCGGGGCGAACCAGGGCTGGCTGGAGGACAAGCTCACCGCACTGGAGGACCCGTCGGGGGTGACGCCCGGCGGGTGCACGGCGGTCGCGCTGGCGTCCGGGGTGGCGGCGCTGCACGCGGTGTTCTTCACCTTCCTGCGCTCCGGCGAGCACGTGGTGAGCTCGGACGTCACCTACGTCGCCACCCACCGGCTGCTCACCGAGCTGCTGCCGGACCGCTACGGGATCACCGCGACGCTGGTCGACTCGTCCGACCCGGCGGCGGTGCGGGCGGCGATCCGGCCGGAGACCCGGCTGGTGCACGTCGAGACCCCCGCCAACCCGACGACCCGGATCACCGACGTCGACGCCGTCGCCGCGATCGCGCACGACGCCGGGGCGCTCTGCTCGGTGGACGCCACGTTCGCCACGCCGGTGCTGCAGCGGCCGCTCGAGCGCGGCGCGGACCTCGTCGTGCACTCGCTGACCAAGTACGTCAACGGCCACGGCGACGCGATGGGCGGGGCCGTGCTGGGCCGCCGCGAGCTGGTCGAGGAGATCCGGGCCGACGCGATGGTCGACGCCGGCGGGGTGATCAGCCCGTTCAACGCCTGGCTGATCTCCCGCGGCGCGGTGACCCTGCCGATGCGGATGCGGGCGCACTGCGACAACGCGCTGGCCGTCGCCCGGTTCCTGGACGCCCACCCGCGGGTGGCCTGGGTCGCCTACCCGGGCCTGCCCTCGCACCCGCAGCACGAGCTCGCCGCCCGGACCCTGGACGGCGGGTTCGGCGGGATGCTCGCCTTCGCCGTGGACGGACCGCCGTCGGCACAGAACCGGTTCGTCGCGAACCTGCGGGTGTTCACCTCGGCCGTCTCGCTCGGCCACGACGAGTCGCTGATCGTGCACGTGGGAGCCGGGAGCGAGGGCCGGGCGGCGCACTTCCCGCCGGAGTTCCGCCGCGACGGGCACCTGCGGTGCAGCGTCGGGATCGAGGATCCGCGCGACCTGGTCGCCGACCTGGAACAGGCGCTGGCACGCCTGTGAGTACTTTTCGTGGTCCCGACCACGAAAAGTACTCACAGGCTACGAAGTAGCCTGGGCGTCGTGAACCCGCTCGACGCCGCCGCCAACATCTGGGACCGGGTCGTCGTCGGGCACCTGGCCGATCTCGAGCGGATGCCGCGCGACGCCGTCGTCGGCTCGCCGGCGGGCATCCTCTACCGCTACCGGCCGCTGTCCGGGATCGACCCGCTCGACGAGCCGCCGGTGCTGCTGGTCCCGCCGCTGGGCGCCCCCGACTTCGCCTACGACCTGCGCCGGGGCTGCTCCCTGGTGGAGCACCTGCTGCGCCGGGGCCGCACCGTCTACCTGATCGACTACGGCCCGATGTCGTTCGCCGACCGCAGCCTCGGAATCGAGCACTGGGTTCTGGAAGACGGCGTGGACGGCCTGCTGCCCCGCACGATCCGCGAGGTCGCCGACTCGGAGGGATCCGACGTGCACCTGGTGGCGTGGTCGCTCGGCGGCGTCTTCGCGCTGCTCACCGTGGCCGCGGCCGTGCAGGCGCGCCGCCCGCTGCCGGTGGCCGGCGTCGCCGCGATCGGTACGCCGGTCGACATCTCCCGGGTTCCGCTGGTGGCGCCGCTGCGCCCGCTGGCCGAGGTCGCCGGCGGCCGGATGATCTCCACGATCTACCGGGGCATCGGCAGCGTCCCGGCGCCGATGGTGAGCTGGGCGTTCCACCTGTCCGCGGTCGACCGCCTGGTCACCCGCCCACTGGCGATCGCCTCCCGGATCGACGACCGGGACTGCCTGGCCCAGATCGAGGCCGTCGACCACCTGATGAACAACATGCGCGGCTACCCGGGCCGGGTGTTCGGACAGATCTTCCACCTGATGCTGCGCAACAACGACCTCGCCTCGGGCGGGCTGCGGCTGGCCGGGCGGGACGTCGAGCTGGCCGACGTCGACGTGCCGGTGCTGGTCGTCGCCGGACGCGACGACGTGATCGCCCCGCTCAAGGCGGTGCGCAGCGTGGTGCCGTTGCTGACCGGCAGCCCGGACGTGCGGTTCGCGACGGCCCCGGGCGGGCACCTCGGCGTCCTCACCGGTCGCCGGGCCCGGCACACCACCTGGCCCGAGCTCGACCGCGCCCTCGTCCGCTGGGACGCCGGCGCCGCGACCGGAACGCCCGCCGCCGGCGCCTGAGGAGGAGGACGATCGGGCGGATGCGGTACCTGGAACGGCTCGGCAGCATCCCGGCCCCCTGGTCGGTGATCGGCCTGGGCACCTGGCAGTTCGGCTCGGCCGAGTGGGGCTACGGCGCCGGCTTCGCGCCGGAGGCGGCCCGGATCGTGGCCCGCGCCCGCGAGCTCGGCGTGACGGTGTTCGACACCGCCGAGATGTACGGGTTCGGGCGCAGCGAACGGATCCTGGGCGACGCGCTGCGGGCGTCCGGCGGGACCGACGACGTGGTCCTGGCGACGAAGTTCTTCCCCGTCCTGCCGCTCGCCCCGGTGCTGCAGCAGCGCGCGGTCGCCTCCGCCGCCCGGCTCGGCGTGTCCACGATGGATCTCTACCAGGTGCACAAGCCGCACCCGGTGCTCGGCGACGGCCCGGCGATGCGCGGGATGGCCGCACTGCGCCGGATCGGGCTGGTCCGCGAGGCCGGCGTCTCGGCGTACTCGCTGCAGCGCTGGCGCGCCGCCGACGCCGCGCTCGGCGCACCGGTGCTGTCGAACCAGGTGGAGTTCAGCCTGCTGCGCCGCGAACCCGCCGCCGACCTCGTCCCGCACGCCTCGGCCGGGAAGCGGGTGATCATGGCCTACAGCCCGCTCGCGCAGGGACTGCTCACCGGCCGCTACGACGAGTCCCACCGGCCGTCGAACCGGGTGCGGCGCAACTCCGCCTGGCTGCCGGACAACCTGCGCGCGCTGCGCCCGCTGCTCGACACCCTGCGCGACGTCGGGTCGGCGCACGACGCGTCGCCCGCGCAGGTCGCGCTGGCCTGGGTGGTGCACCACCCGCAGACGGTCGCGATCCCCGGTGCGTCGAGTGTGGACCAGCTGGAGTCCAATGTGGCCGCTGCGGAGATCGTGCTCAGCGACGGCGAGTACGCCGGGCTGACCGCGGCCGCCGAGGCCGTGCACCGGGTCGTCGGGCCCCGCGCCTACCCGGCGCTGGCGCGGGACCTGCTGACCTGACAGCTACGTGACGCGTTCGCGCAGGAACGACGTCGCCCGGTCCCAGGCGATGCCGGCCTGCTCGGCGTCGTAGGTGCCCATGTGGTTCTCGTCGTTGAAGAAGGCGTGACCCGCCGGATACTGGTGGATCTCCGGCGCCCGGCCGGACTCGCGTTCGATCCGCTGTGCGAGTTGCTCCACCGAGGCCGGGTCGGCCATCTCGTCGTCGCGCCCGAAGTGGCCCTGCACCGCGGCCGTCAGCTGCCCGAAGCTGGGGTAGTCCTCGGAGAGGACCCCGTAGAACGGCACCGCGGCGGAGACCTTGTCCGGCTGCTGCGCGGCCAGGACCAGCACGAACCCGCCGCCCATGCAGAAGCCGATCGCGCCGACGGTCTCCGAGGTGACGGCCTCGTGCTCGAGCAGGTACTGCACCGCGCCACCGAGGTCGGTGGCGGCCTGCTGCACCGGCAGCTCGGCCATCAGCGACCCGGCCTCGTCCGAGTCGTGCGTCGTGCGCCCGCCGTAGAGGTCCGGGGCGAGCGCGACGAAGCCCTCCGCCGCCAGCCGGTTCGTCACGTCGACGATGTGGTCGGTCAACCCCCACCACTCCTGGATGACGACCACGCCCGGCCCCGAACCGGACTCGGGCACCGCGAGATAGCCGTGGGCCGTGCCGCCGTGGCTGGCGAAGGTCACGTTCTGCGCCGGATTGTCAGTGCTGTGTCCGATGTGTTCCGTCACGGGCGAGATGACAACACGGTCACCCGGGCCGCGCGCGCCGAAAGATCGTTGCATCGTGTGACGGAGAAAACGGCAGCCCCACAAACGATAGAGGGCTATCTTCGCTGTCATGGTGGCTTCCGCCGGTCCTGGAGCCCGTGTCGCCCACGACGCGGCGGTGGACGGGCTGCGCCGCGCCCGTACCGCGTCCGGACAGGTCCAGCTGGGGAAGCCGTCGTCCAATCTGTTCCGGTTCACCGACCGCGACACCGGCCGCGCGGCGACCCGGTTGGACACCTCGGCACTGGACGGCGTACTGGCGGTCGACCCGGTCGCCCGGACCGCGGAGGTCCAGGGCATGGCCACCTACGAGACGGTCGTCGACGCCACCCTGGCCCACGGGCTGATGCCGCTGGTCGTCCCGCAGCTCAAGACGATCACCCTCGGGGGCGCGGTCACCGGGCTCGGCGTGGAGGCGACGTCGTTCCGGGACGGCCTGCCGCACGAGTCGGTGCTGGAGATGGACGTGCTCACCCCCGCCGGGGAGCTGCTGCACGTCACCCCGGACGGCGAGCACGCCGACCTGTTCGCGGCGTTCCCGAACTCCTACGGCACGCTCGGCTACGCGGTCCGTCTCGTCGTCGAGCTGGCCCCGGTCCGGCCGTTCGTGAAGCTCACCCACCACCGGTACGGCTCGGCCGCCCGCGCCGCGACGGCGATCGAGGACCTGGCCGGCAGCGGTACCGACTTCCTCGACGGGGTCGTGTTCTCCCCCGGGGAGCAGTACCTGACGACGGGGGAGTTCGTCGACACCCCGATGCCCGGCGCGCGGATCTCCGACTACACCGGACAGGAGGTCTTCTACCGCTCGCTGCGCCGGCGCCCGGTCGACCACCTGAGCGTCCGCGACTTCCTGTGGCGCTGGGATCCGGACTGGTTCTGGTGCTCGCGCGCCTTCGGTGTCCAGCAGCCCCTGGTCCGCCGGTTCTGGCCCCGCCGCTACCGGCGCTCGGACGTCTACCGCCGGCTGGTCGCGCTGGACCAGCGTGTCGGCGCCTCCAACCGGGTCCGCACCGCGCTCGGCGGGACACCCGAGGAGATGGTGGTGCAGGACGTCGAGATCCCGGTCGAGCGGTTGCCCGCGTTCCTGGAGTTCTTCCACGCCGAGGTGGGTATCGCACCGGTGTGGCTGTGCCCGCTGCGGCTGCGCGGCGAGCGGACGTGGCCGCTGTACCCGATGGAACCCGGCCGGCTCTACGTCAACGTCGGGTTCTGGTCGTCGGTGCCGGAGCGGCCGGGGGACCGGTGGGCACACAACCGGCTGATCGAGGAACAGGTGGCCGCGCTGGGCGGCCACAAGTCGCTGTACTCGACCGTGCACTACGGCGAGGACGAGTTCTGGGCGCACTACAACGGGGAGGCGTACCAGGCGGTGAAGCAGCGGTACGACCCGGACGGGCGGGCGCCCGACCTGTACCGCAAGGTGACCGGCCGCTGAGGCGGCCCGCTGTATCGATGTAGCTCTGTCGATGGGGGTTCGGCGATGACGGGAGTGCTGGAACGAGAGACGACGACCGAGCCGGTCGCCGGAATACTGAACCGGGTCCTGGGCTCGTCCCGGGACCTGCGGATCGAGGCGTTCGACGGGTCGGCGGCCGGCCCGTCCGACGCGCCGGTCACGCTGCGGGTGAACTCCCCGCGGGCGCTGGGGAGGCTGGTGAGTGCGCCCGGGTCGCTCGGGCTCGCGCGGGCCTACGTGACCGAGGAGATCGACGTCGACGGCGACCTGTACACCGGGCTGCGCGCGATGTCCGAGGTCACGCTGCACTCGATCCCGCGCCGCGACCAGCTGTGGCTGGCCCGGCGGCTGCTGCCCTACTGGCGTGAGCACCGGATGCCGCCGCCGGACCTCGAGGCGCGGCCGCGGGGGCTGCTGCACTCGAAGCGGCGGGACTCGCAGGCGATCTCGCACCACTACGACGTGTCGAACCGCTTCTACGAGTTCGTCCTCGGCGAGTCGATGACCTACACCTGCGCCGCCTACCCGGACGCCGGCGCCTCGCTGGAGACCGCGCAGGCGACCAAGTACGAGCTGGTGGCGGCCAAGCTGGACCTGGAACCGGGGATGACGCTGCTCGACGTCGGCTGCGGCTGGGGCGGCATGGTCCGGCACGCCGCCGCCGAGCACGGCGTCCGCGCGCTGGGCGTGACGCTGTCCCGCGCGCAGGCCGAGTGGGCGCAGGACCGGATCGAGCGCGACGGCCTCGGGCACCTGGCGGAGGTCCGGCACCTGGACTACCGCGACGTGCCGGACGGCGGCTACGACGCGGTCTCCTCGATCGGGCTGACCGAGCACATCGGCAAGGCGAACATCGGGTCCTACTTCCGCGCGATGCACGCCAAGCTGCGGCCGGGCGGGCGGATGCTCAACCACTGCATCACCCAGCCGCACCGCCCCGACCACCGCAACACCGACCCGTTCATCCACCGCTACGTCTTCCCGGACGGCGAGCTGGAGCCGGTCGCGGTGGTGGTGGACGCGATGAACGAGGCGGGCTTCGAGATCCGGCACTCGGAGAACCTGCGCGAGCACTACGCGCTCACGCTGCGGGACTGGGGCGCGAACCTGGAACGGAACTGGACCGACGCCGTCGCCGAGGTCGGCCTCGGACGGGCTCGGGTCTGGCGGCTCTACATGGCCGCGTGCCGGCTCGGGTTCGAGCTGAACAACATCCAGCTCCAGCAGGTGCTCGGGGTCAAGCTGCACGACGACCGCTCGTCGGACTTCCCGCTGCGGGGCGCCCACGGCGCCTACTGAACTCCGGCTCAGCGGTACCGGCGCGCCGCGGCGACCGCCTGCGCGCCGTAGCCCCCGCCGAACAGCACGGTGTGCACCAGCAGCGGGAACAGCTGGTGCAACGCGACGCGGCCCCGCCAGCCGTCGGCGAGCGGGGCGGCCTCGTCGTAGGCGGCGAGCAGGGTGTCGAGGTGCGGCAGGCCGAACAGCGCGAGCATCGCCAGGTCGGACTCGCGGTGCCCGCCGTGCGCGGCCGGGTCGATGAGCCAGGCCTCGGTGTCGCGTCCGGGGGAGCCCACGGGAGACGACCACAGCACGTTGCCCGACCACAGGTCGCCGTGCAGCCGGGCCGGCGGCTCGTCCGGCCCGGCGAGGCCGCCGATCCGGTCGCAGACCCGCTCGATCACGGCGGCCCCGCCGGGGTCGAGGTCGCCGCGGTCCCGGGCGGTCCGCAGGTAGGGCAGCACCCGGTCCGCGGCGAACCAGTCGCCCCACGGGCCCGGGTGCGGACGGTTGCGCATGCCGGTGTGCCCGATCCAGGCCTCGGCCGGGCCGCCGGGCGGCGGGCAGCCGAACGCCTCGGCCCCGGCGGCGTGCAGCGCGGCCAGCCGGCGTCCCAGCTCGGTCGCGGCGGTGGGGGACGGGCGTCCCGGCGGGACGAGCGCGGTGACCAGCAGGTCGTCGTCGGCGCCGAGGACGTCGGGGACCGGCGGGCCGCCGCCGGCGTGGGCCTCGGCGAGCCAGCGCAGCCCGGCCGCCTCCGCCGGGATCGACCCGGGATCTCCGCCGCCGTCCTTCACGACGACGGTCACACCGCCGTCCAGCTCGAACAGACCACCCGGCCGGGCGACGGTGGCGCGGCCGGTCAGCCGCTCGACGTCGGCCGCGGCCGCGGGTCTCACGCGTGCTGCTCGATGTGTGTCACCAGGCCCGGCAGCGCGGCGGCGATCATCTCGTAGACCTCGGCGAAGCCGTCGGGGCCGCCGTAGTAGGGGTCCGGGACCTCCGCGCCGTCGGCCGCGGCGGGGTCGAACGAGCGCAGCAGCCGGACCCGCTTCGGGTCGGGCACCGAGCCCTCCAGCGACCGCAGGTGCCCGGCGTCCAGGGCGATCAGCAGGTCGGCGGCGAGGGTCTCGGAGTCGACCTGGCGGGCGTCGTGCGCGGTGTCGTAGCCGTGCTCGGCCAGGATCCCGGCGGCGCGGTCGTCCATCGGCTGGCCGACGTGCCAGTGCCCGGTGCCCGCGCTGGTGACCCGGACGCGGTCGGACAGCCCGATCGCCTGGACCTCGGCGGCGAGCATCTTCTCGGCGATCGGGGACCGGCAGATGTTGCCGGTGCACACGAACACGACGTTCACGGTCTTCCTCCCGGGGGAGCTCGGGCTCGGACGTCGACGCTGACAGTGGGCATCATAGGGTGTCCGGATGCCGTCCGATCATGCTGAGCCGGGCGCCGGTCCCGACGGCCCGGGTGGATACGACCTGCGCCATCACGGCGACGCCGAGGCCGGCGACGGTCTCGTCGACTTCGCCGTCAACGTGGTCGGCGACGGACCGCCGTCGTGGCTGCGCGAGCGCCTCGTCGCCACCCTCGACGGGCTGGGTCGCTACCCGCGGGCCGACCACGACCGGCGGGCCCGCGAGACCGTCGCCGCCCGGCACGGCCGCGCGCCCGGACAGGTGCTGCCGCTGGCCGGGAGCGCCGAGGGCTTCGCGCTGCTCCCGGGCCTGCGGCCGCGCCGCGCCGCCGTCGTCCATCCGGGGTTCACCGAGCCCGAGGCGGCGCTGCGCGGAGCCGGTGTGGACGTCGTCCGGGTACCGACCGCCGCCGCCGACGGGCACCTCCTCGACCCCGCCGCCGTCCCCGCCGAGGCCGACCTGGTCGTCGTCGGGAACCCGACGAACCCCACCGGGGTGCTGCACCCGGCGGACTCGGTCCGCGCGCTCGCCCGCCCGGGCCGGGTACTGCTGGTCGACGAGGCCTTCGCCGACGCGATCCCCGGCGAGCCGGAGTCGCTCGCCGGGGACGCGGACCTGCCCGGGCTGCTGGTGTTCCGGTCGCTGACCAAGACCTGGGCGCTGGCCGGGCTCCGCGCCGGCTACGCGCTCGGCGACCCGGCCCTGCTGGCACGCCTCGCCGCGCCGCGCCCGCCGTGGCCGGTGTCCACCCCGGCGCTGGAGGCGCTGATCGCCTGCTGCGAGCCGGACGCGCTGTCGGCGGCCGACCAGCGGGCCCGCGAGCTGGCCGCGCACCGGGTGTCGCAGGCCGCCGCCCTGCGCCGGATCGAAGGCGTCGCCGTGCAGCCCGGCCTGGCCCCCTACCTGCTGCTGCACCTGCCCGACGGCACCGGCCCCGAGGTGCGACGGCGGCTGCGCGAGAACGGGATCGCGGTCCGCCGCGGGGACACGTTCCCCGGCCTGGGGCCGGACCACGTCCGGGTCGCGGTGCGCCCGCCGGAGACTGCGCGCCGCCTGGTCGAGGAGCTCGAACGGGTCCTGCGGACGCTGGCGGTGCCGGCATGACGACTCTCTCCGATGTCATCGAGGCGCTCGAGGCCGCCTACCCGCCCGAGCTGGCGATGGATTGGGACGCCGTCGGGCTGGTCTGCGGCGACCCGTCCGAGCCGGTGTCGCGGGTGCTGTTCGCCGTCGACCCGACCCCGGACACCGTCGACGAGGCGATCACCGGCGGGGCGCAGCTGCTGGTCACCCACCACCCGCTGCTGCTGCGCGGGGTGCACGGCGTCGGCACCGACACCCCGAAGGGGGCGATGCTGCACAAGCTGATCCGGGCCGGGGTCGGGTTGTTCACCGCGCACACCAACGCCGACGTCGCCGACCCGGGGGTCTCCGACGCGCTGGCCGGCGCGCTCGGCCTGACCGTCGAGGGGCCGCTGGAACCGCTGGGGACCCCGCCCGCCGAGGCCCTGGACAAGATCGTCACCTTCGTGCCCGTCGGGCCGGCCATCGCGGCCGTGCACGACGCTCTCGCCGGGGCCGGCGCCGGCCGGTTCGGCAACTACTCGCACTGCTCGTTCGCCACCGCCGGGACCGGCCAGTTCCTCCCGCTCGACGGCGCGGTCCCGGCGATCGGCCGGGTCGGGAAGCTGGAGCGGGTGGCCGAGACCCGGCTGGAGATGGTGCTGCCGCGGTCGCGCCGGCGTGCCGTCGTCGCCGCGCTGCGCGCCGCGCACCCGTACGAGGAACCGGCGTTCGACCTGGTCGAGATGGCACCGCTGCCCACGGCCCGCGGTCTCGGCCGGGTCGGGTCGCTGGCGTCGCCGGAGCCGTTCTCGGCGTTCACCGAGCGCGTCGCGGCCGCGTTGCCGGACACGGCGTGGGGTGTGCGCGGGGCGGGCGACCCGGACCGGGAGATCCGGCGGGTCGCCGTGTGCGGGGGAGCGGGCGACTCGGCGCTCGGCACCGCGGCGAAGGCCGGGGTCGACGCGTTCGTCACCGCCGACCTGCGCCACCACCCGGCGTCGGAGCACGAGCTGGCCGGGGCCGGGCCGCACGGCCCGGCACCGGCACTGGTCGACGTCGCGCACTGGGCCTCGGAGTGGCCGTGGTGCGCGCAGGCGGCGGACGTGGTCCGCTCGGCCCTCGGCGGTAGCGTCGGGACGACCGTGTCCCGGCGGCGCACCGACCCCTGGACGACCGCGGCGCGGTCGTCCGCAGAACCGAACCCGGAGGCGAGTCCATGAAGGCCGATCCCGCCGCACAGAAGACAGTGCTGACGCTGGCCGAGGTGGACGCCGAGATCGGCCGGCTCGACCACCAGCGCCGCACGCTGGCCGAGCTCCGCGAGCTCACCGAGGCCGAGCAGGTCGCGCGCGACGCGCGCGACGCCGTCGTCCGCGCCGAGACCCGCGCCGCGGACCTGGACCGCGACATCGCCCGGATCGAGCGCGACGTCGACGGCGTCCGGGCCCGCACCCAGCGGGACGAGCAGCTGCTCGCCGGCTCGGGCATCGGCGCGAAGCAGGCGACCGAGCTGCAGAGCGAGCTCGAGACCCTGGCCCGCCGCCGGGGGGTGCTGGAGGACGAGCAGCTCGGGATCATGGAGGAGCGCGAGGCGGTCGGCATCGAGCTCGACCACGCCCGCACCGAGCTGACGAAGGCCGACGCCGCCGTCACCGACGTCACCGGGCGCAAGGACACCGCCGAAGCCGACCTGGACGCGTCGCGGGCCGGGCGGGACCGGGCCCGCGCCGAGCTGGTCAGCACGCTCGGGACCGCGGCCGACCTGCTCGCCGACTACGAGCGGATCCGTGCGAAGGGCCGGGTCGGGGCGGGCGCGCTGCGCGAGTCGCGCTGCGGCGCGTGCCGTCTCGAGCTGGACCGCACCTTCCTGTCCCAGGTGCGCGGCCGGGCCGCGGACGAGGTCGTGCACTGCGAGGAGTGCGGCGCGATCCTGGTGCGTGTCGCGTGAGGCTCGTCGTCGAGGCCGACGGCGGGTCGCGCGGCAACCCCGGGCCCGCCGGGTACGGCGCGGCGGTGCTGGACGCCGCCGGGCGGCAGGTGCTGGCCGAGGTCTACGACGGTCTCGGCACCACCACCAACAACGTCGCCGAGTACCGGGGCCTGCTGGCCGGGCTCGCCGCGGCGCTGGAGCTGGGCGCGACCGAGGTCGAGGTCCGGATGGACTCCAAGCTGGTCGTCGAGCAGATGTCGGGCCGGTGGAAGATCAAGCACGCCGCGCTGCGGGAGATCGCCGACGACGCCCGCGCGCTGGCCGGGCGGCTCGACGCCGTCTCCTACACCTGGATCCCGCGCGCCGAGAACTCCCGGGCCGACAAGCTGGCGAACAAGGCGATGGACGGCGAGTCGAGCCCGGGACTGGACCCGTCGCTGGCCGCCGGGCCGGCGACGAAGCCCGCGCCGTCCACCGCGGCGGTGCCCGACGACGACTTCGCCGCGGAGCTCGCCGATGCGGACTCCGCCGCCCGCTCCGCCGGAGCCGGGGCGGCCGCCGCGGACTCGGCCGCCGTCGCCGCCGCCTGGACCGGGCAGGTCGGGACGCCGGTGCGGATGATCCTGCTGCGGCACGGCCAGACCGAGCTGTCGGTGGAGCGCCGGTACTCCGGGCACGGCGACCCGGAGCTGACCGAGCTCGGCCAGGAGCAGGCCGTCGCCGCCGCCCGTGCGCTGGCCGCCCGGCTGGCGCGCGACGGCGTGCGGCCCGCCGCGGTGCTGTCGTCGCCGCTGCGCCGGGCCCGCCAGACCGCGGCCGCCGTCGCCGAGACGACCGGTGCCGATCTCGAGGTCCGCGACGCGCTGGTCGAGACCGACTTCGGTGGCTGGGAGGGACTGACCTTCGCCGAGGCCCGCGAGCGCGACCCGGAGCTGCACGGACGCTGGCTCTCCTCGCCCGACGTGGAGCCGCCCGGTGGCGAGAGCTTCACCGCGGTGGGGGAACGGGTCGGCGCCGAGCGACGCCGGATCGTCGAGCAGTACGGCGGCGAGACGGTGATCGTGGTCAGCCACGTGACGCCGATCAAGATGCTGCTGCGCGAGGCGCTCGACGCCGGTGACGGCGTGCTCTACCGGATGCACCTCGATCTCGCATGCACCAGCGTCGTCGACTTCTACCCCGACGGCGGTGCCTCGGTCCGGCTGGTCAACGACACGTCCTATCTGGACTGATCGCGGCGCCCCGGGCGGGCGCGGCCGTGTCCGGTCCGGCCGGGGCGCGGACGGGTGGGCACGGTGCGTCACCGGCGGGTGGCTTGATCGATCCGGTCGTCCCCCGAACGGGCAGTGTTCGGCTGCCGAGCGTCCATCATCCTTGCCCTGCACCGTCACCCGGGCGAAGATTCGCGCACACCGTACGGGTCGGTCGCCCTACAGAGGGTGATGATCTGCCGGTGTGGCGGTGTCACGGTGTGGCGGCGTCTCGGTGTCGCGGGGAACGGGAGACGACGATGTCGGTGCGGCCTACTGGGACGGGGTCCCATGAACACGACTACGGCTACGACCTGGCCCACGAGATGAAGGTGATCGCGCGGCTGCCGCAGCAGCGCCGCGGGTCCGCCCGTCCGATCACGTACTCGGCCGTCCCGCGCGAGCTGGACCCCGACACCGATCTCGGGCACGACATGGCCCACGAGATCTGACCCGATCCGACGTCCCTCCCCACCGGCCCCGCGCAGAGTCCCACCGCGCGGGGCCGGCGCCTTGCCGCGCCGCGGCCGTCGAGGGGCCTGGTGTGCCCCTCGACGCCTCGATCGGGGCCCACGTGCGTTCCGCGGAACGCGGTGTGGACATCGTCCACCGGGTGAGCGGCTCCCGGAGCGTGCGGCGGGACGTCGTGCGGACGGGCCGGAGCCCCGGGAGGGGGACGGGGTCGATGCGCGTTCCGCGGAACCTGCGGGACCGAGCCACACGGCTCGTCAGGCGGCCAGCGCGAGGCCCGCCCAGAGCGCGACGGTCGCGGCGACCAGCCCGAGCGGCACCGTGAGCACCCCCAGCCCGACGAACGTCCCCAGCCGGGGCGGCTCGCCGTGCCCGGTCGCGATCCGCCGCCACAGCAGTGTCGCCAGGGACCCGGCGTAGGTCAGGTTTGGGCCGATGTTGACCCCGAGCAGCACCGCCAGCACCAGCCCCGCGGCCGGGCTCGGCCCGAGCGCGGTGAGCAGCACCAGGGTCGCCGGCAGGTTGTTGACCAGGTTCGCCAGCACGGCGGCGATCGCCGCGGTGAGGAGCAGGCCCGCCAGATCCGGGGTGTCGGGCAGGAGCGCGCCGAGCCACCCGGCCAGGCCTTGCCCGCTGAGCCCGGCGACGACCACGCCCAGGGCCGCCACGAACAGGCAGAACCCCGGCGACGCGGCCGCGACCAGCCGGAGCGGCCCGGTCTCCCGGCGCGCGAGTGCCCGCACCGCCAGTACGGCGGCGCCCGCGGCCGCGATCCAGCCCGGGCCGATGCCCAGCGCCGACGAGGCGCCGAACCCGACGAGGGTCAGCGCGAGGACCGTCAGCGCGAACCGCGGTGCGGGCGTCCCGGTAGCGGTCCCCGCATCCAGCCCCCGCGCGTCGTCCGCAGCGAGGGTTGCGTCGGACTCGCTGTCCGCGCCCCGGTCGGCGCGCGACGTCGCCTCGGCCGATCGGTCGGCGGCGACCTGGGTGCGACCGTCACGACCGCCGCTCCCGACCGCGGAGCCCCGCAGCTCCCGGGCGAAGAACCAGCGCAGCACCAGGAACTCGACGACGATCACCGCCACCCACGGCGCCGCCATCAGCCCGGCGAAGCCCAGGAAGCTCAGCCCGGACGCCGAGAACGCCAGCAGGTTGGTCAGGTTCGACACCGGCAGCAGTCCGGACGCCGAGTTCGACAGGTGCGCGCAGGCGTAGGAGTGCGGCCGCGCGGGCAGCCGCAGCCGCGCCGCGGTCGCCAGCACCACCGGCGTCAGCAGCACCACGGTCGCGTCCAGGCTCAGCACCGCCGTCGTCCCGGCGGCCGCGGCGAACACCAGCACCAGCAGGCGTCGCGGGGACCCGGCCGAGGCCGATCCCAGCAGCGCGCCCAGCCAGCGGAACACGCCCTCGGCGTCGGCGAGGTGGCCGAGCAGCAGGATCGCGGCGAGGAACCCGATCGTCGGCGCGAGCTCGGCGACCTCGCCCCACGCCCCGGCCGGGGTGACCAGCCCGGCGAGCACCGCGATCGCGGCGGCCGGTACCGCGACGACCGCCTCCGGCAACCCGAACGGGCGCAGCGTCGCCGCCGCCAGCACCGCGGCCAGCAGCGCGACCGCGAGCACGAGGCTCACCGCAGCGGCGCCCGGGGGCAGCGGTCGATCAGGCGGTGCTCGATCACGGATCGACCGTATCGGCATGCCATCGTCCCGCCATTCGGACGCCCGGTTTGCGTCGACGGTGGTGTCCGGTGCGAAGGTCCGGGCGAGTGCGGGCTGTCGAACGTGCACCGTCGGTGCCGCGACGGGCATGTGCTCGGCCGGTTCGACGTCGCGAAGGAGCTCGGAGATGGATCGGGTGCAGGCGATCGGTGACGTGGTGGGTCGCTGGTTCGCGGTGATCGTGGTGGCGGCCGGTGGAATGGCGCTCGCCGTACCGGGGCCGTTCGCGGGCTGGAGCTCCGCGGTGCCCTGGCTGCTAGCGTTGATCATGCTCGGGATGGGCATGACGCTGCGCCCGGTCGACTTCGCCTACATCGCCAGGCGGCCGGTGGCGTTCGCGATCGGGATCGCCGCCCAGTACGTCGTCATGCCCGGGCTCGGATGGCTGCTGACCCAGATCTTCAGCCTCCCGCCGGAGATCGCCGTGGGCGTGATCCTCGTGGCGTGCGCGCCCGGCGGGACGGCGTCGAACGTGATGGTGTTCCTCGCCCGCGGCGACGTCGCGCTGTCGGTGGCCATGACCTCGGTGTCCACCCTGCTCGCCCCGCTGCTGACGCCGGCGCTGGTGCTGCTGCTCGCCGGGCAGTTCCTCCCGGTCGCACCGGGCAGCCTGTTCCTGTCGATCGTGCAGATCGTGCTGATCCCGGTGGTGCTCGGATTCCTGCTGCGCCGGTTCGCCGGTGCGGCCGTCGACCGGGTGATCCCCGCCCTGCCGCTGTTCTCGGTCGTCGGCATCACCACCGTCGTGATGATCATCGTCGCGGGGAGCGCGGACGCCCTGCTCGCCGCCGGGCTGGTGATCCTCGCCGTCGTCGCGCTGCACAACGTCGCCGGGCTGGCGCTGGGCTACGTCGCCGCCCGGGCCTGCGGACTCGACGTGGCCGCCCGCCGGGCGATCTCGATCGAGGTCGGCATGCAGAACTCCGGGCTCGCCGCCACCCTCGGGACCGTCCACTTCGGTCCGGCGGCCGCGCTGCCCGGAGCCTTGTTCTCCGTGTGGCACAACGTGTCCGGCTCGATCGTGGCCGGATACTGGTCCCGGCGGCCGGCGACGACCGCACCGGCCGAACAGACGACCCGGGACTGACGGGACCCAGCGCCCCGGGGCGCGGCGGACACCGTTGTGCGCCGCGCCTCGGCACTTGCCGGTGTGACCCGGCTCCCGACGTCACCACACCGGCCACGGCCGACCCTCGCACGCCGGGGCGATGGCGGATCTTCCGCTTTCCTGACATTGCGGCCGCAATTCGACGGGCGGTTTCCGGTGGCTCGCATAACATTCCGCACCGGATTCCGCGAGACGTTTCCCCACAATTAAGTACCGTGTCGCGGACACCGTAACGCCGGGCCGGCCCCGGTCGTAGACACGACCGGGATCGAGCGCGACCGATGAGTGGAGAACATGGCCGACCAGCACGACCGCCTGTCCGTGCCGACCTGTCGCGGGGTGGTGCGCACCCCTCCCGGCCCCCTCATGCACTCGCGGCTCCCGCGGTCCCGCGGTGACGTCTCCGGCTGGACCGTCGCGGCCGTCTCCGGGGCGCTCGTCGTCGGCCTGCTGGTCGGCGCCGTCCTCAGCACGCCGGCGATACCGATGCAGGACGCCCCCCGCGTCGTCCCGGCCCTCAGCGCGACCGGCTGAGCGCGACCGGCTGAGCCGGCCGGGTACCCGCGGCCCCGGCGTGCCGGGCCTTTCCCGGACCCGGCTCGTAGCCTGGACCCATGACCGCTGCCGCCGACGTCGCGTTCGAGAACACCTTCGTCCGCGACCTGGAAGGCCTCTACCTGCCGTGGGACGCCGCCCCGGCGCCCGAACCGCGGCTGGTGCTGCTCGACGAGGCACTCGCCGTCGACCTGGGCCTGGACCCGGCCTGGCTCCGCACCGCCGAGGGTCTCGGGCTGCTGACCGGCACCGCCCCGCCCGAGTCCGCGACGACGGTCGCGCAGGCCTACGCCGGACACCAGTTCGGCGGGTACTCGCCGCGCCTCGGCGACGGCCGCGCACTGCTGGTCGGCGAGCTCGTCGCCCCCGACGGGCAGCGCCGTGACCTGCACCTGAAGGGATCCGGCCGGACTCCGTTCGCCCGCGGCGGCGACGGCAAGGCCCCGCTCGCGCCGATGCTGCGCGAGTACCTGGTCTCCGAGGCGATGCACGCGCTCGGCGTGCCCACCACCCGGTCGCTGGCCGTCGTCGCGACCGGGGAGTTCGTGATGCGCGAGCGGGGGCCGGAGCCGGGCGCGATCCTGGCCCGGACGGCGTCGAGCCACCTGCGGGTGGGCACGTTCCAGTTCGCCGCCGCGACCGGGGACCGCGACGTGCTCCGCCGGCTGGCCGACTACGCGATCGCCCGCCACCACCCGTCCTGCGCCGACGCCGACAACCCCTACCTGGAGCTGTTCCGGCGGGTCGTCGACGCCCAGGCCGCCCTGATCGCCCGCTGGATGCACCTCGGGTTCGTGCACGGCGTGATGAACACCGACAACATGACGATCTCCGGCGAGACCATCGACTACGGCCCCTGCGCCTTCCTCGACGCGCACGACCCGGCCGCCGTCTACAGCTCGATCGACTCCGGTGGCCGGTACGCCTACGGCAACCAGCCCGGCATCGCCCAGTGGAACCTGGCCCGCTTCGCGGAGGCGCTCGTCCCGCTGCTCGACGACGACCAGGACGTCGCGGTCCGCGAGGCGACCGGCGTCCTGGAGGGGTTCGCCGACGCCTACCTCGCCGCCCGTGACGCCGGTTACCGACGCAAACTCGGCCTCCCCGACGGCCTGGACGCCGCTCCGCTGCTCACCGACCTGGCCGCCCTGCTGGCCGAGGCCAAGCCCGACCACACGCTGTTCTTCCGGCGGCTGTCCGACGCCGCGCGCGGGGACGCCGGTCCGGTGCGGGACCTCGTCGACGACCCGTCGGTGGTCGACGGCTGGCTGGAGTCGTGGCGCGCCGCGGGCCCGGACCCGGAGGTGATGGACCGGGTCAACCCGATCTACATCCCGCGCAACCACCTCGTCGAGGAGGCGCTGACGGCCGCCGTGGCGGGGGACCTGGAGCCGGTCCAGTGGATGCTGCAGGTGCTGGCCCGCCCCTTCGACGAGCGGGAGGGCTACGAGCGGTTCGCACAGCCACCCGGCCCGGGCACGGCCCCGTTCGTGACCTTCTGCGGGACCTGAGCCGCACCGGACGTTCCGCCGCTCGGCCGGCCTCGACGGATCCGCGCCGAGTTGCAGACCTGGGCGATTTGCCGATCTTCGGAGAGCCCTGAGCTGCATCTCGGTGGGGGAGAGGTGGCGCCGTCGGCGCTCGGCGGGCCATGACTACACTCGTCTGCGCGGACGAGTCGGTCGGGCGACCGCGTCGGGGTCCCGGTTCCCGCCGGGGTCTCGCCGAGGAAAGTCCGGACTCCAACAGGGCAGGGTGGTTGTCAACGGCAACCCGGGGCGACCCGCGGGACAGTGCCACAGAGAACAGACCGCCTCCGGGCTCGCTCGGAGGTAAGGGTGAAACGGTGGTGTAAGAGACCACCAGCACCCCGGGTGACCGGGGTGGCTCGGTAAACCCCACCCGGAGCAAGGTCGAGAGGCCGCGCCTCCTCAGGGAGACGTGGCTGCGCAGGCGTTCGAGGGCTGCCCGCCCGAGCCTGCGGGTGGACCGCTGGAGCCTGCCGGCGACGGCAGGCCGAGATGGATGGTCGCCGAACGGAGCACCGCGAGGTGCCCGGGAACAGGATCCGGCTTACAGACCGGCTCGTCCGCCCCCGTTCCCACGATCAGCTCTCGCCGTGGGCCAGGCGCCGCAGGTACGCGGCCAGCTGCGCGAGGTGGCTCCGCAGCTCGGTGTCGGTGAGGGTGTCGAGCGCGCTGAGCAGGGTCTCCGCGATCAGAGCTCGCTCGTGGGCGAGCGCAGCCCGGCCGTCCTCGGAGGTCACCTCCGGCGGCGCCGGCAGTGGGGTCCTGCCCGGGTCCCGCCGGGGCTTCTCCTCCCCGGCCTTGTGCGACTCGAGGATCTGCCGGAAGCAGAGGAACCACATCGCCCGGTACCGCGGCGGCACCGGCGGGATGCCGTCCCACTCGAGCATCGTCGACGCGAGGCGGGTGGCGCGGCGGCCGAGGTCGTCGACGAGGTCCTGGCCACCGAGCTCCCTCGCCTCGCCCGTCAGGGCGTTCTCCTCGTCCGGGGTGAGGGTCACGGGAGCGAGCGGCTCTCGTCGCGGGGGGCCGGAACGTAGACGCACATGTCGACATCATCCGTGCACCGGCAGCGCCGGGGGCCGCCGATACCCAGAGTTGACGACGCCCCGGTCACGGACGAGGCCCGCAGCTCGCATCCCGTTCTGGTCCGGGCTCCGAGATGCCGGAGGATCGCCGAGATGAGCCCCGTCCGACGTCCGGAGCCGCCCGGTCACTCCGTCACCATCCGGTTGGCGCGCCCCGCCGACGCCTCCGCGATGGCCGGAGTGTGGCTGCGGTCCTTCGCCGCGGCCCTGCCCACGGTGCGGCGCGCCCACTCGGACCCCGCGGTCCGGGCGTGGTTCGCCTCCACAGTGGTCCCGGACCACGACTGCTGGGTCGCCGTCGCCGACGGGACCGTCGTCGGCCTGCTGGCACTCGGGCCCGGCGCGGTCGAACAGCTCTACCTGGAACCGGCCTGGCGTGGCCACCGGATCGGCGATCGCTTCGTCGAGACGGCCAAGCAGGCACGGCCGGCGGGCTCGAGCTCGGGACCTTCCAGGTCAACGCTGCGCGCTCTCAGCCCTCCGGCCCCGGCCGGCCGAGGGTGGTCTCGGGCGTCGCGCCGGGGCGGGTCCACTGCGGCACCGGCCGTCCGGTGGGGCCCCAGGTGCCGTTCCCGTCCGCGTCGGTGCGCCAGAACCAGCCCGCGACCTCGCCCTCCGGCCAGCCCTCGGGATCGTCCTCCCAGGCCTCGCCGCGGCCGTAGGCCGTCATGTCCAGCAGACCGGCGGAGCCGTTGACCCGCTCGGTGCCCCGGCCGGTCGTGGAGTAGGTGAGGAACACCCGGTCGCCGTCGCGCAGGAAGCTACAGAGGTAGCCCATCTCGCCGCCGACCGGCTCCGGCAGGTCCTTCACCGAGTACCAGGGTTCGGTGTAGCCCATGAACGCGACGTACGGGGCGACCTCGTCCCACGCGCCGACGGTCAGGACGGCGTACGACACCCCGCGGGCGTTGAGGTAGACCGCGTCCTTCATGTGCCAGACCGTGGTGGTGCAGCCCTCGCACTGGCCCTGGTGCGGTACACCGTCCCACCACATGTGCTTGTAGACGACGAGCTCGTCCCGGCCCTGGAACAGGTCCAGGAACGGCACCGGGCCGTCGGGGCCGACGACCTCGACGGTCCCGTCCAACTCCACCATCGGCAGGCGTCGGCGGGCCGCGGCGAGGGCGTCGCCGGCGCGGGTGTGGGCCTTCTCGTGGGCGAGGAGCTCGTCCCGGGCGGCCTGCCAGGTGGCGAGGTCGACGACGGGCGGGCGGCCGGTCCGCGTGGTCGCGGGCGTGTCCGGCGTGGCGGTCATGGTGTCCTCCAGGGTCTCGTACCCGGTGCGACGTGTGCGGGCGCACCGATATCCGACTCCGGCCCCGGCCGGAACTCATCGCCGCGCGCGGGTGCGCCGTCGAGCCGGCCCGTCCGCTGCGCTCGCCCGGTGCACGATCCGGTCACAGTTGTGTCTGATTCGCCCCGGCGTGGGTCGATTCGACCGTCCTGCCGGGTTAGTGTCCCTCGAACGGCGAAGAGCGGCGCAGCGCAGCGAAGCGGGGTAGGACATCGTGAACTCAGTGGTGCTCGTGGTGATCGGCCTGGCCATCATCCTCGCCGGCTACGTCCTCTACTCCCGCTATCTGTCCCAGCGGGTGTACAGGCTGAGTCCGTCGTTCCTCACGCCGTCGCGCGAGTTCAACGACGGCGTCGACTACGTGCCGACCAACAAGTTCGTCCTCTGGGGACACCACTTCACCTCGGTGGCCGGCGCGGCACCGATCGTCGGCCCGGCGGTGGCCGTGATCTGGGGCTGGCTCCCGGCGTTCCTGTGGGTCACGGTCGGCACCGTCTTCTTCGCCGGGATGCACGACCTCGGTGCCCTGTGGGCGTCGGTGCGGAACAAGGGCCGGTCCATCGGCTCGCTGTCGGGCAGCTACATCGGCGGCCGGGGGCGGAACCTGTTCCTCGTCGTCATCTTCCTGCTGCTGCTGATGGTGAACGCGGTGTTCGCCGTCGTGATCTCCAACCTGCTGGTGGCCCAGCCCACCGCGGTGATCCCGGTGTGGGGAGCCATCGTCGTCGCCGTGCTGATCGGCCAGGCGATCTACCGGATGCGCTGGAACCTGCCGCTGGTGTCGGTGGTGGGCGTCGTCGCGCTCTACTCGCTGATCCTGCTGGGCGACCGCTTCCCGATCGAGCTCCCGGACACGATCCTGGGGCTCTCGGCCGGCGCGTTCTGGATCATCGTCCTGTTCCTCTACGCCGGTGTCGCCTCCCTGCTGCCGGTGTGGATGCTGCTGCAGCCGCGCGACTACATCAACGGGCTCCAGCTGTTCATCGGCCTGGGCATCCTCTACGCCGCGATCCTGATCTCCTCGCCGACGATCGTCGCCCCGGCCTACAACGCCGACGTGCCCGAGGGCACGCCCGGTCTGGTCCCGCTGCTGTTCGTCACCATCGCCTGCGGCGCGATCTCCGGGTTCCACGGCATGGTCTCCTCCGGTACGTCCTCGAAGCAGCTCGAGAAGGAGACCGACGCCCGGTTCGTCGGGTACTTCGGTGCCGTCGGCGAGGGCATGCTGGCGCTGGGCACGATCATCGTGGTGACGGCCGGCTTCGAGACCCTGGCCGCCTGGGAGGAGACCTACTCGGCGTTCAACGAGGGCGGCGTGGTCACCTTCGTCTCCTCGGGCGGGTCGATCCTCGAGAACGGTCTCGGGCTCCCGGTGTCGCTGTCGGCGACGATCCTGGCCACGATGGCGGTGCTGTTCGCCGCGACCACGATGGACACCAGTGTCCGGCTGCAGCGCTACATCGTCGAGGAGATCGGCGCCCTGCTGGGGCGCAGGCTGAACACCACGGTGGCGACGGTGATCGTCGTCCTGTCCGGCCTGGCGCTGGCCTTCGGCGCGGACGTGTCCGGTTCCGGGCAGGGCGGCATGATCATCTGGCCGCTCTTCGGCACCACCAACCAGCTGCTGGCCGCGCTCACGCTGTCGATCATCACGGTGATGCTGGTCCGGAAGCGCCGGCCCTACCTCCCGGTGCTGCTGCCGCTGCTGTTCGTGCTGGTGATGACGGTCTACGCGCTGCTGGTGCAGGTCGTCTCGTTCTACAACGAGGGCAACTGGCTGCTCCTGGTCCTGGACATCGTCATCCTCGTCGCGGCGGTCTGGGTCGTGACCGAGGCGGCGATGGCGATCGCCCGCGCCCGCAACGAGGCCCCGGAGCCCGACGACGACGAGCTGGCGGAGGCGAACACCCGGGATGAGACCTCCGGCTGACGGCGACGGCCGGGCCGGGCTCGTCGCGCTCGGCCGCCGCGTCGCCGCGGGGCTCGAGGAGTTCTACGCCGCGCCGTACCGGCGGTCGTTCGCCCGGGCCCGGCGCGACCAGGACGACCTGTTCATGATGATGGTGCTCTCGGAGGCGCTCGGGCTGCCGAACCCGGCCGGCTTCTACACCATGGAGCTGCTCCCGGTGGTCTACGACAACTTCCACGACTGGCACCGACGGATGGGCATGGAACGCTCACCGCTGGACGACATCTCATGCTGCTAGACCTGGCCGGCCGCCGGCGCGTCCTGTTCTTCGGCGGCAAGGGCGGGGTCGGGAAGACCTCCGTCGCCTCCGCCGTCGGGCTCGCCCAGGCGCGCGCCGGGCGGAGCGTGCTCGTGGTCTCCACCGACCCGGCGCACAACCTGGGCCACCTGTGGGAGCGCACCGTCGGCCCCGAGGTCGTCGGCCTGGCCGAGAACCTCGACGGCGTCGAGATCGACCCGGAGGCGACGACCGACGAGCACCTCGCGGCGATCCGGGAGACGCTGTACTCGGTGATGCCGGAGCACCTGCGGCCCGAGGTCGACCGGTACCTGGCCCTGTCCCGGCAGTCGCCGGGCACACACGAGGCCGCCACCCTGGAACGGATCGCCGGTGTCCTGCAGATGGGGCTGGCGTCCTACGACCTGGTGGTGTTCGACACCGCACCGTCGGGCCACACGTCCCGGCTGATGGCCCTGCCGGAGATCATGGCGTCCTGGACGGAGGGGCTGCTGCGGAACCGGCGGAAGTCGGAGCGCCTCGGCGCCGCCCTGCGCGGTCTGGCCCGCGACACCGATCGGAGCACGCTCGTCGACGACCCCGCACACGATCCGCTGGTCGAGCGTGACCTGCGGATCCGGCGGACCCTGATCGCGCGCCGGGAGAAGTTCGAGAAGCTCCGCGACACGCTCACCGACGACGAGCTCACGTCGTTCGTCGTCGTGCTGACCGCCGAACGCCTGCCCGTGCTGGAGAGCCTCGAGCTGCACGGTGATCTCCGCGCGGCCGGCGTGCACGTCGGCGGGATGGTGGTGAACCGCCGCTCCCCGGGCGACGCCGGCGAGTTCCTGGCCGGGCGCCGGGAGCTCGAGGACCGGGCCGTGCGGATGCTGACCGCGGACCTGCCCGGGACGGAGGTCACGGAGCTGCCGTTGATGCCCGGTGAGCTCGTCGGCGCGGACGCGGTCGGCCGGTTCGCCGACGTTCTCGGCTGAACCGATCGGCCGAACCGCCCGGTTGAACGGCCCGGTTGAAGTGGCCGTCAGCCCGACCCGGTGACCAGCTGGGCCAGACGGTCGAGCTCGGCGTCGAGCACGGTCCGGACATCGCCCTCCGCGTCGTCGGGCGGCAACGGCACGCTCATCGTGACCTCGCAGCGGTCGCCGTCGACCGGGTCGACCCGCAGCCGGGCACCACCCGTCCGCCCGGGGGAGACCTCGCGGAGGTAGGCGACGGTGCCGCCGGCGGGGTCGACGGTGACCTGCAGGGGGAACGTCCGGCCGTCCTTCGTGACGCTCCACCCGGCGTCCGGACCTCCGTCGACGGCATCGGCGAACGCGGGCGCCCACTCGGGAATGCGCCTGGGGTCGGCCAGCACGGCGAGGACGGCCGCGGGACGGGCACCCACGACCCGGCTCGACGTGGTGGCTGCGGGCTGGGGACCGGTCATGCACCGGAGTGCCCGGCGGGTCGCAGCGGGAACCGCGTTCCGCGGAACGCGAGTGGCCTCCCGGTTTCCGTCGCGATCGGCCGTGACGCGAGGCCGATCCGGCGCGCATGACGGCCCACCGTGTACGTCCCCCGCCACTTCGCTCCCGACGACGACGCCGTCCGCGCCCTGCTGTCCCGGCCCGGCGCCGCGGACCTGGTCACCGACGGCCCGGACGGGCCCGAGGCGACCCTGCTGCCGTTCCTGCACGACTTCTACGTCACCCCCGCCTGGTACGCGAAGTTCAAGCTGAGCCAGAACCGGCCGGCCGCCGACGTCGACGGCGTGCTGGCCGGGCTGCGGGCGGCCGGCGAGCGGGCCGACGCCGACCTGGTCGAGGCGCACCGGCGCGGCCCGGGCGGTCCGGACACGACGTGAGGTCCGGGCCGCCCGGGGATACCGTGGCGAGATGGGTGCCGGACCCCACGTGGAGGCGGTCAACGTCGGCGGAGCGACCCCGGTCGCGGCCAAGTCGGGCCGCACCGGGATCGACAAGCGTCCCGTCGACGGCCCGGTGCGCGTCGAGGCGCCCGGGCCCGGCGGCAGCGGGCTGGCCGGGGACGCGATCGTCGACGCCCGCCACCACGGCGGTGGCGACAAGGCCGTCTACGCGTACGCCCGTGAGGACCTCGACCGCTGGGCGGCGACGCTCGGACGGGTCGCGCCCGGCACGTTCGGCGAGAACCTCACGCTGTCCGGTGTGGACGTCACGGGGGCGCGGATCGGGGAGCGCTGGCGGGTCGGGCGGTCGCTGGTGCTGCAGGTGACGCTGCCGCGCGTGCCGTGCGCGACGTTCTCCGCACACCTCGGCCGGGAGCGCTGGATCGACACCTTCACCCGGGCCGCGCTGCCCGGCGCCTACCTGCGCGTCGTCGAGCCGGGGGAGGTGCGGGCCGGTGACCCGGTCGTCGTCGTGCAGCGGCCGGAGCACGACGTCACGGTCGGGCTCGCGTTCCGCGCCCTGACCGGCGAGCCGGAACTGCTGCCACGGCTGCTGGACGCGCCCGAACTGCCCGGCGACCTGCGGGAGAACGTGTCGCGGCGGGTCGGGGCGGGATAGCACCCGCCCGAGAATGTCGGACCCCTCCGGCACGCTCCGCCGCGAGCGTCGAGCCCCGGAGGAGGATCACGATGACCGGACCGTACGACGACCCCGTCATGGCGGAGATCGGCACGGCAGTTGAGCTCGGTCACGGCGGCGACCGGGCGGGCGCCCGGTCGCGGTTCGACCGGATCCGGGAGGACCTCGGCGACGACGGGGACCCGTTCCTCCGCTGCGTCCTCGCCCACTACGCCGCGGACGTGCAGGACGACCCGCACGCCGAGCTGCGCTGGGACGCCGAGGCGCTGGCCGCGGCGACCGAGGTGACCGGGAACGAGGCGGTCGCCGGGTTCTACCCGTCCCTGCACCTCAACCTGGCCGACGTGCACCGGCGGCTGGGCCACGACGACGAGGCACTCCTGCACCTGCGGCGGGCGCGTGAGCACGTGGGTGTGCTCACCGACGACGGCTACGGCCGGATGATCCGGAACGGGATCGAGCGCTGCGGCGAACGGCTGGGCGCCGATGTGCGCGACTGATCCGCCGGGCGGAGAGCACGGGGCTCCACGCCCGGCGGACGCCGGCTCAGACGACGGCGCCGTCACCGTTGCGCGTGCGTGCCCGGTCCTGCCGGGACGGGTTGCGCCGCCCCGCCTTGCCGACCGGCTGCTTCGACGAGCTCGCCTTCGGCACCCCGCCCCAGCGGCGCTGCAACAGGATCGCCACCGGACCGGCGACCACGATCGTCGAGATCGTGCCCACCACGATGCCGATGATCAGTGCCAGCGCGAAGTCCGCCAGCGTCGCACCGCCCAGCACCAGCAGCATCACCAGGATCACCAGCGTCGAGACACCGGTGTTCACCGTCCGCGGCAGGGTCGAGAGCACCGCCGAGCCCACCACGCGGTGGAACGGTTCCTTCGCGCGCTGGGTCCAGTGCTCGCGCACCCGGTCGAACACCACCACCGTGTCGTTGACCGAGTAGCCGATGACGGTCAGCAGCGCCGCCAGGAACACCCCGTCCGCGGTCCGGCCGGTCCAGGCGAACACCCCGACCACGACCAGCACGTTGGTGAACAGCGCGGCCACCGCACCCGCACCGAGGGTCCAGCGGAACCGGAACGCCAGGTAGGCGAACTGCGCGGCCAGCGCCACGACCAGCGCGATCAGCCCGCCGCGGGCCAGCTCGGCGCCCAGGCTCGGCCCGATCATCTCGTCGCGCAGCGTCTCGGCACCGCCACCGACCTCGGCGACGGCCTGGCGCAGCGCCTGCACGTCGGTGTCGCTGAGCTCCCCGGCCCGCACCCCGATCGCGCCGTCGCCGGTGGTCTGCACCGCGAGGTTGCCGAAGCCGGCGTTGTCGAGGGCGACCCGCGCCTGGTCGGCGTCGATCTCGTTGGTGGTGGTGAACTCGACCAGCCGGCCGCCGGTGAACTCCACGCCCAGCTCGAGGCCGCGGACCAGCAGCCCGCTGACCGCGACCACCAGGACGACGGCGGCGACGCCGAGGACCCGCGCCGGGCGGACCAGGAACCCGGGGTCGCGGGCCTCGAGCTTGCGCCGGATCGGGCCGATCGCCGCGATACCGGTGATCCTCGGCCGGCGGCGCACCGCGGGGATCTTCAGCACGGCGAGGGTGAGCAGCCGGGACAGCACCAGTGCCGAGAACAGCGAGACCACGACACCGATGACCAGCGTGACACCGAACCCGCGGACCGGTCCGCTGGCGAGGCCGAACAGCAGCACCGCGGCGAGCAGCGAGGTCACCGCCACGTCGCCGATCGCCGACACCGAGAACTTGTAGCCGTTCTCCGAGGCGCGTTCCAGGCGTGGCTTGAGTGCGTACTCCTCGCGCGAGCGTTCGGCGATCAGCACGTTCGCGTCGACCGCCATGCCGACGGCCAGCACGAACGCGGCCAGGCCCGGCAGGGTCAGCGTCGCCCCGAGCCCGGTCTGCACCGAGTAGGCGATCAACGCGTAACCGCCGAGCGCGACGACGGCGACCAGGCCGACCAGGCGGTAGACCACGATCAGGAACGCGCCGGCCAGCGCCGAACCGATGATCGCGGCCAGCGCGCTGGCCTCGATCGCGTCCGCGCCGAGCGTCGGCCCGACGGTCCGCTGCTCGATGATCTCGACCGGCACCGGCAGCGCGCCGCCCTCGATCAGGATCGCGAGCTCGGAGGCCTGCTCGGGGCCGAAGTTGCCGCTGATCGAGGTCTGGCCACCGGTGATCCCGACGTTGCAGGCCACCGACTCGTTGACCTGCGGCGAGGAGATGACGTCGGAGTCGAGCACGATCGCGACCCGGCGCTGCGGGTCACCGGACGGCGCGCAGGCGGCCTGCGCGGTGAGCGCCTGCCAGCGCTGTGCGCCCTCACCGGCGAAGTTGATGTTGACCAGGTGCCCGACACCCTGCGGGTCCGGGCCGGACTGCGCGGAGTCGACCTGGTCACCGGCGATGGCGGGCGGCCCGAGCTGCAGCGGCTGACCCTCCTCGTCGGCGAGGTCGGCGCCGTCCGGAGCACCCACGCCCAGCACCGGGTGCATGGTCAGCTGCGCGGTCCGGCCGAGCACCTCGGCGGCCTCGGTCGGGTCGGTGAGACCCGGCAGCTCGACGATGATCCGGTTCTCACCCGAGCGGGCGAGGGTCGGCTCGGCGACACCGAGCGAGTCGACCCGGCCGCGCAGGACCTCGAGGGTGCGGTCGGTCGCCTCGGCGTCGGCGACGACCTCGTCGGTGTCGCTGGTCTCGAGCACGATCTGGGTGCCGCCGCGCAGGTCCAGGCCCAGGGTGGGGGCGGTGGTCAGCGCGACGGTGGTGGACAGGGCGAGGACGACGAACGCCAACAGCGCGCGCCACAGGACGGGTCTCTGCACGGGGTTCCTCGGGGGAGCCGTCCCTCACGAAGGGACGGGAGACGAGCGGGGGCGGGGTCGGAGCGCGGGGCTCAGACCGCAGGCGGCCCCCGCGGATCCGCCGGGACGCCGTGCCCGGGATCGGGGCCACCGGCCGTCCCGCCACCGTGCCGCGGGCCGTCGTCGACCGCCGTCGGGACCTGGGGGGACGGCAGCTCGGGGAGCAGCACGTCGAGTGCCGGGCCGGGAGGCCCGTCGAGGGGCGCACCGTCCCCGGGGCCGCCGTGGCCGGACCGGCTCGCCTGGACCGCGTGCGGCCCGGCGGCCACCGGGACGACCTCGCTGCCGATCGCCGAGGGCGACTCGGGTGCCGCCGCGGCGACCGCGGGACCGGTCGCCGGTGCGAGGACCGCGAGCAGCGCGACCAGCAACGCGACGACCGCGTGCCGGGCCGGCAGCAGGGGGAGTCGCACGAGGGGGTCCGTCCGGATCAGCAGGGGGATGGTGCGGGCACGACGGTACCGGCGACCCCGGAGGGCACCGGGGAGGGGCGCCGCGGGCGCTGCCCGGGCACGGCACAATCGCCGAGGTCGGACCACGCAGTACGGCGGACCAGGCAGTACAGGGAGAGGGAGAGACGTGAGCACGGAGACGATCGAGTTCCAGGCAGAGGCGCGTCAGCTGCTCCGGCTGATGATCCACTCGATCTACTCGAACAAGGACGTGTTCCTCCGGGAACTGATCTCCAACGCCTCCGACGCGCTGGACAAGGTCCGGCTCGCCGCCTATCAGGACAAGGAGCTGGGCGCCGAGACCGACGACCTGCACATCGAGCTCGTCCCGGACCCCGAGGCCCGGACGCTGACCGTGCGCGACAACGGGATCGGCATGACCCGCGACGAGGTCGTCGAGCTGATCGGCACCATCGCCAAGTCCGGCACCGCCGAGCTGCTCGCACAGCTGCGCGACGCCGGGGACGGCGAGGCCGCGCAGCTGATCGGCCAGTTCGGGGTCGGGTTCTACTCGTCGTTCATGGTCGCCGACCGGGTCGAGCTGACCACCCGCAGGGCAGGGACCGACGCCGGCGTGCGCTGGGAGTCCGACGGCGAGGGCTCCTACACGATCGAGCCGGCCGACGACGCCCCGCAGGGCACCTCGGTCACGCTGCACCTGAAGGCGTCCGACGCCGAGGACCAGATGCACGACTACGCCGACCGCAACGTCCTGCGGCGGATCGTGAAGACCTACTCCGACTTCATCACCTGGCCCGTGCGCCTGGCGGGCGAGCCCCCGGCCGAGGGCGAGGAGATGACCGAGCCCGAGACCCTCAACTCGATGAAGGCGCTCTGGGCCCGGCCCCAGAAGGACGTCTCCGACGAGGAGTACGCCGAGTTCTACCGGCACGTCAGCCACGACTGGCAGGAGCCGCTGGAGACGATCCGGCTCGCCGCCGAGGGCACCTTCGAGTACCAGGCGCTGCTGTTCCTGCCGCAGGTCGCGCCGATGGACCTGCACATGCGCGACGCCCGCCGCGGCGTCCAGCTCTACGTGCGCCGGGTGTTCATCATGGACGACTGCGAGGCGCTCGTCCCCGAGTACCTGCGGTTCGTCAAGGGCGTCGTGGACGCCGCCGACCTGTCGCTGAACGTCTCCCGGGAGATCCTCCAGCAGGACCGGCAGATCTCGGCGATCCGGCGCCGGCTGGTCAAGAAGGTGCTCGCCACGATCGGGACGCTGCGCGACGAGAAGCCCGAGGCCTACGCCACCTTCTGGGACCAGTTCGGTCGCGCGCTCAAGGAGGGCCTGCTCTCCGACGCCGACAACCGGGAGACGATCCTCGGCGTCTCGTCGTTCGCCTCCACGCACGGCGACGAGCCGACCGGCCTGGCCGCCTACCGCGAGCGGATGCGTGAGGGCCAGGAGGCGATCTACTACATGACCGGCGACTCGCGCACCGCGATCGAGGCCTCGCCGCACATGGAGGCGTTCCGGGACAAGGGCTACGAGGTCCTGCTGCTCACCGACCCGGTCGACGAGGTGTGGGTCGACGGCGTCGAGGGTTTCGAGGGCACCCCGTTCCGGTCGATCGCCAAGGGCCAGGTCGACCTGCAGACCGACGAGGAGAAGGAGAAGGCGGGCGAGCAGGCGACCGAGTTCGCCGCGCTCTGCGAGTGGATGACCGGCGTGCTCGACGACGACGTCAAGGAGGTCCGGCTGTCGTCGCGGCTCACCACCTCGCCGGCCGTGCTCGTCGGTGACGAGTTCGACATGACCCCCACCCTGGAGAAGATGTACCGGGCGATGGGGCAGGAGCCGCCGAAGGTCAAGCGGATCCTGGAGCTCAACCCGTCCCACCCGCTGGTGACCGGGCTGCGCGAGGCGCAGGCCGCGGGCAGGGACGAGAGCGAGACCGCGGAGCTGCTGCACGGCATGGCGCTGCTCGCCGAGGGCGGCGAGCTCGGCGACCCGGCCCGGTTCGTGGGTCTGCTCGCCGGGCGGCTGGAGCGCACGCTGTAGGACCACCGGCGGCCCCGGGGCCGCCTGCTCGACGGGGCGCCGGCCCGATCGTCCGAGATCGGGCCGGCGGCCCCGTCGCATCGGTCGGCCGGCCCCGCCCGCGGTGGGCGAGGTCGACGCGAGGCGCTCGCCCGCGTACGTTATTGAGTAATCACAAACTGAGGAGGCCCGATGAACACCGGCAACGACCGCCGCAGCGCCGCCCAGCACGCCGTGACCGAGCACCTGCGTCTCACGGCGTCGGGGCACACCGGGGAGTGGGTGCGGCTGTTCGCCCCGGACGCGGTGCTGGAGTTCCCGTTCGCGCCCGACGGCGTACCGCGGCGGCTCGCGGGACACGACGAGCTCGCCGCCTACATGAGCGGGTTCCCGGAGATGTTCGACGTGGAGTTCGTCGACCTGGTGTTCCACGAGACGGTCGACCCGGGCCTCGCGGTCGCCGAGTTCCGTTCGACGGGTACGGCACGGCAGACCGGCAAGCCGTACGAGCAGACCTGCATCTCGGTCGTCCGGACCGACGACGACGGCCTCATCACCCACTACCTGGACTACTGGAACCCGCTGGTGGCGATCGAGGCGCTCACTCCGACCGGCTGATCGCCGGTCGCGTATAAGTGGTGCCCATGCCCGCCGCCGGCTCCACCACCAAGAGCGACGCGCGGCGTCGTGCCGTCGTGGCCGCCGCGGTCCGCTGTTTCGCGCACAAGGGCTTCTACGGGACGACGACGAACGAGATCGCCGAGGCGGTCGGCATCTCGCAGCCGTACCTCTACCGCCTGTACCCGAACAAGGAGGCGCTGTTCGCCTCGGCGGTCGACCACGTGTCGGTGATCATGACCGAGACCCTGACGGCGCACTCCACGCCGTCGGACGGGGCTGCCGACCCGGAGGCGGCGGTGCGCGCCGCACGGGACGCCTACACCGCGCTCGTCGCGGACCGGGCGATCCTGCGGTTCCTGATGCACGCGAACTGCGCCGCCGACGAGACGCTGGTGGCGGAGGCCGTGCGCCGGTGCTACGCCACGCAGGTCGACACGGTCCGGCGGATGCTCGGCGACGACGACGCGGTGCGGCGCTGGTTCGGCTCCGGGATGCTGGACAACGTGGTCGCCGTGCTGGATCTGGACGGTGTCGACGAGCCCTGGGCCCGGGTTCTCGCGGCGCGCTGACCGGGCACCGCGGACGCGGCGCGATCTGCCCGGGAACGGGGACATCCGCCCGGCGCCGTTGCCGAGCGGACGCGCGAACCGTAGCGCCTCACCTATGGCAGAGAACAGATTGCATCTGCGACGAAGATCGGTTAGTGGGGCGCCGGCGGGAGCGGCGGGCTGCCGGGGCGCAGCCCGTCGAGCAGCAGCGCGAGATAGCGGCGCCGGTAGGCCCCGGCGTCCCGGTCGTCGTCGCCGTGGGTCCCGCTGCCGGCGGCGGGGCTGACCGCCATGACCATCACCAGCAGGGCCGACAGGTCCTTGACGGTCAGTTCCGGCCGGACCACCCCGGCGTCGCGGGCGCGGTCGAGCAGCCGGTCCAGCGCGCGGCCGTAGCGCTGCACCGAGCCGACGTCGAACGCACCGCACTCGCGGGCCAGCCGCAGGATCGTCGTCCGCGCCGCGACCGCCTCGACCGCGCGGGACAGCGATCCGGCCAGGTCCGACCACGGGTCGCCGTCGCCGGCCGCGGCGGTCGGCACGATCTCGGTCGCGAAGACCTCCTCCAGCACCGCGCGCACCAGCTGGTCCCTGGTACGGAAGCGGCGGTACAGGGTGGCGACGCCGACGCCGGCCCGCCGGGCGATCTCCTCCAGCGCGACGTCCGGGCCGTCCGTCTCGAACGCGGCCGCCGCCGCCTCGACGATCCGTCGGTGGTTGCGGGCGGCGTCGGCGCGCAACGGCCGGGCCGACCCTGCCCCGGTCGTGGTGGTCACCCCGGCACGGTAGTCCTCGGCATCGAACAGCCGTCACCAGGTGACCGGCAGCGTGTGCATGCCGTAGACGAAGTGGTAGGCGCGGAACGCCGTCGGTGGCACCGGTCCGGCCGGGGCGAGCGCCGGGAACCGGCGCAGCAGGGCGGGGAACGCCGTCGTCATCTCCATCCGGGCCAGCGGTGCGCCAAGGCAGTGGTGTACGCCGTGCCCGAACGCGACGTGCCCGGCCCCGCCGTGCCGCACGTCCAGGTGCGCCGGGTCCGCCGCCCCGGCGGCGGGGTCGCGGTTCGCGGACGGCAGCGAGCAGACCACGATCGAGTCGGCCGGGATCGGCACGCCGCGCAGCTCGGTGTCCACCGTGGTCACCCGCGGCACGCCGGTGTGCACGATGGACAGCCAGCGCAGCAGCTCCTCGACGGCGGGACGCGCCAGGTCGGGGTCGGCGCGGATCGCGTCGGCCTGCTCCGGGTTCTCCATCAGCGCCAGCGTGCCGAGGGCGAGCATGTTCGACGTCGTCTCGTGCCCGGCGATCAGCAGCAGGCCCGCGATGCCGGTGAGCTCGTCGTGGGTGAGCTCGTCGCCGTGCTCGCGGACCAGCATCCCGAGGATGTCCTCGCCGGGGTCGGCCTGCGCGCCGCGGACCAGCCGGGACATGTACTCCCGGTTCTGCCGGGACACCGCGAGCCGTTCCTCCTGCGGCAGGCCGAGGTCCAGCAGCCGCGACGAGCGGGCCTGGAACTCGTCGCGGTCGGCGTAGGGCACCCCGAGCAGCTCGCAGATCACCAGCGACGGGACCGGCAGCGAGAACTCACGGACCAGGTCGGCGCCCGGCCCGGCCTTCTCCAGCCCGTCCAGGTGGTCGTCGACGATCTCGTGGATCCGCGGCTCGAGCCGGGCCATCCGCTTCTGGGTGAACTCCCGGGTCAGCATCCGGCGCAGCCGGGTGTGCTCGGGCGGGTCCTGCGCGAGCAGGTTGCCGGCCCGGAACCGGTCCAGCTCCTCGTCGGACAGCTGCGGGCCGTCCGGGCGGCGCAGCGCGGTGCCCGCGGCGTTCGAGAAGGTGGCGGCGTCGCCGAGCACCTCGCGGACGTCGTCGTAGTGGGTGACGAGGAAGGCGTCCGCGCCGAACGCGGTGCGGACCAGCGGGATCTCCCCGGAGTCGCGGTAGCGGTCCAGATCCGGGTCGGGGGTGAAGCGGTCCCGGCGCATGTGGATGGGGAGGGGTTCGGTCCGGCCTGTCGTCTCGGTCATCGTGGGTGGTCCTCCGGGTGGGCACGGGTGCGTCCCGGTCGACGCTACGCCGCCAAACGATAGTGGGCTCTCTGTTTTGCGACGGGTGTCCGGATCGCCCCGGACGCGTGCGACGGCCGCGGGGACGGTGCAGTATCCGGCGGGTGCGAAACGATCTCCGGGTGCTCCCGACCGCCGACCTCGGGCCGGACGGGCTGCGCGCACTGCGGTCCCTGCTCGACGAGGCGTTCGCCGGCTCCAGCGGGTTCGACGACCTCTCGTTCGACCACGCTCTCGGTGGCCTGCACGTCCTCGCCGGCCCGCCGGAGCGGCCGGTCGGGCACGCCGCCGTCGTGCTCCGGCGGGTGCTGCACCGCGGGGTCGCGCTGCGCACCGGCTACGTCGAGGGGGTCGCCGTCCGGCCGGACGCGTGGGGTCGCGGTCTCGGTGGCGAGCTGGTCGACGCGGTCGGGCGGCTGGTCCGGGGCGGTTTCCAGCTGGGCGCCCTCGGCGCCGGCGACCCGGCGGCGCGGCTCTACCGCCGGCACGGCTGGCAGGCCTGGCCGGGGCCGCTGGGGGCGCTCACCCCGGACGGCGTCGTCGACACCCCGGACGAACGCGGCGCGGTGTACGTGCTGCGGGTGTGCGCCGACCTCGACCCGGCGGCCCCGCTGGTCTGCGACTGGCGGGACGGCGAGCTCTGGTGAGCCGGCTCCGGTGAGATGTTGCGTCCGACATCGGAACGACCGGCGCGGTTCACCGGATCGTCAGGTGCGCGACGGGATCCCGACACCCGCGGGGGTTGAGGTGCACGGGTGCGGCTGGCGGTGCTCGACCTCGCGGGTACCACCATGTCCGACGACGGCCTGGTGCTCGCCGCCCTGCGCGAGGGCCTGCGTGCGGCCCGGGTCCGGCTCGACGGTCCCGGCTACCCGGCGCTGGACCGGCAGGCCCGGGCGACGATGGACCGCTCGACGATCACCGTGTTCGGCGAGCTGCTCGACGGCGACATGTACCGCGCCCGGCGCGCGCACACGGCCTTCGTCGAGCATCTGGTGGCGGCGATCGACGACGGCCGGGTGCGGCCGGTCCCGGGCGCGGCGCAGGCGCTCGACGCGCTCCGTGACGCCGGCCTCGCGATCGCCCTGACCTGCGGGTTCGCCCCCGAGCTGCGGGACCGGCTGGTCTCCGCGCTGGGCTTCGCGGACCGCGCGGACGACCTGCTGTCGCCGGCCGACGTCGACGGCCGCGGCCTGCCCGACCCGGACCTGCTGCACGCCGCCGTCCGGCGGGCCGGGACGGACCCGTCGCAGACGGCCGTGGCCGGGGACGCGACGGCCGGCATCGACGCCGCGGTCCGGGCCGGTGCCGGGCTGGCCGTCGGCGTCCGCGGGGGCGCGCACGGCGAGCCCCGGCTGCGCGCCGCCGGGGCGGACGCCGTGATCGACTCGGTCGCCGACCTGCCGTCGTTGCTGCGGCTGCCGAGCTGACCCCGCCGCTCCCGTCCGACCGGCGTAGGGTCCGGACGTGGCGCGACGCACGGTGGCGGTGGCGGCCCTGGGGACGACCCTCTGCCTGGTCTCCTACACCGCGCCGCTGGCGACCCTGCCGCGGATCGCGGCCGATCTGGGCAGCGGGCCGTCCGGGCAGTCCTGGATCCTCAGCTCGATGAGCCTCGGGCTCACCGCCGTGCTGCTCACCGCGGGGACGCTCGCCGACAGGTTCGGCCGGCGTCGCACATTCGTCGCGGGTGCGCTGGTGCTGGCGTTCGCCTCGGCCGGCGGCGCGCTGTCCGGCGGGACCGGGGGCTTCGTCGCGGGCCGGGTGGTCCAGGGCGTCGGCGCGGCCGCGGTGATCGCCTGCAGCCTGGCGCTGATCTCGCACGCGCTGCCGCCCGGACCCGCCCGGTCGCGCGCGACCGGGCTGTGGGGCGCGGCGCTGGCGGCCGGGATCGCCGCGGGCCCGCTGCTGGCCGGCGCCGTGGGATGGCGGGTGCTGTACCTGCTGATCGGGCTCGCCGGGCTGGTGCTCGCGGTGGCCGCGCGGGCGCTGCTCGTGGAGTCGACGGCGTCGCGGCCGCGGCGGCCGGACGTGCTCGGCATGCTGCTGCTCGCGGCCGGGCTCGCGGTGCTGCTGGCCGGGCTGACCGGGGCGCGGCGGCTCCCGATCGGCGCGCCCGCGCTCGCGTTGCTGGTCGCCGGGGCGGTGCTGCTGGCCGGGTTCGTCGTCGTGCAGGTCCGGTCCCGGCGCCCGATGGCCGGCCCGGAGCTGTTCCGGCATCCCGGCCTGGTCGCGGCGACCGTGGCGAGCCTGGTCACCGGGCTCGGGATCATCGCGCTCAGCTCCTACCTGCCCGCGCTGTGGGGGCGTCTGCACGGCGGTACGCCGCTGGTCGCCGCGGCGCTGCTGCTGGGCTGGTCGGGCACCAGCATCGTGACCGCGCTGCTGACCCGCCGGATCAGCGAGCGGGTGGTCGGCGGGGCCCGGCTCGGCGGGGGGCTGCTGGTGATGGCGGTGGGACAGCTCGGGCTCCTCGCCGCGGGGGCCGGAGCCGGGGTGGTGCTCGCCGCGCTCGTCGTCACCGGTGCCGGGACCGGCGTCGTCAACGCGACCCTCGGCCGGGAGGCCGTCGCCTCGGTGCCGCCGGACCGCGCCGGGACCGGCAGCGGGATCAACAACACCAGCCGCTACCTGGGTGCCGCGATCGGGGTGACGGTCACCTCGGTGCTGACCTCGCCGACGGGCGCCGAGACCCCGGCGGAGCTGCTCGCCGGGTGGCGGGTCGCGGTGCTGGTCGCCGTCGCGGTGACGCTGGCCGGGGCCGTGGTCGCGCTGGCCTGCGCGCGCCGGGCGGAGCAGACTCCGGTCCCGGTACCCGAGGGAGGGGGACAGCCATGACGACCGTGCTGGTGATCGGGTGGGACCCGGTCGCGTTCCCCGAATACGACCCCACACCCGTCCTGCGGGGGCTCGAGCACAGCCGGGCCCGCTTCGCGGCGCTGGGGATCGACGCGCACGACTGTCTGGTCGCTCCGGGTGAGGGTGCGCTGCCGGCGATCACCGCGGCGCTGCGGGCGCGGGCCTACGACTGCGTCGTGGTCGGCGGCGGGATCCGCTCGGACCCCGACTCGCTGGAGCTGTTCGAGGAGGTCGTGAACCTCTCCCGGACCCACCAGCCCGGCGCCGAGATCGCGTTCAACTCCTCGCCGGACGGGTGCGCCGAGGCGGTGCTGCGGCGGCTCCCCGCGGCCTGACCGCGGGTCGCCGGGCCGGTAGGGTCGATCATGATGAGGATCGCCGAGGAGGTCGCGGCGGCGGTGTCCGCCGGCCGGCCGGTACTGGCCTGCGAGTCCACGATCGTCACGCACGGCCTCCCGCGGCCGCGGAACTCCCAGGTCGCCCGGGAGGCCGAGGACCTGGTCCGCGGCCTGGGCGTGCTGCCCGCCACGATCGGTGTGGTCGACGGCGAGGCCGTCGTCGGGCTGTCGGAGTCCGAATTGGACCGGCTCGCCTCCGATCCCGGCGTGGTGAAGCTCAGCGCCCGTGACCTCCCGGTGGCCGCCGCGACCGGCGCCTCCGGCGGGACGACCGTCGCCGCGACCGCGCACCTCGCGCACCGGGCCGGGATCCGGGTGTTCGCCACCGGCGGGCTGGGCGGGGTGCACCGCGGGGCGTCGTCGACGTTCGACGAGTCCGCCGACCTGCCGGCGCTGGCCCGGCTGCCGATCGTCGTCGTCAGTGCCGGGGTGAAGTCGGTGCTCGACGTCCCCGCCACCCTGGAGCGCCTGGAGACGCTCGGGATCTCGGTGGCCGGCTACCGGACGCACGCGTTCCCCGGCTTCTACGTCGCCGACTCCGGCCACCCGGTGTCGCAGCGGATCGAGTCGCCGGAGCAGGCCGCGGCCGCCTGGCGGGCGGCCCGCGAGCTGGGCCTGGACGCGGCGCTGCTGGTGGCGAACCCGGTGCCGGCCGGGGAGCAGCTGCCCCCGGACGTGCACGACGCCGCCCTGGCCGACGCGCTCGCCGCCCTCGCCGACGCCGGTGTCTCCGGGCAGGACGCCACGCCGTTCCTGCTGCAGCGGGTCCGCGACGCCACCGGGGACCGCAGCCTCGAGGTCAACGTCGCGGTCTACCGGAACAACATGGAGCTCGGCGCCCGGATCGCGGCCGCCCTCGCGGGCTGAGTTCCGTCAGGATCGGCTGCATGCTCGCGGTGCTGGGGGACCTCGTCGAGGACGTGGTCGTGTGGCCGGCTGGGCCGGTCGAGCCGGGCACCGACACCCCGGCCCGGATCTTCCGGCGGCGCGGGGGCAGCGCCGCGAACGTCGCCGCGGCCGTCGCCGGGCTCGGCGCGCCGGTGCGGTTCCTGGGCCGCGTCGGGGACGACGCGACCGGCCGGGCACTCACCGCGGAGCTGGCCGGCCGCGGGGTCGACGTGCGGGTGCAGCGCCGGGGGAGCACCGGCGCCGTGGTCGTGCTCGTGGACCCCGGCGGGGAGCGCACGATGCTGCCCGACCGGGGTGCCGCCGCCGAGCTCGACGACGCCGACCCCGCCTGGGTACGCGGGGTGGCCCTGCTGCACCTGCCCGCCTACGGCCTGCTCGCCGACCCGTGCGCGGGGTCGGCCCGCGCGCTCGCGGCCCGGGTGCGCGACGACGGCGGCGCGGTGTCGGTCGACGCGTCCTCGGCGGCACCGCTGCGCACCTACGGCGTGCGCCGGTTCCTCGACGGCCTCGCCGCCCTCGCGCCGGCCCACCTGCTGGCCAACGCCGACGAGGCCGGCCTGCTGGGGCTGCCGGACTCCGCGCCGGACGGGACGGTCGTGGTGGTGAAGGACGGTCCCCGCCCGGCCCGGGTGTACCTCCCGGGGACGGGCACCGCGGTCCAGGTCGCGGCCGTGCCGGTGCCCGCGGTCCGCGACACGACGGGTGCGGGGGACGCCTTCGCCGCCGGCTACCTGGCCGCGATCACGCGCGGGGCCGACCCGGCCGCCGCGGCGGCCGACGGGCACGCGACCGCCGCGCGGGTCCTGCACGGCCCGGGCGCCGCCGGCGCCTGACCCCGCAAGATCCTTCTCTGTGGAGCCTGCGTGCCGGTCGAGTGGTGTCCGGGTTCCGCGGAGAAGGATCTCGGCGGCCGCTCAGACGACGGGCGTGATCGCCCGCAGCGCCTCCGAGGAGCGGACGGCGGTGGTCAGGTCGGCCAGGGCGCGGCCGTGTGCGGCGGCCAGCTCGGCGGAGTCGGGGGTGAGGGTGTTGCGGTCCTCGTAGCCGGAGTGGTCCAGGTAGAGGCCGGGGGAGAGGACCTGGACGGCGAAGAATCCGGCGAGCACCGAGCGCAGCCCGTCGAGGGCGAGGAAGTGGTGCCCGCTGGCCCCGGTGAACACGATGGCGGCGGCCTTGCCCTGCAGCGGTGCGGTCTTCTCGCCCCACTTCCCGCGTTCGGTGGCCTCCAGCAGCGCCTTGAGGGACGCGGTGTGCCCGGCCCGGTAGACGGGGCTGCCGAACACGACGGCGTCGGCGTCGGCGAACGCGGCGGTGACCTCCTCGAACGGGGTGCGCGAGAGCTCGATGAGTTCGGTGTCGACGCCGGTGCCGGCGAGCAGGCCGGCGACGGCGGTGGCGGTGCGCCCGCCGGGTTCGGGTCCGGCGACGACGCCGATGATCCGGGTCATCGCCCGGTTCCCGGGGTGAGGGTGTAGCCGCCGCGGAAGAACAGCAGTGGCTGGCGTGCCGGGTCGGCGCCGAGCGCGGAGACGCGGGCGGCGACGATGGTGTGGTCGCCGCCGTCGTACTCGTTCCACAGGGTGCAGTCGACCCAGGCGCCGACGCCCTCGAGGATCGGTGCGCCCGAGGGTGCGGGGGTCCAGGTGACGCCGGCGAACTTGTCGGTGCCGGAGCGGGCGAAGCCGGTGCTGTGGTGTTCGTGGTCCGCGGCGAGGACGTTGACGCAGAACCGCCCGACCTCGCGGATCCGGGGCCAGGTCGTCGAGCTGCGGGCGGGGGCGAAGCTGACCAGCGGCGGGTCGAGGGAGAGCGAGGAGAACGACTGGCAGGTGAACCCGAGCGGGCCGTCGGGACCCTGCGCGGTCACGACCACGACCCCGGACGCGAACGCTCCGAGTGTCGCGCGCAGGGCGTCGGAGCTGATCCCACCGGGGTCGGCGGGGGCGGTGGAACCGGACATGACCCCGACCCTAGGCAGCGGGGGAGCGACCGGCCACCGATCACCGCCGTGTTCCGCAGGACAGATGTCCGCGGGACGGAGGGGCCGCACACGACGACGGCCGGGCGGAGTCCGCTCCGCCCGGCCGTCCTCGTCGTGTGCCGGGGCTCAGCTGGCGTAGGCGCGCAGCTTGTCGGCGCGCTCGCCGACCCGCAGCTTCGCCATGACCTCGCGCTCGATCTGGCGCACCCGCTCCCGGGAGAGCTTGAACGCGCGGCCGATCTGGTCGAGCGTGTGCGGCTGGCCGTCGTCGAGGCCGAACCGCATCCGGATCACCTTCTGCTCGCGGTCCTCCAGGGTGCCCAGCACCCGGCGGAGATCGTCGTGCAGCAGGTGCGAGATGACGGTGTTCTCGGCGTCGGTCGCCTCGGCGTCCTCGATGAAGTCCCCGAGCGGGGCCTCCTCCTCGGCGCCGACCGGCATGTCCAGGCTCACCGGGTCACGCGCGTGGTCCAGCAGGTCGGAGATCTTGTGCTCCGGGATGCCGGACTCGGCGGCCAGCTCGGCCTCGCTGGGCTCGCGGCCCTGCCGCTGGTGCATGTCCCGCTTGATCCGGGCCAGCTTGTTCACCTGCTCGACCAGGTGCACCGGCAGCCGGATCGTGCGGGCCTGGTCGGCCATCCCGCGGGTGATCGCCTGCCGGATCCACCAGGTCGCGTAGGTCGAGAACTTGAAGCCCTTGGTGTAGTCGAACTTCTCCACCGCGCGGATCAGACCCAGGTTGCCCTCCTGGATGAGGTCCAGCAGCGGCATCCCGCGCCCGGTGTAGCGCTTGGCCAGGCTCACCACCAGCCGGAGGTTGGCCTCCAGCAGGTGGTTCTTGGCGAGCGCACCGTCCCGCACGATCGTTTGCAGGTCACGGCGGTACTGCAGGTCGAGGGACTCGTAGGTCCCGTCGGCCCGCGCCGTGTCGAGCCGGTGCTGGGCGAAGACGCCCGCCTCGACGCGCCGGGCCAACTCGACCTCGTCGGCCGCGGTGAGCAGTGCCGTACGGCCGATCCCGTTGAGATAGACCCGGACCAGGTCGGCGGCCGGGCTCTGGGCATCCAGGTCCTCGGCCACCGCGGCCGCCGCACCGGGTACGGTGAGCGGAGTGGTGCCGTCCGCGTCGGAGGACGCGGTGCGGGAGCGCTTCACGGGGGACGTCTTCGCGGAGCTCTTCTTCACGGCCGTGGAGCTCTTCTTCACGGGGGCGGGCGCCTCCGCCGCGGGGCGGGGGTCCGGGACGGCCGGGGTCCCGGTTTCGGGCACGGCCGACGCGGTCGTGGTCACCGTCATGTGCATTTCCTCCCCTGCTCGGGCGCGACGAGCGACGGATGGGGGCTCGTCGGCTCGCCCTACACCCGGTCCAACGCGCCGTGTGGGGGGATCGTTCCCGCGACGCGGCCCCGACCGCGGGGAAATCGCGGCCGGGGCCTATGACGTCGATCACATGCGGTTGCGGAACTCTCTCAGGTTCCTCTTAGAACGAGAGCCGGGTCACGACCCGGTCACGGTGCCGGGACCCGCGGAGTGTCCCGCGGGTCGGCGACGGCCCGGACGCTGCTGCGCCGCCGGCCGGCCTTCCCGGCCTGTCCCTTCACTTCGGAGCCCTTCCGTGGCGGCTGCGGGACCGAGTGCCCGTACACCGCCTCCATCAGCACCGGCCAGTCGTGGCGCAGCGCGTCCCGGCCCATGAACAGGCCCAGGTGCCCGGCCGTGGCGGTGCGGAACGTGATGTCCGCGGCGGGTGTCGTGACCTTCTCGGCGATCGCGAACAGCTGCGGGGCCGGGGTGATGTGGTCGGTGGACCCGGCCAGCAGCAGCACCGGGCAGTCGATCGCGGCCAGGTCCACGGTGCGGCCGTCGACCGTCAGCGTCCCGTCGATCAGGCGGTTGCGCCAGAACAGGTTCTCCACCAGCCACAGGTAGAAGGCCCCGGGGATGTCCTGGGTGTACTTGAACCAGTCCTCGAACACCCGGTAGCGCTCGACGTGCGTGGCGTCGTCGATGTTCTCCAGCAGCTGCAGCTGCCGCGAGATCTCCGACTGGGGCTGGATCGAGATGAAGTTCGACAGCACCGCCGACCCGGGCATGTTGCCCCCGCCCGCGGCGACCAGCGCCTTGTACGGGGCCATGCCCATGGTCCCGGCCATCAGCCGGGTGGAGGCGGCGATCACCGACTCGCCGGCGTGGAAGTCGATCGGCGCGCCGGCCAGGGTCAGGGTGTTGACCCGCTCCGGGTGCAGCGCCGCGTAGATGGTGGCCAGCCAGCCGCCCTGGCAGTCGCCGACCAGGTTCGCCCTGCCGCCGACCCGGCGGATGGACCGGTCGATCACGTCGAGGTAGTCGGTGATCGTGACGTGCCGGGTGGCGGTGGTGGCCGGACGCCAGTCCAGTGCGTAGAGCCGGGTCAGCCCGGCCGCGCGGATCATCGCCAGCTGGCTCTGCTGCGGCGAGTAGTCGACGACGGTGGAGGAGTGCCCGGCCTGGGGTGGCAGCACCAGGGTCGGGACCACGTCGTCGTCGCGGTGCTCGGGTGAGGTGAAGTCGCGCAGCAGCGCGAACGGGGTGGACAGCACGACCTCGTTGGCCAGGTGCCACCGCGGCTCGCGCCGGTCGGCCATCGTCGCGAACCACAGCAGGGAGCGGCGGGCCGCGTCGCCCGGGTTCGCGAGGCGCTGCACCGAGTCGATCCAGTACGCGCCGGTGGCGCGGCCGACCTCGGTCACGACCTTGGCCAGGTTCCGGGTGTTGTACGAGACCAGGTAGCGCAGGGGATCCGGCCGGGTGTCGCCGTGCGACGCGGGGACCGCGGGGGTGTCGGGCAGCGCGTGCGGGCCGTGTCCGGGGGTGGGGACGTCGGCGGTGTGGGTCGTCGCCATGCTCATGGGCCTCTCCCATCAACTCTGATGACCGGGGCTCGAACCGGTTACCGAAGCGTAAAACGCGTTCGGGATGCCAAGCAAGCGCATGCCTACTCCTGAGTAGTGCTTGCTCTCTCAAGCGCAGGTGAGGGGACTCTCATGGTCAGGATCGTGTTCCGGGCTGCTTACTTGTCAGTACCCCGTCACGATGTGTGGACCCCTCGCGCCCCGTCCTGGGACCGCGCAACGAGGCACGGAGACATACCGGCCGACGTCAGGAGTGAGGCGACCGTGAGCAGCCCGTCCGTTTCCCAGCCCGAGTCCGCAGCCCCCGCCGGGGCCGACGGAACGGCGTCCGACACCGCCGCCGAGGTGCTCCGGCGGCAGGCGGCCGGCCTGGTCCGCGACCTGCGCGAGCTGGCCGACCCGGAAGGGCTGGCCGCCCGCGTCGACCCGATCGGTCTCGGTGGTGCGCTGGGCGAGGCGGCGAAGTCACTGGCGACGAGCCCCGGCGCGGTCCTGCGGGCCGGCTTCGGCTTCGGTCTCGACTCGGCGAAGGCGGTCGCGGTGGCCGCGTCGCGCGCCGTCGGCGGTACCGCCACCGGTCCGGCGTCGCTGCCCGAGAAGGACAAGCGCTACGGCGATCCGGCCTGGGAGGGCAACGCCTGGTACTACCTGGCCCGCCAGGAGCACGCCCTGCTGGCCGACCGGCTCACCGAGCTGTCGCAGGCCGCCCAGGTCTCGCCGGTCGCGCGTCGCAAGCTGGACTGGCTGGTCGGGCAGACGATCGAGGCGCTCGCCCCGGCGAACGCGGTCGCCACGAACCCGGCCTGGCCGAAGAAGATCGTCGACACCGGCGGGCAGAACGTGGTGCGCGGCGCGCGGAACATGCTGCGCGACGCCGTCCAGAACCGGGGGATGCCGCGCCAGACCACACCGGGCCAGTACGTCGTCGGCAAGGACCTCGCCGTCACCTCGGGCCAGGTGATCTACCGGAACCGGCTGATCGAGCTCATCCAGTACGAGCCGCAGACCGAGAAGGTGCACGAGATCCCGCTGCTCATGAGCCCGCCGTGGATCAACAAGTACTACATCATGGATCTCGCGCCGGAGAAGTCGCTGGTCGAGTGGGCGGTGCGGCACGGCCACACGGTCTTCATGATCAGCTACCGGAACCCGGACTCCGCGCTGGCCGACGTGACGATGAGCGACTACCTGCTCGAGGGGCCGATCGCGGCGCTCGACGTGGTCCGTGAGGTCACCGGGCAGGACGAGGTGAACGTCGCCGGGCTGTGCCTGGGCGGCACGCTGTCCTCGGCCACGACGGCCTGGCTGCACGCCCGGGGTGACCAGCGGGTGCACTCGCTGACCCTGATGAACACGCTGCTCGACTTCACCGGTCCCGGGCAGCTGGGCGTGTTCACCGACGAGAAGACCGTCGACCGGCTCGAGCGCACCATGCGCCGGGACGGCTACCTGCCGGCGTCGAGCATGAAGACGACCTTCGACCTGCTCCGCGCCACCGACCTGGTGTGGAACTACGTCGTCAACGACTGGATGCTCGGCGAGGACCCGCGGCCGTTCGACATGCTGAGCTGGAACGCCGACTCCACCCGGATGCCGGCCGCGATGCAGACCGAGTACCTGCGCACGCTCTACCTGGACAACCAGTTCGCCGAGGGCAAGCTGGAGCTGGCGGGGGAGCGCCTCGACGTGGCCGACATCCTCACCGACTCCTACGTCGTGTGCGCCGAGTCCGACCACATCGCACCGTGGCGGTCCGTCTACACCGGAGCGGCGAAGATCGGCGGCACGGTCCGGTTCGTGCTGTCGAACTCCGGGCACATCGCCGGCGTGGTGAACCCGCCCTCGCCCAAGTCGCGGCACTGGTACGGCGAGTCCGACCAGCTGCCCGCCTCGTCCGACGACTGGCGCGAGGACGCCGCCGAGCAGCGGGCCTCCTGGTGGGAGGACTGGACCCCGTGGATCGCCGAGCGCGCCGGGAAGCAGGTCCCGGCGCCGACCCGGGTCGGCAGCGAGGCCCACCCGCCGCTGGAGCCGGCACCCGGTCGGTACGTCTTCGCGGGCTGAGTTCCGCCGGTCCGGACGCGCGCACGGGGTGTCGGTGCCCGGTGCGTGCGCACGGGCGGCGGAACCGGGACAATCCGCGGTCATGGACCGCGTAGTCATCCCCTCCGCGCGCCGGCGTCGTCCGCGCGGACCGATCCGGGCCGGGAGCCGGCGGTGAGCCGCGCGAGCACCGACTCCACATCGGACGGCCGCCGGGCCGGCCGCCGGCGGTCCGGTTCCGACGGGGAGAGTGCGGCCTCCGCCGCCGCGACCGGGGCCGACAGCCTGCACGAGGCCGGCCGGAAGGCCGCGGAGGACGCCTGGAGCGCCCAGGTCAACGCGCTCGGCGGGTTCATCCGTGCCCAGCGCCAGATGGCCAAGCTGTCGCTGCGCGAGATGGCGGCGATGACCAAGGTGTCCAACGCCTACCTCAGCCAGGTCGAGCGGGGCCTGCACCAGCCGTCGCTGAAGGTGCTGCGCTCGATCGCGGACGCCCTGCATCTCAACACCGACCAGATGCTCAGCCGGGCGGGCTGGTCGGTGCGCGACGACTCCGGCGAGGAGGAGGCGTCCCCGACGGCGCCCGCGGAGACGACCGCCTCGCCGTCGGTGGAGACGGCGATCGCCGCCGACCCGCGGCTGTCCGAGGAGCAGCGCTCGGCGCTGCTGGGGGTCTACCGGAGCTTCATCGCGCGCGGATGACCGGTGTTGACCAGGCGCGATTGACATACTTAACGGACGCGCGTAGTTTTTCTGGCATGACCGCCTCCACCGAGCAGTTCGCCGACATCGCCAAGCGTGGCCAGGACCTGGTCACCGAGTCCGTCCGCAGCTGGACCGGCGCCGTGCAGGGCGTCACCCGCCAGTTCGCCGGCGAGGCCCGCCCGCAGCTCCCGGACGCCGGCGCCGCCGTCGACCGGGTCTTCGACTTCTACGAGCAGGTGCTCGGGCACCAGCGCGAGCTCGCCCGCACCGTCGTCGGTGCCGGCAGCTCGCTGGTCGACCAGTGGAACGACCAGGCCGCGTCCGCGGTCGCGCAGTCGACCGAGCAGGCCGCCGACACCGCGAAGAAGGCCGGCCGGACCACCCGCTCCGCCTCGGCCTGACCGCTCCGAGCCCCGACGGCCCCGTCCCACCCGGGACGGGGCCGTCTCGCGTCCGCGGACCTGTGACGTGATCGTCCTGTCGCGTACCGCCCCGGGACCGATAGACCTGGTGCCATGACCACTCCCGCCCGCCGCCGGATCGCCATCGCGTGCCAGGGCGGGGGCAGCCACACCGCCTTCACCGCCGGCGTCCTCGCCCGGCTGCTGCGCAGCGACTACCTCGACGACACCGAGATCGTCGGCCTGTCCGGCACCTCCGGCGGCGCGATCTGCGCGCTCGTGGCGTGGGACCGGCTGCGCGCCGGCGCCGGGCGGGCGCAGCGCGAGGAGGCGGCGGCCGCGCTCGAGGCCTTCTGGGCCGACAACGCGGCCCGGTCCCCGCTGGCCCGGCTGCAGAACGCCGGCCTGGTCTGGGCGGGGGCGCTGCAGGGCCTCGGCCTGATCCCGGCCGGGACGCCGTACGCGCTGCCGCGCGCGATCGACGGGTCCCGTGCGTTCGGAGACCTGCTGGCCCGGCACGTCGACTTCGACGCGATCACGCCGGACCCGGCGGGGCGCGACCCGCTGCTGCTGCTCGGCGCCGTCGACGTCCTGACCGGCGGCTTCCGCGCGTTCTCCAGCCGTACCGACCGGATCACCGCGGACACCGTGCTGGCGTCGGCCGCGATCCCGAACCTGTTCCGCGCCGTGCGCACGCACGGCGGCACCTACTGGGACGGGCTGTTCTCGCAGAACCCGCCGGTGCGCGACCTGCTCGACGCCGGGCCCGACGAGCTGTGGGTCGTCCAGATCAACCCGTCCCGGATCCCGAGCGAGCCGCGCTCGCTGGTCGAGATCTCGGACCGGCGCAACGCGTTGTCCGGGAACCTGTCGCTGTACCAGGAGCTCGGGTTCATCGAGAAGGTCGACCGGCTGCTGGCCGACGGCACGCTGCGCCCGGGGAGCAAGTACCGGCACGTGACCGTGCGGGTGCTGGAGATGCCGGGCTCGGTGCTCGCCTCCCGGGTCCTGGGGTCGGCGTCGAAGCTGAACCGGGACGTCGCGTTCCTGAACCACCTGCAGCGCCGCGGGGCGCGGCAGGCCGACCGGTTCCTGGGGGCGCTGGCCGTCGAGCGGGCGGTGCGGGACGGGGACCCGGAGGCGCTGGCGCCGCTCGTCGCGCCCGATGCGCTGCTGCACTCGTCCGCGCCGTTCCGCGAGCGCGACCCCGAGGGCGTCCCGCTGCGCGAGCACCTCGCGGAGCTGTGTGCCGGCGAGTTCACCGTCGACCTGTGCCGCAAGCAGGTCGCGGGCGACCGCGGGACGTGGACGGTGCGGGTCACGCCGCCCGACGGCCCGGAGGGACTCGGGCGGGTGGAGGCCGGGCTGGACGACGACGGCCGGGTCACCGAGGTCCGGCTCGGGCCGGTCGGATCCGGCCCACCGTGATCATCGTCCCGGTCCCCGCCGGTCGTGATCGTCGCCCGGGTGCCGATCCGTGCCGCGGACGGCACCGACCGGCACCCGGGCGATGATCACTCGTCTGCCGGACGGCGGATCAGAACGGGATCAGCGGCACGACGACGAGCCGCAGCACCAGCACGACCAGGAAGACGATCAGTACCGAGAAGTCGAATCCGACCGACCCCATCCGCACCGTGTTCATGCGCCGCCGGATCGGCGCGACGACCGGTTCGGTCACGCCGTGGGTGATCCGGCGGGCGGTGTCCAGCGCGGCGCCGCCGCGACCCGATCCGAGGACGTCGATCCAGTCGACGACGACCCGGGCGATCAGGACGAACTGGAATATGAGCAGGACCCATCCGAGCAGTGGGGCGACAACCATGGGACTCCTTCCGAGCTGTGCCCCATGGTGCCCTGCGGAGCTGAGAGCAGGGTGAGAGCCGGGTCTCGCCGAGCTCAGGTCTCGACGAGGACGGTGAAGGGGCCGTCGTTCACCGACCCGACCTCCATCATCGCGCCGAACTCGCCGGTCTCGACGTGCGCGCCCCGCCCGCGCAGCGCGGCCACCACGGCGTCGACGACGGGCTCGGCGTCGGCCGGGCGGGCCGCGGCGGACCAGGACGGCCGGCGTCCCTTGCGGGTGTCGCCGTAGAGCGTGAACTGGCTGACCACCAGCAGCGGGGCGCCGGTCTCGGCGCACGAGCGCTCGTCGCGCAGCAGGCGGAGCTCGTGCAGCTTGCGGGCCATCGTGTCGACCGTCGAGCCCGCGTCGGCGACGTCGTCGCGGTGCACCCCGAGCAGGACCAGCAGCCCGGGCCCGATCGCGCCGGAGGTCCGCAGCGCCTCGCCGCCCTCGCCGACGATCGTCACCGACGCCCGGCGCACCCGGGCCACGACCGCCCTCACGAGTGGATCCTTCGGGGGAACCGTCGCCACGAACGGTCCGCTCGTGGCCCGGGACGGTGAGGCGAGTGCCTCATCCGACGGGTCCGGCGGGGGCCGCGGCCGCGCTGCGGGCGGCGGTGGGGTGCGGCCAGCCGTCGACCGGGAGCAGCAGCCCGTGCCGGACGAGCTCGCGCACCGCGGGCAGTGTCGCGGCCGTCAGCGCGTCGGCGGGGCGGTCGTGCGCGAACGACAGCAGCGCGATCAGCTCGGACAGCGGCAGGTCGCCCCGGCACCCGGCCAGCAGCGCCGCGGCGGGGCCGTCGACCTGGTGTTCCCAGCCGGGGCCGCCCCAGCGGCGCACGGTCGTGGTGAGCTCCGCCCAGCCGCCGTCCGGGTCGACCGAGGAGGCCGACTCCAGCACGGTCTCGGGGGCGATGAGCAGCCGGGCGCCGAGCAGGTCGTCGTCGCGGGAGTGCGCGCGCAGCCAGTCGATCCGGTCCAGCCAGCCGGTCATCTCCCGGCCGAGGCCCTCGCCGAGCTCCCCGGGCAGGTCCTCGATCACCACGGTCGGCTCGGAGTCGGTGCGGCGCAGCAGCAGGAAGCCGAAACCGACGCCCTCGACCCGCTCGGACTCCATCCAGTCCAGCCAGCCGGTGGCCTGCTCGCGCGCCGCGCGCGAGGACGGGACCAGCCCGGCGTCGCGCTGCCAGGTGCCGACGTGCATGGCCGGGTCGACGACCTCGCGCTGCAGGATCCAGGCGTCCACGCCGTCGGGCAGCCAGGAGCGCACCCGGTCCGGCCAGTCCTCGCCGCGCACGTGCAGCCAGGACCCGAGCAGCTGGGCCACCCCGCCCTCGGTGAGCAGGCCCGGCAGCTCGCCGAGCAGCGCGGCCAGCGCCGAGTCGCCGGCCTGCCCGGAGTCGCGGTAGACGTAGTCGACCCGTGGCGGTCCCGGCACGAACGGCGGGTTCGACACCACGTGGTCGAACCGCTCCCCGGCGACGGGTGCGAACCACGGACCCTCGCGCAGATCGACGTCCACACCGGACAGGTCGAAGGACAGCCGGGCCAGCGCCAGTGCGCGCGGCAGCACGTCGGTGGCGACCACCCGCACCGCGTGCCGGGAGCCGTGCAGGGCCTGCACCCCGCAGCCGGTACCCAGGTCGAGCAGCGACCCGGCCGGCCGGCGCACGGTCGCCGCGGCCAGCGTCAGCGACGCGCCCCCGACACCCGTGACGTGGTCCCGGTCCTGCCGGGCGGCGGGGGAGTCGAGGTCCGAGACCACCCACCAGTCCGCGCCCGGCTCGCCCTCGGAGCCCGGCCCCTCGCCGTAGGGACGGACGTCGAGCGCGGCCCGGATCCCGTCCGGGGTGCGGCGCAGGACCCGGCCCTCCAGCAGCGGGTCCAGGTCGCCGAGCGCCGCGGTGACCGCGGGCTCGGGCTCGGTGTCCTCCAGCAGGAACAGCCGGACCAGGGTGCCGAGCTCGCCGCCGTCGCGGCTGGCCCGGGCGGCGGGCTCGGGCTCGCCGCGGGTCAGCGCGTCGTGCGCGGAGCCGCCGAGCAGCGCGCGCACGCCGTCCGGGGTGTAGCCGGCGTCGAGCAGGCAGCCGCGCACCCGCTCGGCCTGTCCGCGTTCCAGATGGGGGAGCACGTCGACCATTCTGACCCACCGGATGCGTGCGATCCTGTCTCCCATGACGAGCATCTGCATCGCTCAGGAACCCGAGGCGGACGCGCTGCTCGAGCGCGACCCGCTGGCGCTGCTGATCGGCATGCTGCTCGACCAGCAGATCCAGATGGAGATCGCGTTCCGCGGGCCGAAGAAGCTGTACGACCGGCTCGGCGGGCTCGACGTCCGGGTCATCGCCGACCACGACCCGGACGCGTTCGCCACGCTGGCCACCACCCCGCCGGCGATCCACCGCTACGGCGGGTCGATGGCCAGGCGGGTGCAGGAGATGTGCCGCGCGATCGTCGAGGACTGGGACGGCGACCCGGCCGCGATCTGGACCGCTCCGGGATCCGACGGAGCCGAACCCGACGGCCGGGAGGTCCTGCGCCGGCTCAAGGCGCTCCCGGGGTACGGCGAGCAGAAGGCGAAGATCTTCGTCGCGATCCTCGGAAAGCAGTACGGCGTCACCCCCGACGGCTGGCGGGAGGCCGCGGGCGACTACGGCGGGACCGACACCCGGCTCTCGGCCGCCGACGTCGTCGACGCGCAGACCCTCGTCGAGGTGCGCGACACCAAGAAGGCGATCAAGGCCGCGGCGCGCGAGAAGAAGGCGGCGTCGGCGGGCTGAGCGGCTCGCCGGGCTAGCATCGGTGGCGTGCACAAGGTTCCGGAGGCGCTCAGCGGCGCACGCGTGATCGACCCGGACCAGGTCTGCGACGCCGTCGCGGTGCTGTCCGACTCCGGCAAGGTGGCCGAGGCGGCGACCGTGCTCGACGTCCTCGGCGAGGCCAACCGGCTGTCCCTCCTGCTGGCCCTGCAGCACGCCGGGGACCTGTGCGTCTCCGACCTGGCCGTGGCGGTCGGGATGAGCGACTCGGCGGTGTCGCACGCGCTGCGCCTGCTGCGCGCGCACGGCATGGTCACCGCGCACCGCCAGGGCCGGCTGGTCCGCTACCGGCTCACCGACGGGCTGGCCCGCCGGCTGCTGGAGGTCGTCTCGGAGGTGGCCGTCTCACCCGGAGCGCTGCACGCGCACGGCGAGACCGACCCCGCGCAGGACCGCGCGTGACCCCCGCCATGATCGAACAGGTCCGTCCGCCGGTGCCCGACGAGAAGCTCGACGACGAGATCGGCCGCCTGCTCGACGCCGCCGAGGCGGTGTACGCCGACGGCTGGTATCCCGAGCTGGAGGTCGTCCGGCCCTGGTCGACGCACAACCCCCGGATCTCCGGTGAGTTCGCCCGGCCGAACGCGATCCGCCGCTACCTGCACCGCGAGCTGCGCGGGCTGGTCGCCGCCGGGGCCACCGTCACCGCCCGGGCCGCCCGCCCGGCGCGCGCCTTCACCGACCCGGACTTCTTCGCCGCGCTCGACGAGGACCGGTTCGACCTGCGCACGAAGAAGCTCTTCCTCTTCGGCCCGGAGCGGATGGCGCTCTCGCTGGACCGGCTGTCGCACTACACCGGGACGCCCGCGGAGTCGTTCCAGCGGCACGTGCTGTTCACCAACTACGCCATGCACGTCGAGTCGTTCCTGGAGCGCTTCGGAGACGCCGAGCGCCCGGACCGCGAGGGCGTCCAGATGCCCGCCTACCACCACGCGCGGGCCGACGGCGACGGTGTGAGCCTGGTCAACATCGGCGTCGGCCCGGCGAACGCGAAGACCGTCACCGACCACCTGGCCGTCCTCCGGCCGGACACGATGATCATGATCGGGCACTGCGGCGGCCTGCGGAACCGGCAGGAGCTCGGCGACTTCGTGCTGGCGACGGCCTACCAGCGGGCCGACCACGTGCTCGACGAGGTGCTGGGCGCGGACGTCCCGGTGATCCCGAGCCTGCGGCTCAACGGCTACCTGATGGACGCCCTGGACCGGGCCGGCGCGACCTACCGGCCGGGCGTGGTGCACACGACCGACAACCGGAACTGGGAGTTCAACCAGTCCGCGACGCTGGCCCGGATGCGGGCGGCGCGGGCGGTCGCGGTCGACATGGAGTCGGCGACGATCGCGGCGAACGGCTTCCGGTACCGGATCCCGAACGCCACCCTGCTGTGTGTGTCGGACAAGCCGCTGCACGCCGAGCCGAAGCTGGCCGGCGGGGCGCGGGCGTTCTACGAGGCGAGCAAGCGCAAGCACCTGGGCATCGCCCTGGAGGCGGTCGACCGGGTCCGGCTCGAGCACCCCGACGGGCTGCCGGGAACCGAGGTGCGCTCCGCCGACGAACCCCTGCTGGGCAACGGGCCCGACGGCGCCTGACCGGCTTCCGGATCGACGACGGTGGTCCCCGCGCGGGTCACCGTTGCGGGTGACACCATGGGGGAGGAGGTGGTCACGTGGCCGACCGGCGACGCCAGGACCCTGTGCTCATCACGGACGCGCAGATGTCCTACGAGGAGGAGCTGGCGGTTCGCAAGCGGCGCTACAAGTGGATGATGGGCATGCGCATCCCGTGCATGATCGCGGCCGGGCTCTTCTACCAGGTTCCCTGGGTGGCCGTGACACTGCTCCTCATCTCCGTCCCGCTGCCGTGGATCGCCGTGCTCATCGCGAACGACCGGCTCCCGCGCAAGGCGGAGAAGCCGAACCGGTACTCCCGCGAGCGGAACCGGATCGAGGCCCGCCCGCACGCGGTGATCGACGAGACCGCCGGGGACGGCACGACCGGCGACGGCGGCCCCGACGCGCCGGGCGCCGCCCAGGAAGAGCGTCCCGCGGCGGGCAGCACCGGGCGTCCGGACACCCCCGGACCCGGCTGACGCCCCGCGGCGCCGCAGCCGTCACCCCGGGCCGGGGTGTCGTGCATCATGGACCGCATGTCCACGATGACTCTTCCCGAGGTCGACACCCGGCCCGAGGGCACCGAGACCACCAGTGACGACCGCCCGGACATGTTCCACTACGTCCAGAAGAACAAGATCACCGAGAGTGCGGTGCTGGGCAGCATGGTGGTGGCGCTCTGCGGCGAGACCTTCCCGGTCACGAAGTCGCCCAAGCCCGGCTCGCCGGTCTGCCCGGAGTGCAAGGAGATCTTCGAGGGTCTGCCCAAGGGCGGCGACAGCGGCGAGTGACGGCCGCGCCTGCGGGCGCTCAGCCCCGGGACAGCACCAGCCGCCGGGTCGCGGAGTCCGGGTCACCCGGCACCGTCGGCAGCCGGGCCTCGACGACCAGGCCCGCCGACCGGTAGAGCGCCAGCGCCGGTCCGTTGCCCGGGTCCACCTCCAGCCAGAGCCGCCCGGCCGGCAGCCAGCCCGGCGTGGTCCAGGCCGGGTCGACGACGACATCCGGTGCCGGCGCCGGCGGCGCGCCGTTCCCGGTGGCCGGCCGGGCCCCGGTGGACGAGCCGGCCGGTCGTGAGCCGGTCCGGTCCGGCACCGCGGTGAGGTCGAGCACCGCCCGCAGGAGGGCCCGGCCGACGCCGGCGCCCCGCCACGGCGGAGCGATCACCAGGCGGTGCAGTTCCACCCCCCGTTCCGGGCCGCGCGGGGCCGCGAGGACCAGGTAGCCGGCCAGCGCCCGGCCGTCGTCGAGCACGAGGTGGGCGCGATCCGGGTCTGCGGCGGTCCGGGCGTGCCAAGCCGGCCCGGTCCGTCCCAGCACGCCGGTCGCCCCGGCATCGCAGGCGTCCAGCGCCGCCGAGTCGTCCGGTGCCGCTGCGTAGTGGAGTGCCACTGTGCTGTCCGGTGCCACTGAGCCGTCCGGTGCCGTCGCGCCGTCCGGAGCCGCCGTGTCGTCCCGTGCCGCGGGGCCACGGGCCACCGGCGGTGGGGTCCTGCCGTCTCCCGGACGGGCCGGGCGCAGGGTCAGCAGGACGGTCACCCGGCCAGCCTGCCCGCCGTGGGCCCGGCTGTCGCGGTCACACCGGATGCGGGTTCGCGGGCGGCGTGCTCGCGCCGGTCCGTGTCCCGACCGGACCGGCGGAGCGGGCGTGTCCGCTCAGGACGAGAGGAACCGGTCGATCTCGGCGGCGAACGGCTCCGGGTCCAGCAGCATCTCCAGGTGCCCGCCGGGGTAGCGGTGCACCCGTGACCGGCGGATACCGCGGTGCAGCAGGGTGGCGTTGCCGGCCGGGACGATCGGGTCGTCGTCCCCGGCGATGATCAGGGTGTCCGCGGTGATCGCGGGCAGCAGCGGGAGGCTGGTCCAGCCCGACAGCGACATCAGCTGGTAGTAGTAGCCCCGCATCGGGCCGCGCTTGCTCCCCGCGCCCAGCTTCTCGGCGGCCAGCTCCGGGTTCTCGCGCAACGACCCGCCGTAGATCTTGGCGGCGACCGTGTCGAGGTAGGCCGGGTCCTGGTAGCGCTTCGGCGAGGTCATCACGGCCAGCACCCGCGGTGATGCGGGGATCATCAGCGCCCCGGGACCGGTCGCGGCCAGGACCAGCTTGCGCACCCGTCGCCGGCGGCTGATCGCCAGCTGCTGGGCGAGCATCCCGCCCCAGGAGAACCCGAGGACGTCGGCCTCCCGGATGCCGAGCCGGGTGAGCACCTGGCCGAGCCGGTGCGCCAGCCACGTCAGGTGGTACGGCATCCGGGGCAACGGCGACCCGCCGATCCCGGGCGGGTCGAACCGGATGACGTCGAGATCGGCCGGCAGCGCCTCGACGAGCGGGTCGAGCACGTCGGTGGCGGCCCCGATCCCGTTGCACAGCAGCAGCGGGGTGCGCCGGGCGCCGGGGCCCGACGCCGGCCGGCGGACCACGCGCAGCGCGCGACCGCCGACGACGACGTCGTGCACCTCGGTGCGGGCTCCGGCGGGCCCGGGGGATCCGGAAGCGGCAGTGACCATCACGGCGGAGAGTAGGGCGGCGGGGACCCGCCGCGCCCGCCCGGGGAGGGGACGTCACATCCCGGTTCGCGCGGTGTCGGTGGTCCCGAGGTAGGTGCCGGGCGCGGGGAACAGCGGCCGGAGCCGGCGTCCGCCCAGCTCCGGGGGTGCGTCCCGCAGCGTGCCGGAGCGCTCGGCCAGCCAGTCGGCCAGGTCGTCCCACCACGACCCCTCGACGTGCGTGGCGGCGGCGCGCCAGGCCTCCGGGTCGGCGGTCCCCGGCGCGCACCCGCCGGCCAGGAACGAGGTGACCGGTCCCGGCGGGGCCACGACGACCCCCGCCTGGTCGCCCGGCGCCAGCACCAGGCGGCAGCGGCCGCCGAGCATCCGCGCGGTGCGGAGGCCACCGGTCCACGGCTGGACGGGGTCGTCGGCGGCCGCCAGGACGTAGCCGTCGCGGCGCAGCACGGCCGGCCGCAGCGGCGTGCCGAGCACCCGCAGCCCGCCCACCGCACCGACCCGCGTGCCGGCCAGGGCGACCAGATCGGTGTGCAGCGCGGCGGGCAGCGGCATCAGGTCGGCGGCCCAGGCCCGCATCGCGCGCGACACCCGGCCCGGGACCGGTGCGGGGCGGTCGCCGGGCCCCGGAGCCGGGCCGGCCGGCACCGAGAAGGGCAGCACCCGTTCCGTCCCGCGCCGCCACTCCCAGGCGCGGACCGCGGTCGGCCCGTCCAGGACGCCGTCCCGGGCCGCCTGCTCGGCCGCGGCCCGTGTGACACCGGCATCCGGGCGGAACCCCGGCAGCGTCGCGGCCGGGTCCAGCACGGTGGCCAGGTAGCCGGCCGTGGCCACCCGGTCCTCGAGCCCGATCGCGGCCAGGTGCGCCTGCACCGCGGCGGCGAGCAGCCCGCCGGTGCGCACGCCGAGCAGCGACACCCGCGGCGCCCGGGTGATCCGGGTGGTGACCTCCAGCGCGTCGAGGACGGCGGCGGCGTGCGCGTCGAGGTCGCGGTCGGCGTCCGCCGGGCCGGCCGGGCGCCAGGACAGCGCGAGCACCTGCAGCCCCCGCGCGAGCAGGTGCTCGACGAGCGAGAAGCGTGGCGCGAGGTCGGCCAGCCAGTAGCGGTGCACCAGCGGCGGGACGACGAGGACCGGGGTGTCGTGCACCTCCTCGGTGACCGGGAGGTACTGCAGCAGCTCGAACATCGGGGTGCGCAGGACGACCGCGCCCGGGGTCGCGGCGACGTCCCGGCCGCGGACGGGGCCGCCGCCGGCGTCGCGGGCGCCGGTGTCGAAGGGGACCTGCGGGTCGCCGGGGCCGGGTGGGGTGAAGATCCGGCCCGAGACGGCGGCGCGGTCCGGCGCGGGCTCCATGGGGGCCGTGGCCGGAGTCGCCGGTGCGGGCTCCGGAAAGGTGGGGGCGGCGGACACGGATGGTGCGAGTCCGGCCGGTGTGCCGGTCGCGCCCGGTGCGGGTGCGCCGGCGGTCCCGGGGGCTCGCGGGTGCGTCGTGCCGGGGCCGGGCAGAACGCCGCGCAGGACGTCCGCGTCGGCCCGGGGGAGCGGGTGCGGTCCGGGTGTCGCGGCGTCGTCGAGCAGGTCGTGGAGTGTCCGGACGGTCACGTGCCCGGCGGCGGCGGCGCGGCGGTGCAGGACCCCCCACCACCCGGCGACCGGGGGACGGTGCCCGCCGCCCGCCGCACCGGCTGCCGGTGCGGCGGATCCCTGGCCTGCGGTACCGGCGGCCGGTGCGCCGTTGCCGCTGCCGGTGCGCCCTGCTCCCGTGGGCAGGCCGAGTCCGGCGCGGCCCAGCCCGCCGACCCAGGCCCCGCCCCGGCGCAGCACCGACGACGGCCGCGCCACCAGCGCCGCCAGCAGCCGCAGCCCCGCGGCGGGCAGGACGAGCGGATGGGGCGGCGGCGCGCCCGGGCGGCCGGGAGATCCCCCGGTCACCGGACCACCGTCGCGCGCGCTCATCGCGACCCATCATCCCCGCGGGACGGTTGCGTCGCGTTCACCCGGTGGTGGTCGTCCGGTCAGCCGCGCCGGGGAGGGTGGCCGGAGCGGCCGTCGCGCCGCCGTCCGCCACCCCTCGCCACGGGAGTCAGATGACCACCGGTACCGCCCCGTTCCTCCGGGAGTTCCTGCGCGACCCGGTGCGGACGGCGTCCGCGCTGCCCAGCTCGCGGTCGCTCGCCCGGGCGGTGACCGCACCGGTGCCGGAGACCGGGGACCCCGTCGTCGTGGAGCTGGGGGCGGGCACCGGCGCCCTCACCGATCTCATCGCCGAGAAGCTCGGCGGGCGCGGGCACCAGCTGGCGGTGGAGCTGAACCCGCGGCTGGCCGCGTTGCTCGCGCGCCGGCACCCCGGCCTCGACGTCGCCGCCACCGGGGCGGCCGAACTCCCGCGGCTGCTCGCCGAACGCGGTCTGGCCGGTGCCGACGTCGTCGTGTCCGGGCTGCCCTGGGCCGCCTACCCGGCTCGCGGGCCGCAGCTCACCGACGTGATCGCCGGCACGCTGCACGACGGCGGCGCCCTCACCCAGTTCGGCTACGCCGCCACCCGGTGGGCACCGCCCGCACGGCGGCTGCGGCAGCGGCTCGGCGAGGCGTTCGAGGAGGTCGTCGTCGGGCGGACGATCAGCGGGAACCTCCCGCCGGCGTTCGTCCTGACCGCCCGGCGCCCGCGCCGGTCTCACTGAGCCGCCGCCCCCGCGCTCCGACCCCAAGCCGGGGGGCCGGCCGCGGTCGCGCCGTCCGGCGCCTCGCCGACCGCTCGGGGGGCGTCGCGCCGCTCGACCGTCCGGCGTCGCCGGTCGTCCCGGCGACCGTGCCCGGCCGTCCACCGCGCGGCCCCGGCGGCCCGGCGGGGCGGGGTGCCACGGAGGGCCACCGGGCCGTCGTACCGTGCCGCCCGCCGACCCGGAGCGGGGTCGCGGGACGCGCCCACCCGCCGTCCTCGCGGACCGGCCCGGCTACCCTCATCGACGCCCCGCAGCCGGGTGGTGGCGCCGACGCCCGAGCCGCCCGGACCCCGCAGGGGCTCGCCGGTTCCCTCCCGGGAACGACCCACGGACCAGGGGAGACGTGTGTCGCAAGCCCAGCTCGTATCGCCCGAGACCCGCCCGCTCCGCGCGTGGCAACGCAGCGCGCTCGCCCGCTACCTGGCCACCGCGCCGCAGGACTTCCTCGCGGTCGCGACGCCCGGCGCGGGCAAGACGACCTTCGCGCTGCGGGTCGCGGCCGAGCTGCTGTCCGACCGCAAGATCGACGCGGTGACGGTCGTCACGCCGACCGAGCACCTGAAGTACCAGTGGGCCGAGTCGGCGACCGCGGCCGGCATCGCGATCGATCCCGAGTTCCGCAACTCCGCCGGCGGCACCTCGCGGGACTACCACGGCATCGCGGTCACCTACGCCGGCGTCGCGGCGCACCCGATGCTGCACCGCAACCGCACCGAGAACCGCCGGATGCTGGTGATCCTCGACGAGATCCACCACGCCGGTGACGCGAAGAGCTGGGGCGAGGCGGTCTTCGAGGCGTTCTCGCCCGCCGTCCGACGGCTCGCGCTGACCGGGACCCCGTTCCGGTCCGACGACAACCCGATCCCGTTCGTCGAGTACGTCCCCGACTCCGACGGCGCCCCGCGCAGCCGGGCCGACCACCAGTACGGCTACGCCGAGGCGCTCGCCGACAACGTCGTCCGGCCGGTGGTGTTCCTGGCCTACTCCGGCACGTCGAACTGGCGCACCAGCGCCGGCGAGGAGATCACCGCCCGGCTCGGCGAGCCGCTGACCCGGGAACAGACGGCGATGGCCTGGCGGACCGCGCTGGACCCGGCGGGTGACTGGATCCCGGCCGTGCTCGCGGCCGCGGACCGGCGGCTGCAGAGCCACCGCGACGGCGGCATGCCCGACGCCGGCGGCCTGGTCATCGCCACCGACCAGACCACCGCGCGGGCCTACGCCGCGGTCCTGCGCACCATCACCGGTGACCAGCCGGCCGTGGTGGTCTCCGACGAGGCCGGCGCCTCGGACCGGATCGCCGAGTTCGGCCGTTCCCAGGAACGGTGGATGGTCGCGGTCCGGATGGTGTCCGAGGGCGTCGACGTGCCGCGCCTGGCCGTCGGGGTCTACGCGACATCGGCGTCCACCCCGCTGTTCTTCGCCCAGGCCATCGGCCGCTTCGTGCGGTCGCGGCGGCCGGGGGAGACGGCGTCGGTGTTCGTCCCCAGCGTCCCGGTGCTGCTCGGCCTGGCCAGCGAGCTGGAGGCGCAGCGCGACCACGTCATCGGCAAGCCGCAGCGCCCCGAGGAGGTCTGGAACGACGCCGAGCTCAACGAGGCCAACAAGGCCAAGGACGAGCCCGGCGAGCAGGAGGAGGCCTTCACCTCCCTCGGCGCCGACGCCGAGCTCGACCAGCTGATCTACGAGGGCGCCACCTACTCCGCCGACGAGGAGGACTACCTCGGCCTGCCGGGCCTGCTCGAGCCCGACCAGGTGCGGACGCTGCTCTCCCAGCGCCAGGCCGACTGGGTCGCGAAGGGCTCGCCGCGCTCGGGCGCCCAGGCCCGGGCCACCCCGGCGACCGCGCCGACCCCGCCACCGCCGGCCGAGCGGGGGCAGAGCGTGCGCGAGCGGCTGCAGACGCTCCGCAAGGAGCTCAACACCCTGGTGGCGCTGCACAACCACAAGACCCGCAAGCCGCACGGGAAGATCCACAACGAGCTGCGGGCGCACTGCGGCGGCCCGCCGGTCGCGATGGCGTCGATCGAGCAGCTCGAGGAGCGGATCGCCACCCTGCGCTCCTGGCGCTGACCCGCACCCGGGCCCCCGCAGCTGACCTGCGACGTGGAGCCGATCCGCTCGCCGGACCGCCCACGCTCACCGGACGTGCCGCTGCTCGCGCGATCGCGTGAGCGTGGCCGGGTTCGGTGAGCGTCGCGGGATGCGGGCGGGGCCGGGGCGGCCGCGGGTCAGCCGGGAGCGCGGGGATCGGGTTCCTGTGCGTCCGTCCGGGCGGCGGGGGCCGGGTCGGGGACGGGCTCGTCGCCGTCCCTGGAGCGCACGGCGACCGCCGCGATCACCAGCAGGATCCCGAGGGTCTCCAGCCCGCCCGGCAGCTGCGCGAGCATCACGATCCCGACCAGCGTCGCCGTCGCCGGCAGCAGGGCCAGCAGGACGGCGAACCGGGCCTGCCCGACCCGCCGCAGCACGACCTGGTCGAGCACGTAGGGCACGACCGACGACAGCACACCCAGACCGACGGACAGGGCGATCACTCCCGGATCGGCCAGCGGTGCGAGGTTCGTCACACCGAAGGGGTTCGCGGCACCCTCTCCGCCGACCAGCAGCAGCGGCAGCAGCGCGACCGCGGCGACGGTGAAGCCGGTCGCCAGGTCGTCCATGCCGCTACCGGCCCGCGCGACCCGCTTGCCGAGCAGGATGTAGGCCGCCCACATCGCGGCCGCGGCGAGCGCCCACAGCACCCCCGACGGACTGCCCGACCACTGGACGTCGGCGATGAGCACCACGCCGGCCGCCGCGAGCAGCACCGCGCCCCCGTCCCGGAGCCGGCGCGAGGCCAGGGCCGCGACCAGCACCGGACCGGTGAACTCGATGGCCACCGCTGTGCCCAGCGGTAGCCGGGCGATCGCCTCGTAGTAGGCGACGTTCATCAGCGCGGTGGCGAGCCCGAACATCCCGGCACGGACGAGACGGATCCCGCGCCACGCGTCGCGACCGGGTCGCCGCCACGCCAGCAGGATCATCGCGGCGCCGAGCAGACGCAGCTCAGCGACGGCGGAGGGGGCCAAACGGTCGAACAGGCCTACGGCGAGTGCCGCACCGACGTACATCGAGACGCCGCCCGCCAGGAAGAGCAACGGGGCGGGGAGCCGGTCGGCGATCGGTCGAGCAGGCACCCCGCCACGGTAGCCGCCGACACGCCGTGTTTACCGTGGGGCGCTTGCACGGGTGGCAGGCGTCCCCGCATGATTCACCCGCAGTCAACTTCATACGCAGTCAGTCACCGCGGTTCACCGCCGTGTGATCGGCTCGCCGGACACATGATCCGGACGTGACGGTCGTCGCGACGCGCCGCGGGAACACGTGCAGGGGCCTCGAGCGTCTGTAATGGTGTGGGCGACGCACCCCCGGTGTGATCGTCACAGTGATACGGCGGAGGGCCGCCCGAGCCCACCGTCGCGATGGAGGGAGACCGCTATGCAGCCCGAAACGCTGACCCGGCCCGAACTGACCCTCGCCGACCGCTGTGACCGTTGCGGTGCGGCGGCCAAGGTGCGCGCGATCCTTCCCTCCGGAGGGGAGCTCCTGTTCTGCAACCACCACGGAAACGCGCACGCCGAGAAGCTGCGTGAGTCCGGGGTGGAGGTCCAGAACGGCGAGTGACGCTCGCGGGTGCGTGACTGCACCCCGACCGACCTGAGACGACGGGGCGGGATCCGGTAACCGGATCCCGCCCCGTCGTCCGTGTGCGGTTGCTAGGCCTCCACGAGCCCCGTACGGCGGGCCTCGCCGTTCGTCTGGGCCTGGTTCTGGGCCGGCGGGTCGGCCGGCAGCGGGGTGTTCCCGAGGACGAGGTCCGCGGCCTTCTCGGCCACCATCATCACCGGCGCGTAGGTGTTGGAGTTCGGCACGTCCGGGAACACCGACGCGTCGACGACCCGCAGACCGTCGACACCGTGCACCCGCATCGACGACGGGTCGACGACGGCATCCGGGCCGAGGCCCATCGCGCAGGTGCTGGTGGGGTGCAGCCCGTTCTGGGCCCGCTCGCCGACCCACTCCAGGACCTGCTCCGGGGTGCGCACGGCCGGGCCGGGGAAGGTCTCCCCGGCGTCGAGCCCCGCGAAGGCCGGGCTGCTGAGGATGGTCCGCCCGATCTCGATCGCCTCGACCCAGCGCTGCCGGTCGCGGTCGGTCGCGATGTAGTTGTTCACCAGCTCGGGGTGCACGCTGACGTCCCGCGAGGTGATCCTCACGTGCCCGCGGGAGTCGTTGGCCATCACGCTGACGTGCATCTCGTAGCCGTGCTCGGCGACGTCGATGTCCGGAGCGAACCGCATCGCGACCGGTGCGAAGAGGATCATGACGTCGGGGATGCCGCCGGCCAGCGAGGTCGAGGCGAACCCGCCGATCTCGAAGTGGTTGCTGGCCCCGATGCCGGTGCCGTTGAGCAGCCAGCGGGCCGCCTCGCCGGGCAGCCGGTGCACCTTGCGGCGCGAGGACAGCGAGAGCGGGCGGGTGCAGGCGTGCTGCAGGTGCACCGCCACGTGGTCCTGCAGGTTCTCCCCGACCCCCGGCAGCTCGGCGCGCACGTCGATCCCGAGGCCCTGCAGGTGTGCCGGGTTGCCGATGCCGGAGGCCTGCATCAGCTGCGGCGTGGCGATCGCCCCTGCGGCGAGGATCGTGTCGGCGGCGTCGACGTCCTGGGTGCGGCCGTCCGCGGTGCGGTACCGGACGCCGATGACCCGGGTGGCGTCGGTGGGGTGGAACCGCAGGCCGTGCACCTGGACGCCGGTGAGGACCTGCAGGTTCGGCCGCGCCGCCGAGATGGGGTGCAGGTACGCGTCGGTCGCCGAGAAGCGGCGGCCGCGGTGGATCGCGCGCTCGGTGCGGGCGAAGCCCTCCTGCCGGGCCGCGTTCGTGGTGTCCAGGATCGCGTGCCCGGCCTGCTTGGCCGCGATCATGAAGGCGCCGTTCAGCGTGCCGAGCGCGGGCGCGCGCTCCAGGATCTGCGGCCCGTTGCTGGAGGGCTCGAGGGGGATGCCGTGCTCGGACAACCGCCGCTCGAGCTTGCGGAAGTACGGCACGCAGTGCGCGGCGCTCCAGCCCGACATGCCCTCGCCGGTGGCCCAGCGGTCGTAGTCGCCGTTGTTGCCGCGCTGGTAGACCATCCCGTTGATGGTGCTGCTGCCGCCGAGCACCTTCCCCCGTGGGACGGCGATGCGGCGGTTGGCCAGGGATGGCTCCGGCTCGGTGAAGTAGCACCAGTCGTAGCGGGGGTTGCCCCACATCCGCGCGAGCGCCGCGGGCATCCGGATCGACGGGTCCCAGCGGTGGTCCGGCTGGCCTGCCTCCAGGACGAGCACACGCCGGGTGGGATCGGCGCTGAGCCGGTTGGCGAGCACGGCGCCTGCCGAGCCACCCCCGACGATGATCGCGTCGTAGCGCACCCGTACCTCCAGATTCCGACAAGGTGTCCGAATTGCCCTGATGGGGTGAGCAACCCCTGTTGCAATCGATCAGGCTACGCCGTGCTCCCGGCCACCCGGCGGGGGCCCGTACCCTCGGACGGGTGAACACGAGGCAGAACGACCCGGTCGCGGAGGGTGCCGTTCCTCCGGACGGGCGCGGTGGTCCCGCGAACGCCGACGTTCTGCTGACGGAGCTGAACGCCCAGCTCGCAGCCTCGATCGTCGACCTGGAGGCCGCCCGCGAGCGGGTCCGGGATCTGCAGGCCATGCGCGCCCGGGGGGCGTCCTGGCGCGAGATCGTGCACCAGGAGGAGCGGCCGCTGGTCGTCGAGAGCCTCAGCCGGGCGCTGGACGGCATCGGCGGAGCAGGTGGACGGTTCCGGCGCGCGGAGGCGGTGGCGCTGCACGCCGAGGGAGAGACGATCAGCGGGATCGGCCGGCTGTTCGGTGTCAGCCGCCAGCGGGTGTCGGCATACCTGCAGGAGCGCCCGTAGCTCCCGGGCGCGACCCCGTGGGGCGTGTCAGTTCCGGCGGTGCCGCGCGCGGCGCGGCGCGGGGACCTGTGGTCCGGTGGGCGGGCCGCCGCCCCGGCGCGCGGCGGGGATGAGCGCGGTGCCCTCGGGCGCGCCGCGCTCGGGTGCCGGGCCGTCGGTTCCCGGGGTGTCGCGGTCCCGGCCGGCGGGACCGCTACGTCCCGGGCCGGCCGGCTCGGGGATGCCGGTCCACGCCGTGCCGGTCCACGGGCTCCCGTTCACCGGGCCGCCGTCGCCCCGCCGGCCGTTGCGCGGGCCTCCGTCGGCCGGTCGGCCGTGCGCGGAGTGTCCGACGGCGGGCCGGCCGTTCGGCGGGCCGCCGTGCACCGATCCGTCGTGGCCCGATCCGTTGCGGCCCGGGCCGCTGGGACCGGACCCGTTGTGCCTCGTGCGGACGTGGTCCTGGGTGTCGTGTGCAGGGCTGTCGTGCACGGGAGTGTCGTGCGCAGGGATGTCCTCGCGACCCTGCCGGTGCCCCGGCCAGCGGCCCTCGACCGGCGGCGTGGGCCGGGTGGCGATCCGGTCGAGGCGGGCGATCTCGCGGACGTCGGACAGCCGTGCGGCGAGCGCCGTGACGACGGGGGCCAGCGCGGCGGCCAGATCGTCGGTGAGCGTCTCCTCGCGGGCGGCGCCACCGTGCAGGCCGCGGGCGAGGACCTGCAACGCACCCGCCGTCCGGCCGGCGATCACGACCGGCACCACCATCGACCGGACCAGGCCGCAGTCGGCGGCGGCCGCGGCCAGCTCCGGCGGACCGGAGCGGGTGAGGTCCGGGGTGAGCAGCATGCGCTCGCCGCGCTCGGCGGCCGGACCCGGTCCGGCGTCGGCCCGGCGCTGCAGATCGCCCAGGCGGAGCGCGGCGGTGTCCGAGCCGAACACCCGTCGTGCCTCGGGATCGCGGGGGTCGGCCGGCTCGCGCAGCATCAGCACCGCCCCGGCCACGCCCGCGGCGGGGACCACGGCCACGCAGATCCCGGACAGCATCGCGGCGACGTCGACGTGCGCGACCGAGGTCGCCCCGGCCTGCAGCGCGACGCGCACCAGCGCGGGCGCCGGATCGGGCGCGGGCCGCCCGGGCAGGCCGGAGGTCCAGAGCGAGGCCGCCATCTCGTCCCTTCCGCGAAGCGCGGAGTGACAGGCAGTCACTCAGCGTCGCCGTCTCGGATCGCAGGATAACGACTCTACTGTCCGAAGGTGACACCGGCTCCCGAGTGACCCTGACGATCACCTAACGTGAGCGGTCCGCGTCGACGAGGAGCTCCCGGGCCCGGCTCCAGGTGCCGGGGTCGACGGGTACGCCGAGCTCCAGGTTGCGCGCCCGGACCGCGCGGGCGCGATCGCCCGGGACGGTGACCGGGCCGTGCCCGGGCGCCGGCTCCAGCGCGCGCAGCGTGTCCAGGTAGGCCGCCACGCCGGCGCCGGGACCGCCGAACGCCGCGGGGTCGATCGCGAGGAGCAGGTCGCCCTTGGTGACCGGATCGGTGACGTCGAGCGTGCCGCGCACCTCGGTGCCCAGCGCGGTGTGCGTGAGCGAGGCGACCAGCACCTCGAGCACCAGCGCCAGCGCGTAGCCCTTGGGGCCGCCGAACGGGGTGATCGCGCCGTCGAGGGCCGCGGCGGCGTCCGTCGTCGGCCGCCCCTCGGCGTCGACGACCGCGCCGTCGGGCAGCGGCTCGCCGCGGGCGGCGTGGTCGAGCACCTTGCCCCGGGACACCTGCCCGGTCGCCATGTCGAGCACGACCGGTTCGCCGCCGTCGACCGGGAGGCCGGCCGCGAGGGGGTTCGTGCCGAGCATCGCCGGCGCGGCGCCCCAGGGGTGCACCAGCGCCTCGGACGTCGTCGTCGCGATCCCGACCAGCCCGGCGGCGGCGAGCCGCTCGACGTAGGGGGCGAGCATCCCGAGGTGGCCGCAGCGGCGGATCGCGGCGATCGCGATCCCGGCCTCCGCGGCGAGGGCCGGCAGCGCGTCGCACGCGGCGAGCGCGGTCGGGGGTCCGAACCCCTCGTTGCCGTCCACCCGCAGCACACCGGGCCGGGGGCACTGCACCGACGCCTCGGCGGCCGGGTCGATCAGCCCGGCGCGGACGCGTCCGGCGAGCACCTCCAGGCGCCGGATGCCGTGCGAGGCATGCCCGCGCAGGTCGCCCTCGCAGAGCCACTCGCCCTGGATCCGGGCGGTCCGTTCCGGCGCGCCCAGTCCGGTGAGGACGGCGACGGTCAGGGCCACGTGCTCGTCGACCGGGATGCGGTGATCGCTGCTCACACCTCACGCAGCGTAGGGGTGGGGACGTCGCACAACAAAAGCCGATCTCCGTGATCCGATCGTGACGCGATCAGGCGTACTTGCTCGATCCAGCGGTCTGTTCGCCGGATCCGTCCGCCCAATAAGTTGGCGCTCGCAACTTTCAGCGGGGAATCACCTGAGTTGTGGAGACCACAATGTCGTGGAGGGACGTGCCGATGAGGCTTCGGGAGGCGGGGCGCGGGCCCCGGATGCGGCGGGCGGCGACGGCGGTGGGCCTGGGCCTGCTGCTCACGCTGTCGGCCTGCGGGCAGAACGCCGCCGGTGGCGGGCAGGAGGCCCCCGAGGGGGACGCTCCGGAGGGCGGCGGGGTCAAGGTCGGGGTGATCCTCCCCGAGACCGACACCTCGGCCCGCTGGGAGGGCTTCGACAAGCCCATGCTGGAGCAGGCGATGCGCGCCGAGGGGCTCGACCCCGACATCCAGAACGCGCAGGGCGACGAGCAGAAGTTCTCGACCCTGGCCGACGGGATGATCTCCAGCGGGGTACAGGTGCTGGTCATCGCCTCGATCAGCTCCGACGGCGGGAACACCGTCGCGGAGAAGGCGAAGGCCCAGGGCATCCCGGTGATCGACTACGACCGGCTGAACCTGGGCGGGGTCAGCGACTACTACGTCTCGTTCGACAACGAGCGGGTGGGCGCCATCCAGGGCGAGGGCCTGGTCCAGGGGATCGGCGACAAGCCCGGCGCCCAGGTGATCGAGATCGAGGGCGCCCCGACCGACAACAACGCCACGCTGTTCTACAACGGCCAGCAGACGGTGCTGAAGCCGATGTACGACGCCGGGGACCTGAGCCTGGTCGCCAGCCAGGCCATCGACCAGTGGGACAACCAGGTCGCCGGCACGACGTTCGAGCAGCTGCTGACCGGCAACGGCGGCCGGGTGGACGGCGTCGTCGTCGCCAACGACGGCATGGCCGGGTCGGTCATCACCGTGCTGGCCAAGTACGGCCTGAACGGCCAGGTCCCGGTCACCGGGCAGGACGCCACCGCCGACGGGCTGTCCGCGATCCTGCGCGGCGACCAGTACATGACGGTCTTCAAGCCGATCCAGGAGGAGGCCGAGGCCGCCGCGAAGCTGGCCGCCGCACTGGCCCAGGGCGACACCGCCGCCGCCGACGCCATCGCCACCCAGACGGTGAACGACCCGGAGGCCGGCCGGGACGTGAAGTCCGTGCTGCTCGACCCGCAGCTGATCACCCGGGACAACGTCAAGACGGTCACCGACGCCGGCTACATCACGCCGGACGAGATCTGTGGCGGCGACAACGCCGCCGCGTGCTCCGAGCTCGGCATCCAGTAGCCGCTCACCACCCGCCCGGGACGCGGCCGGCGATCCCCGCCGCGTCCCGGGCCCCACCGGAGGGACGGCCATGGCCGAACCGATCCTGCGCCTGAACGCGGTCTCCAAGAGCTTCGGCGCGGTGCGGGTCCTGCACGACGTCGACCTCACGGTCCGCGCCGGCGAGGTCACCGCACTCGTCGGCGACAACGGCGCCGGGAAGTCCACACTGGTCAAGTGCGTCGCGGGCATCCACCCGATCGACGGCGGCGAGGTGCTCTTCGACGGCGAGCCGGTCACCCTGTCCGCACCGGCGGACGCCGCCCGGCTCGGCATCGAGGTCGTCTACCAGGACCTCGCGCTGGCCGACAACCTCGACGTCGTCGGCAACATGTTCCTCGGCCGGGAGCGCGGCCGGTCCTGGATGCTCGACGAGGGGTCGATGGAGCAGGCCGCGCGCGACACCCTCGCCTCGCTCTCGGTCCGCACCGTCACCTCGGTCCGGACGCCGGTCGCGTCGCTGTCCGGTGGGCAGCGCCAGACCGTCGCGATCGCCAAGGCCGTGCTCTGGGACTCGCGGGTGGTGCTGCTCGACGAGCCGACCGCGGCGCTCGGCGTCGCCCAGACCCGCCAGGTGCTCGACCTGGTGCGCCGGCTCGCCGAGCAGGGCCTGGCCGTCCTGTTGATCAGCCACAACATGGCCGACGTCTTCGAGGTCTCGGACCGGATCGCCTGCCTGTACCTGGGCCGGATGGTCGCAGAGGTCCCGACCCGCGACGTCACGCACTCCGAGGTCGTCCAGCTGATCACCGCCGGCCGGTCCGGCGAGCTCGGCCTGGCCCGTCCCGAGTCGGCGGTGATGTGAGGTGACCCAGCAGTCCGAGAAGCCCGAGACCTCCGCCGCACAGCGGGCCAACCCCGGCAACCGGGCCGCCGACTTCGGCATCGACACCACCGCGCACACCACCCGCGAGGCGATCGTCGCCTACCTCAGGGGGCTGCGCGGCGGCGAGCTCGGCTCGCTGCCCGCGCTGCTCGGCCTCGCCGCGCTGTTCGTGCTGTTCACCGTGCTCGACCCGAGCGGCACCTTCGGCAGCCTGCTGAACCTGGCGAACCTGCTGCAGCAGGGCGCCGGCCCGACCATCATCGCGATGGGCCTGGTGTTCGTGCTGCTCACCGGCAACATCGACCTCGCCGCGGGGACCGCGTCCGGGCTCGCCGCCGCGATGATGGCGCTGCACCTGGTCTCGAACGGCAACGTCCTCGGCGCCACCGGGACCGTCGTGTACGTCCTGCTGGTGGGCACGATGGTGCTCGCGGCCGGGCTCGCCGCGCTGGTCCGGGTCTGGGCGGGCACCGCGATCAGCCTGCTCACCGCCGCCGTGCTGGTGATCGGCGTCCCGACGAGCCCGTGGGTGGTGATGGGGCTCGCGGTCGGCGTCGGCGTGGTGATCGGCTGCCTGACCGGGTTCCTCGTGGCCCGGATCGGGATGCCGTCGTTCGTCGTCACCCTCGCCCTGTTCATCACCTGGCAGGGCGTGATCCTGCAGCTCATCGGCGACGGCGGCACGCTCGCCCTGCGCGACCCGGTGATCAACGCGGTGGCCAACGGCAACCTCTCGACGACCGGGTCCTGGGTACTGTTCGTGGTGGCCGCGGGCGGCTACGCGGCGATCCAGCTGTACCGCCAGCGCTCCCGGCTCCGCGCCGGGCTGGTCGCCCGGCCGACCGGGCTGGTGCTGATCAAGATCGGGGCGGTGGTGGTGCTGGGCGGGCTGGCGACCGTCCTGCTCGTGCAGGACCGCTCGCCCGGGATCATCGAGATCTCCGGGGTGCCCTACGTCGTTCCGCTGGTGCTGGTGCTGCTGGTGCTCGGCACCTGGGTGCTGGACCGGACCCGGTTCGGCCGGCACGTCTACGCCGTCGGCGGGAACCGGGAGGCCGCCCGGCGGGCCGGCATCGACGTCGTCCGGATCCAGGCGTCGGTGTTCGTGATCGCGACGGCGTTCGCCGCGATCGGGGCGATCGTCTACTCGTCGAAGATCGGGTCGGTGAACCCGGCCGCCGGCGGAGGGAACACCCTGCTGTTCGCCGTCGGTGCGGCGGTGATCGGCGGGACGTCGCTGTTCGGCGGGCGCGGCCGGATCAGCAACGCGGTGATCGGCGGCACGGTGCTCGCGACCGTGCAGAACGGGCTCGGGCTGCTCAAGCAGCCGGCCGCGGTGGTGTTCGTGGTGACCGGGCTGGTGCTGCTGCTGGCCGCGGCCGTCGACGTGCTGTCCCGGCGACGCGCGGCGGCCACCGGCAGGTGACCACCTCGGCTTCGGGAACCCGTCCCGACGACGCGCGCCGGCACAACCGGGCCGCCCTGCTGCGCCGGCTGCACGTCGACGGGCCGACCACCCGCGCCACCCTGGCCGGGGAGCTCGGCCTGAACCGCAGCACGATCAAGTCGGTGGTCGACGGGCTCGCCGAGACCGGGGTGGTCACCGAGGCCGTCCCGGCCCGGCGGACCGGCGCCGGGCGGCCGTCGCTGCTGGTGCTGCCCGAGCCGCAGTCGGCCGTCGTGCTGGCCGTGGACGTCCGGGTGGACCAGGTGGCGCTGGCCATGGTGGGCATCGGCGGGCAGATCCTGGGCCGGCACAGCTGGAACCTGCACCGCACGACCCGGCTGCCCGGTGAGGTGATCACGCACGTCGCCGAGTCGGTGGCGCTGCTGCGCGACGAGCTCGGGGTGGACGAGCAGGGTGCCGGGGTGTCGATCCCGGGCGTGGTCCGCCGCTCGGACGGGCTGGTCCGGGAGGCGCCGAACCTGGGCTGGCGTGACGTGGAGCTCGGCGCCCGGCTGGCGGCGGTGCTCGGCCGGCCGGTCCAGGTCGCCAACGACGCCGAGCTGGGCGCGCTGGCCGAGCACCTGCGCGGGGTCGGGCGGGACGTGGCCGACATGGTGTACCTGTCCGCGGACGTCGGGGTCGGCGGCGGCGTCGTCTCCGGCGGGAAGCCGTTGCGCGGCACCGGTGGCTACGTCGGCGAGCTCGGGCACCTGCTGGTCCGCCCCGGTGGGCGGGACTGTTTCTGCGGGGCCTCGGGCTGCTGGGAGACCGAGGTCGGCGAGCCCGCGCTGTGCCGGGCGCTGGGGCTGCCCGAGGACACCCCGCGCGGGGTGCTGGTCGCCGAGCTGCGGGCGCTGTCCGCGGATCCCCGCGCGGCCGAGCTCCTCGCCGGCTACGCCGGGTGGATGGCCGCGGGGCTGGTCACCGTGGTCAACATGCTCGCGCCCGAGGTCGTCGTGCTCGGGGACCTGTTCGCGGCGCTGCCGCCGGCGGTGACCGACCGGGTCCGGGCCGACGTCGAGCGGCGCAGCCTGGTCAGCCGCGCGGTCGGCGGGACCCGGATCGTGGCGTCCCCGCTGGGCCGGGACGGGGCCCTGGTCGGGGCGGCGGAGCTGGCCTTCGAGCCGGTGCTGGGCGCGGTCTGAGACCCCGCGACCGGTCGGGCCCACGGGGCAGCCGACGCCGCCCCGTTCGCGGGTCGCCGCGGTGCCCCGCCGAGACCCGTCGGCGGCGGGGCACGGGTCGCGGCAGGTGTCGGTGGTCGCGCCGGTGGAGCTCACGGCCGGGCTGCGGGTGCCGGGTCAGGGGATCCGGGTCAGGGGTCCCGGCGCAGTACCAGGACGTGGTCGACGACCTCGGCGGTCTGCCCGCCGGGGCCGGTCGCGGTCCGGCGCGGTGTCTCGGCCCGCTCGACGGTCCAGCCGTCCGGACCGAGGTCGAGGCCGTCGCGGATCTCCTGCGGGGTGGGGAAGTGGACGTCGCGGTCCTGGAACCAGGACCAGGGGGCGACCGAGCCGTGGTCGACCACGATCAGCCGGCCGCCGGGGCGCAGCGCGCGGGCCGCGGTCGTCAGCACCCGGTCTCGGGGGAGGTCGAACGGGGTCTGCAGGTACTGGGCGCTGACCAGGTCGAACCGGCCGTCGGGGAACGTCTCGGCGAGGTCGTGCCGCTCGGCGCGGACCCGGTCGGCGAGCCCGAGCCCGGCCGCCAGCGCGGTCAGCCGGCCGGTGGCCGTCGCCGAGATGTCGACGGCGGTGACCCGCCAGCCGTGCCGGGCCAGCCACAGGGCGTCGCCGCCGGGGCCGCAGCCGAGATCGAGGGCGTCGCCGGGCGGGAGGTCCGCGGCGATCTCGGCGAGCCGGGCGTTGACCCGGGGTTCGGCGCCGCGGTCGCGGCCGGCGTACACGGCCTCCCAGAAGTCGACCGGGTCGTCGTGCTCGGGTGGGGTGGAGGTCATGCGCTCACGATGACCCGGTGGTCGCCAGCCCGGCAAACTCTGTTGCTGGTTCGGCAATTCAGCTCAGGTGCGGGGCCAGATCGGGCAGTGCGCGCACCGTGAACGTCGGCGACGGTGTCAGGTATCCGGGCCAGGGCTCTCCCGCCCGGTCCAGATAGGCCGTCGACATGCCGACCCGTGCCGCGCCGTGCAGGTCCCAGGGGTGTACCGCGACCATCACCGACTCGTCGGCGCCGACCCCGCAGGTCCGCAGCGCGTGCTCGTAGGCAGTGGGGGCGGGCTTCCAGACCCCGGCGTCCTCCACCGAGAGGAGCCGGTCGAACTGCTCGCGCAGCCCGTGGTCGCCGAGCAGCTTCTCCGCGACCGCCGCGGCGCCGTTGGACAGGGTGACCAGCCGCAGCCCGGCCGCCCGCAGCGCGGCGACCCCGGTGTGCACGTCCGGATGCACCGGGAGCTCCCCGAACGCGTCGAGGATCTCCTGCGCGCGGACGTCGGCCCAGCGCACGCCGTGCCGGCGCAGCAGCTGCGCCGCGGTCGCCCGGCCGATCTCGGCGAAGGTGCGCAGCTCGCCGCCGGCGGCCAGCGCGATGCCCTCGCGCAGCGTGCTCGCGAACCAGTACGGCGCGGTCCGCTCCGGTGCGCCCAGCTCGACGAACTTCCGTTCCAGCGGGGTCAGGTCGGACAGCGTCTCGTTGACGTCGAACACCACGGTCGTGATCGCCATCCGCCTACCCTGGCCGCCGTGAGCGATTCCCGCACGGCGTCCGCCGGCACGGTGCTCGTCCTCGGCGGCACCACCGAGGGCCGGGCGGCGGCGGCCGCGCTGGCCGGCCGGGACGGGGTCCGGGTGGTGTCGTCGCTGGCCGGTGCGGTGCGGGCACCGTCGCTGCCGGCCGGTGAGGTGCGGGTCGGCGGGTTCGGCGGCGCCGGCGGGCTCGCGGCCTGGCTGCGGGCCGGCGGGGTCGCGGCGGTGCTGGACGCGACCCACCCGTTCGCGTCCGGGATGACGGCGAACGCCGCCGCGGCGTGCGCGGCGACAGGGATCCCGCTGGTGGTGCTGCGCCGCCCGGGGTGGACGGCCGGGCCGGAGGACCGGTGGCACCGGGTCCGCTCGGTCGCCGCGGCCGCCGGCGCGGTGGCCGGTCTCCTCCCCGGCCCGGACGGCCGGGTGCTGTTGACCACCGGGCGGGGCGGGCTGGAGTGCTTCGCGCAGCTCGACGCCGCGTTCTGGATCCGCTCGGTCGACCCGCCGGACCCGCCGCTGCCGTCCCGGCACACGCTGCTGCTCGACCGCGGTCCGTTCGGTCTCGATGCCGAGCGCGCGGTGTTCGACCGGGTGCGGCCGGACGTGCTGGTGACCAAGGACTCCGGTGGGGAGGCGACGGCACCGAAGCTGACGGTGGCCCGGGAGCGTGGGGTCCCGGTGGTGATGGTCGACCGGCCGCCGCTCCCGGACGGGGTCCGGTCAGAGCCGACGGTCGACGCCGCGATCGACCGGCTGCTCGGGAGCCGACCGGGCCGCCGCCCGCGATGATCGCCGGTTCCGGAGCGGATCGTTCGCGCGGCGAGCGCTGCGCTCCGGAACGGGTGATCAGGGCTCGATGACGGTGACCTCGCCAGGTGCCGGACCCGCGGCGAGGGCGGCCGGGGCCTCGTCCAGGGTGATCCGGCGGGTGACCAGACGGCCCGGGTCGAGAAGGCCGGTGCCGACCAGCTCCATCAGCGGGGGGTAGTCGGCGGCGGCCATGCCGTGGCTGCCGGTCAGCGTCAGCTCCCGGGCGATCATGTCCGGCACCGGGACGGCCGGGGGAGCGGACAGCAGCCCGACCTGCACCAGGGTGCCCCGGCGTCGCAGCGCCCGGAGCCCCAGATCGAGCGACTCGGGACGTCCGGCGGCCTCGATCGCGAGCCGGGCGCCGCCGTCGCCGACGGCCTCGCGTACCGCGTCCGGACCGGCCATCGGGTCCACGGTGGACAGTGCGCCCAGCTCCGCAGCCCGGGCGCGAGCCTCCGGCGACGGGTCCGCCACGACCGTCTCCGCACCGAGCGCCGAGGCGATCAGCACCGCCGACAGCCCCACCCCGCCCGCGCCGAGCACCAGGACCCGGTCGCCGGGCCGGACCCCGCCGCGCCCGGTGAGCGCCCGGTGGGCGGTCGCGACCCGGCAGCCGAGCAGGGCGGCGCCGCCGGCGTCGACGTCGTCGGGCACCGCGACCAGGTTGTGGTCGGCGTACCGCAGCTGCACGTACTCGGCGAACGAGCCGGGGTGGGTGAACCCCGGCTGCTCCTGGTGCGGGCACACCTGGGAGTTCCCGGACCGGCACTCGTCGCAGGTGCCGCAGCCGCAGACGAACGGCGTCGTCACCCGGTCGCCGACCTGGAACCGGTGCACCCGCGACCCGGTCTCGACGATCCGGCCGACCAGCTCGTGCCCCGGGACGTGCGGGAGCTGCACTCCCGCGTCGTGGCCGAGCCAGCCGAAGCGGTCGCTCGCGCAGAGCCCGGTCGCCTCCACCCGCACGACGACGGCGTCCGGCCGGACCCGCAGGCCGGCGACCAGCTCCACGGTCGGCTGTACGCCGAACCCGGTGACCAGGACCGCGCGCATCAGGTGTTCGCCCCGCGCGCGTCGACCGGCCAGCGGTCGGTGACCGTGGCGCCCTCGCAGACCACCAGCTCGTCGGCGAGGTTGACGGCGTTGCAGACGTGGTTGGGCAGCACCCGGACCCGTTCGCCGGGGCGAGGCACCGGGGCATCGCCGAACGAGACCGTGGCGTGGTGCTCGGACAGTGCGGTGATCCGGGCGTCGGGATGTGCCGGCAGGCGGCCGTAGCTGGACGCCCAGGGGGCCCGGTCCGCGCCGAGGGTCTTGCTGCCGGCGTCGAGCACGGCGTGCCCGTCACGGGCGTGCACGACGGTCGCGACCGCGGTCAGCGCGCACGCGTCGAACCCGGCCGCGTTCAGCTCGACCTGCTGGGCGTCGCCGAACACCGAGACACCGGGCCGGGTCTCGCTCACCGGATATCGGGACGCGCTCGACGGGGAGAGCCCCTCGGTCGGGCTGGAGCCGCCGCTGCGGACCCGGGGCTCGATCCCGGCCGCGGCCAGCGCGGCGGCCGCGGTCTCGAGGGCCGCGGCCTCGTCGGCGGCCGCGGTGGCGCGGGCGCCCGGCGCGTAGGCGTGCCCGGGGAAGGTGAAGACCCCCACCACCTCCAGCCCGGCCGCGACGGCCGCGGCGGCGACGGCACCGACCCGGTCGGGCACGACGCCGGTGCGGTGGTGCCCGGAGTCGACCTCCACCAGCACCTGGGCCGGGGCGCCGCGCAGTGCCGCGGCGAGCCGGGTCGCGCCGTCGGCCGAGTCGACCCCGATCGTCAGCCGGGCCCGGCCGGCCAGCGCGCGCAGCCGGTCGGCCCGCGGCCCGGCGGCCCACACCGGGTAGGCGAGGAACAGGTCGTCGCACCCGCCGGCGGCGAACACCTCGGCCTCGGCGACCGTGGCCAGGGTCAGCCCCGTGGCGCCGTGCGCGAGCTGGCGGCGGGCGACCGCGAGGCTCTTGTGGGTCTTGGCGTGCGGGCGCCAGGCCAGCCCGCGGGCCGCGGCCCGCCGGGCGCCGGCGGCGAGGTTGCGCTCCAGCACGGCCGGATCCAGCGCGAGGAACGGGGTGTCGAGGTCGTCGAGCAGCATCGCCTGCAGATCCTTCCACCCGGGTCGGGGTCGCGTCCGACCTGCGGATCGTCGACCTGTACGAGCTGGCCCGGGTGCTCCGACCGGACCGTCAGGGCAGCGGGCAGCGCATCACGACCAGGCCACCCGGCGGTGACTCGACGACCGCGAACCCGATGCGCCGGTAGACCGCGATCGCGTGCGCGTTGGCCGGCTCGACCTTCAGATCCAGTGCCGCATAGCCCTGCTCGCGGGACAGGTGCACGACGGCCCCGACCAACAGCCTCGAGAGCCCGGTACCGCGGTGCTCCGGGTGCACCCACATGCCGTAGAGATGACCGGCGTCGGCGCCACCGCTGCGGTGCGGGCGCCAGCCGACGGTCCCGACGGCCGCCCGGCCCCCGCCGTCGTCGCTCAGCGCGGCGAACCGGGCGTGCCGGTGCAGGACCTCGCGCCAGGCGACCTCGTCCAGTGCGGCCTCCTCGCGCAGGAAGTCGCTGTCACCGCCGAACCCGTCGCGGATCGAGTCGAGCCGGACCGCGCGGGCCAGCTCCCAGTCATCGGGGCCCAGCCGGCGGACCGTCGTCGTCACCAGGCGGACAGTAGCGGGTCAGCCGGTCGTCGTCCCGGTGCCGTAGTGCCGCGGGGTGAAGACCACCGGGCCGCCGTCGCGCTCGACGACCCGGGTGGTGGACGACCCGACGATCACCAGCGTCCGCATGTCGACCTGCTCGGGGTCCAGCTCGGCCAGCGTGGTGACCACGAGCCGCTCGCCGGGGCCGCCGACGTCGCGGCCGAGGACCACCGGGGTGTCCGGGGCACGGTGTTCGAGGAGGACGTCGCGGGCCGCGCCGACCTGCCACGGGCGGGCCTTCGAGCGCGGGTTGTAGATCGCGATCGCGAGGTCCGCGGCGGCCACGGCGGCGAGCCGGGCGGCGACCACGTCCCACGGCTTGAGCCGGTCGGACAGCGAGATCATCGCGTGGTCGTGACCCAGCGGGGCGCCCGCCGCGGCGGCGACGGCCTGCGCGGCGGACAGGCCGGGCAGCACCCGGACTCCGACGTCGCGGTACTTCGGCCCGGACGCGACCTCCAGCACCGCGGTGGCCATCGCGAAGACCCCGGGGTCGCCCGCGGAGACGACCGCGACCCGGCGTCCGGACGCGGCCAGGTCCAGCGCGTGCGCGGCCCGCTCGGCCTCCACCCGGTTGTCCGACGGGTGCCGGACCTGTCGCGGGTTCGGCGGCACCCGGTCCAGGTAGGGGCCGTAGCCGACGAGGTCGTCGGCCACCGAGAGCGCGGCGGCGACCTGCGGGGTCAGCCAGTCCCGCCCAGCCGGCCCGGTACCGACGACGACGACCTCCCCGAGCCCCGGGGCCCCGCCGTGTCCCTCGCTCCCGCCGGTGCCACGGGAGTGCCGTTCGTCGGCGACGGCGCCGGGCCCATGATCGCCCGGCACCGCGGAGGCGACCTCGCCGGGGACCAGCGCGATGGCGAAGTACGGAACCCCACCAGGGTCTACATCGGACAGTTTGCCGGTGCGCTGACCGTCCATCGTGGCGCGTTCGACGTAGCGGGCGCGGTCGAGGGTCCCCGCGTCGGCGAGCGCGTCGCGCACCGTGGTGAAGGTGCGGCCGAGCTTGAGCACCGCGGCCGAGTCGGTGTCGGCGAGCCGGCGGGCGAGCTCGTCGCGGGGCAGCGTGCCGGGCAGCACGGTCAGCACCTCGTCCCGCTCCACCAGCGGCTGCCCGAGCGCGGCCGCGGCGCCGCTGATCGAGGTGACGCCGGGGACGACCTCGGTGCGGTAGCGGACGGCGAGCCGTTTGTGCATGTGCATGTAGGAGCCGTAGAAGAGCGGGTCGCCCTCGGCGAGCACGACGACGTCGCGGCCGGCGTCCAGGTGCGCGGCCAGCCGGGCGGCGGCCTCGCCGTAGAACTCGTCGATCGCGCCCTGGTAGCCGCCCGGGTGGTCGGTGGTCTCGGTGGTGACCGGGTAGACCAGCGGTTCCTCGATCGCGGTGCCGGACAGGTGCGGCTCGGCGATCCGGCGGGCGATGGAGCGGCCGTGCCGGGCGGAGTGGTAGGCGATCACGTCGGCGTCCCGGACGAGGCGCGCGGCCTTGATCGTGGTCAGCTCGGGGTCGCCGGGGCCGAGGCCGACGCCGTAGAGGGTGCCGGTGTCTCCGCTCACGCGATGATCTCCTGCTCGTGGGCCAGCGCGTTGAGCGCGGCGGCGGTGATCGCCGAGCCGCCGCGACGGCCGTGCACGACCAGGTACTCGAGGTCGTCGCGTGCGGCGAGGGCCTCTTTGGACTCGGCGGCGCCGATGAAGCCCACCGGGATGCCGAGAATCGCGGCCGGGCGGGGCGCGCCGCGGTCGATCAGGTCGAGCAGGTGGAACAGCGCGGTCGGGGCGTTGCCGATCGCGACGACGGCGCCGTCGAACCGGTCGGCGAGCAGCTCCAGCGCGGCCGCCGAGCGGGTGTTGCCGATCCGCGCGGCGTGCTCGGGGACGCGCGGGTCGCGCAGCAGGCACAGCACCTCGTTGCCGGCGGGCAGCCGGGCGGCGGTGACCCCGGAGGCGACCATCATGGCGTCGCAGAGGATCGGCGCGCCGGCCTGCAGGGCGCGCCGCGCGTTCTCGACGACGTGGTCCGATGCGGCGATGTCGGCGGTCAGGTCGACCTGGCCGCAGGCGTGGATCATCCGGACGGCGACGTCGGCCGTCCCGGGCGGGAGCCCGGACAGGTCCGCCTCCGCGCGGATCGTCGCGAACGAGCGCCGGTAGATCTCGGCGCCGTCGGTGAGGTACTCGTGGGCGCTCAGCGCTGACCCTCCTGATTCGTGCGGTGTTCGGGTTCGACGGAGCCGTGGTCGACGGAGCTGTGGTCGACGGAGCTGTGGTCGATGATGCCTGCCGGCCGGGCCGGGATCCCGTCGACCAGGTAGCTGTCCGGTCCGGTCGCGACGGCGTCGACGTGCCCGGTGTGCGGGGCCCCGCACCGGCGGCCGCAGCCGGCGACGTACACCGGCCGCGCCGGACCGGCCGCGATCAGCTCCCGGGCGTGCGCGCGGACGTCGGCCAGCGACTTCGCGCACCCGGGACGGCCGGCGCAGGCCCCGACCCGCAGCGCCGGATGGCCGGGGTCGACGACGAGCCCGGCCTCACGGAGACGGTCGGGCACCGCCGCCGTGTCGTGCGGGGTGGGCAGGACCAGCGTCCGCCAGGGGGTGACGATCAGCTCCGGCGCGAGCCCGGCGAGGACCTCCAGCTGGGTGGCCGACAGCTCGCCGAGCACCGGCGCCGCCCCGACGGCGCCGCCGCCGAGCTCGCCGACGGCCCGGCTCGCACCCGGTCCTCCCCCGGGACGGGGCTCGGCCGTCACGTTCGCGCCCGGCTGGGCTCGGGAACGTGACGCGGGGTCGGCGGAAGGGCCGGAGGTCACCTTCGCGCCCCGCCGGGGGCGGGGCTGCGACGCCAGATCGGTGGGCGAGCCGGCCGTCACGTTCGAGACCTGCTCGCGGCGCGGGCGAGATGCCCGGTCGACGGCGGGGAACGGACCGCCCAGTGCGTGCGCGACGCGGCGAGCCGCGTCCGGGAGCTCACGGGCGCGCCAGGCCCGGGTCTCCGGGTCCCCGGCGTGTTCGGCGCGCAGGTCCAGGAACGCCGCGGCGGCGTCCAGCAGCACGGCCGGGGCGTCCGCGGGCGCGCAGATCAGGCCGGTACCGGTGCCCGCCACGAGCAGCTCACCCGCGGTCGGGGAGGTCGCGGCCCAGCACACGTCCGGACGTTCCCCGGCGACGTCGCCGCGGCCGTCGTCGAGGGCGAACAGGAACCGGCCCGGCAGCGCGGCGAGCGCCGGGCGGGCACACAGGCCCCGGTCCAGGTCGGCGGCGAGCCCGCGGACGTCGGCGATCCCGCCGGCGATCCCGGACCACGGTGAGGCGAGGACGTTGCGGACCCGCTCGTGGGTGGTCGACGGCAGCAGCCCGGCGCCGCCGAGCACGCGCACCGGGCGCGGATCGCCCGGGTCGAGGCCACGTAGCTGCAGGTTCCCGCGCGAGGTCAGATGGGCCGCGCCGTCACCGGCGTCGCGGGCCAGCTGCGCCACCGCGCGCAGTCCGCCTGCGGTGATCACCCCGCCCGGCAGCCGGACGCGGGCCAGCGCGCCGTCCGCCGCGAGGTGCGGCGAGACCACGCCCGGGCAGGCGTCGGTGCGGGTACGGGCGGTCGTCGGCACGCCGGTCACTGTAGGCACATCGGGGGCCGTCGCGAGCCGGTCCGGCGCGGGGGGATCGGTCACACGCTCCCACCGCGGCGGAGTGGCACACCCCGTGTTCGGACCGGGGCGCGCGGGACACCTGAGGTGCCACTCGGCGGGGAACGGTGGTGGCCGGGCCCGGCTCAGGCGGGATCGGGCAGGTACCGGCGGGCGGAGGTCCAGTCGTCGCGGACCGGGGTGCGGTGCACCGGCGTCGCCGCGTCGAGGGCCTCGATCATCGTGCCGTCCCCGGCGTAGATCGCGACGTGCGTGGCGGGGTCGCCCCAGAACAACAGGTCGCCGGGCTGCAGCGCGTCCCGCGGGACGTCGCGCCCGCCGCGGGCCTGGTCGGCGGCGTCCCGGCCGAGGTCGATCCCGTGCAGCTGGTGGACGAGCCCGGTCAGCCCGGAGCAGTCCGGCGCGAACCCGGACCGACCGCCCCACAGGTACGGACGGTCGAGGAACAGCTCCGCGGTCCGCACCAGGTCCGCGCCGCCGGGCGGTTCGGGGTCACCGATCCGGACGTGCCGGGCGTCGGCCCAGGCCTGCCCGCCGTCCGGCAGGGCGAGCTGCACGGTCTCGCCGCCGCCGGCCCGCACCGGCAGCCGGGTGCCGGCACTGATCTCGCGCAGCCGGTCGGTGCGGGTCTCGTCGGAGTACAGCCAGGTGGTGGCGACGCCGTCGACGGTCGCGGCGGGCAGCACGCTCGTCAGCCCACGGAACTCGTCCGCCCGGGTCAGCTGCGCGTCCGGGATCCAGCCGGGGTAGCCGCGGTCGTCCTTCGCGCTGGGCTGGCCGGGCACCACGACCCGGGCCCACCCGGGACGCCGCTCGAGCACCAGCACCGGGTCGCCGTAGAGCGCCTGGGTCTGGGTCCGCGAGGCCGTCGTCAGCTCCCGGCGGTCGCCGGGTGACATCGAGGTCAGCCAGCCCGCCGGGTCGGCGGGCGCGGCGAGGGCGGCCCGGTCACCGGGTCGGGGGCTGTCCGGCGACGTCCACACGGTCGCCACCGTGACGCCGACGAACACCTGCTCGCCGTCCTGTTCCGCCGGGGTCGCCTGCGCGGCGGGCACGGTCAGGCCGACGCTCAGGGCCGCGAGGGCACCGACCACGAGGACGCGGAGCAACGGGCGTCGGGACACGGGCGCTCCAGGGGTCGCCGGGACGGTGCGGGGGCAGCCTCGGTGCGGGCTCGCCGCGCGGCAAGGAGGCGCACCGGCACGGTCCCCCGGGCGGGCGGTCCCGCCGCGCGTCCGGGGGACGGCGCCGGCCGGGCCCGGGTCCGGCGGCCCTGGCCGCCGTGATCGACGTTCCGGTCCCGGTCGGTGCCATCGGCGGCACCGGCCGGAACCGATTCGATGATCATGACGTCCGGGTCGCGCGCGTCGTGCCGGACAGGCACCGACCGGCGCCCGTCCGGGGTGACCCGGACCCGGGCCGCCCGCGGACGGGTCCCTCAGTCCTCCGTGGCGCCGGCCCGTTCGGCGGTGCCGCGGCTCCGGCGGTCCCACTCGGCGCGGATGTCATCGCCGGTCGGGCGGGTCAGCAGCGACACCACGACGAACGCGACCGCGCCGGACCCGAGCCCGGCGAACACCGGCTCGTTCGCGTAGAGGTCGCACAGCGCGGCCATCGTGCCGAGGGTGGCCACCGTCCCGACGGCCATCGCGGCCAGCGCCCCGGCCCGGGTCGCGCGCCGCCAGAACAGCCCGCCCAGGATCGGCACCAGCAGCCCGCCGACGAGGATCCCGTAGGCCAGGGTCAGTGCCGCGACGACGTCCTGCAGCAGGCAGGCGATCACGATCATGACGGCGCCGAAGCCGGCCACCGCCCACCGGTTGGCCGTGTTCTCGTGGTCATCGGACGGTGGGTCGCTCCGCCGGATCCGGCCGAGCAGGTCCTGGTTGAACACCGTCGCCGTCGCCAGCAGCGCCCCGCTGGAGGTCGACATGACCGCGGACAGGGCGGCCGCCAGCACCAGCCCGGCCAGCACCGGCGGCATCGCCTGCTCGACGATCGTGGCGAACGCGTCGTCCGGGTCGGTCAGGCCGGGCACGAGCACCTGTGCCGCGGTCCCGATCAGCGCGCCGGCCACCCCGTAGGCCAGGCAGTAGACGCCCGCACCGACCCCGGCCCAGCGCGCGACCTCGGGGGAGCGCGCGGTGAACACCCGCTGCCAGATGTCCTGCCCGATGAGCAGGCCGAACCCGTAGGTGACGAAGTAGGTTCCGATCGTGCCGCCGCCGATCGCGGTGAGTGACAGCGCGTCCGCCGGGACGGCCGCGGCGAGGCCGTCCCAGCCGCCGGCCCGCCACAGCACCACCGGCAGCAGGATCAGGAAGATCCCGACCGTCTTGATCAGGAACTGGACGAAGTCGGTGAGCGTGACCGACCACATCCCGCCGAGCGTCGAGTAGATCACCACGACCGCCCCGCCGATGATGATCGCCGGGACGCGCGGCATGCCGAACAGGACGCCGAAGATCGTCGCGTAGGCGATCGTCGAGGTGACCGACAGCATCAGCGTGTAGGCCCACATGACGACGCCCGAGGGCGCGCCCAGTCCGCTGCCGTAGCGCAGCTCCAGCATCTGCCCGACGGTGAACACGCCGAGCCGCTGGATCCGGCCGGAGAACAGCAGCGACAGCACCAGGATGCCGGTGCCGATCGCGACGACCAGCCACATCCCGGAGATGCCGTACTCGTAGCCGAGCCCGACGCCGCCGATCGTCGAGGCACCGCCCAGGACGACCGCGGCCATCGTGCCCGAGTACAGCCACGGCCCGAGCCGGCGCCCGGCGACCAGGAAGTCGGTGCGGTCCCGGGTGCGCCGCCGCCCCCAGAACCCGAACGCGATCATGGCCGCCAGGTAGAGGACGACCACCGCGACGTCGATCATGACGACGCTCCCTTCCCGCGGTTCGCGGCGAGCACCGACAGCAGCTCGTAGGCGACGTGCGCGGCGGCGATCCCGGTGATCTCGGCGTGGTCGTAGGCCGGGGCGACCTCGACGACGTCGGCGCCCACGACGTCGCATCCGGCCAGCGCACGCAGCGTGTGCAGCAGCTCCCGGCTGGTCAGCCCGCCCGCCTCCGGGGTCCCGGTGCCGGGGGCGTGCGCCGGATCCAGGACGTCGATGTCGACCGAGACGTACACCGGCCCGGTGCCGAGCCGGTTCCGCATCCGCTCGACGACGGCCGGCAGCCCCTCGGTCTGGAACGCGTCGGTCCCGATCACCTGGAACCCGAGCACCTCGTCGCGGGTCAGGTCGTCCGAGGAGTACAGCGGTCCGCGGATCCCGACGTGCAGGCAGCGCGCCGGGTCGAGCAGCCCCTCCTCGGCGGCGTTGCGGAACGGGGTGCCGTGCGTGACGTCGGCGCCGAAGTACGGCCCCCAGGTGTCGAGGTGCGCGTCGAAGTGCACGACGGCGACCGGGCCGTGCGTGCGCGCCACCGAGCGGAGCAGCGGCAGCGCGACGGTGTGGTCGCCGCCGATCGCGAGCAGCGTCGTCCCGGCCGCCCGCAGCGAGTCGGCGGCCTGCTCGATGGTGCGCACCGCCGCGCCGATGTCGTAGGGGTCGATGCCGAGGTCGCCGGCGTCGGCGACCTGCTGGGCGGCGAACGGCGAGACGCCCAGCGGCGGGTGGAAGGGCCGCAGCAGCTTCGACGACGCCCGTACGTGCGCCGGGCCGAACCGGGCGCCCGGGCGGTAGGAGACTCCGGTGTCGAACGGCAGGCCGAGCACGGCCACGTCGGCACGCTCCACCTCGTCCAGCCGCGGCAGCCGGGCGAACGTGGCCGGGCCGGCGAACCGGGGGACGGCCTGGGCGTCCACCGGGCCGACCGGTGACGTCGGATCGGACATCGCGGAACCTCCTCGGGTCGAGCGACGGTTCTACCCCGCACCGGTACGCACCCGGACCAGCGGGTACTCCTGGCGTGTGATCGACAGGTTCGACGGCTGGATCTCCGGCCTGGGTACCCGCAGCGGGCGCCGGGTGGTGATCGGGCACTGGCCGCACAGCCCGCTGGGGCCCTTCACCGACGTCATGACCGAGGACGCGCGCGGGCACCGGACCCTGCTCGCCCCCACCGACGAGGTCGCCGACTTCGTCCGGGCCACCTACACCTTCGACGACGTGGTGGTGGTCCCGGTGCGGCACACCCGCTACGACGTCGGCGACGTGCACGCGGTCGTGGCCGGCCCGCTGGAGGTGACCTGGCGGGTCGGGGAGCGCACCGCGCTCGGCCGGCTGCTGCGTCTCGTGCCCGCCCGGCTCGCCACCGACCCCCGCTGGCTGTCCGGGATCGACCCGGTCGCCCGGCGCCTGCTGCCCGGCGTGCGGACGGTCGGCAGCGCCGTCGGCGGGCGTCGCGAGTTCTACGGGGCCCGTGACCTGCACCGGATCGCCGGCGCGCGGGTCCGCTGGGACGGCGCCGACGCCGGCGGGCTCGCCCCGGTCGACCCGCCGGTCCGGTTCGGGTTCGGCTCGGCGCCGCCCACGCCGTCGCACGTGCGGATCACCACCCTGGTCGAGCGCATCTTGACGTGACCGCGGCCCGCCGCCGAAGGTGAACCGACAACCGAAGACGGCGGGTGCGGACCAGGAAGCCGGTGCGAGTCCGGCGCGGTCCCGCCACTGTGATCCCGGGTGCGTGATCCCCGGGGAGCCAGACACTGACCGCGTCCCGCCGCGTCCACATCCAGACGAGGATCTGAGAGGACGGTCCGCCGATGACGCGCGCCCGCACCGGAGCAGCCCGGTGATCCTGCTGCTGTCCACCTCGGACACCGACCTGCTCTCCGCCCGCGCCTCGGGTGCGGACTACCGGCTCGCGAACCCCAACCGCGTGCTGCACGACGAGCTGGCGGCGATGGCGGACGCCGCCGACGTCGTCGTCGTGCGGGTGCTCGGCGGCTACCGCTACTTCGAGGACGGCCTGGACCTGCTGCGGACCCGGTCCACCCCGCTGGTCTGCCTGGGCGGCGAGATGGCCCCGGACGCTGAGATGATGGAGCTGTCGACGACGTCGGCGGGCATCGCGGCCGAGGCGCACACCTACCTCGCCCAGGGCGGCACCGAGAACCTCGCGCAGCTGCACCGGTTCCTGTCCGACACCGTGCTGCTCACCGGCGAGGGCTTCGAGGCCCCGGTCGAGCTGCCGGAGTGGGGTGTCCTGGAGCGGGGGACCGCCGAGGTCGACGGCCCGACGGTGGCCGTGCTCTTCTACCGCGCGCAGTTCCTCGCCGGGAACACCCGCTACATCGAGGCACTGTGCGAGGCCGTCGAGGCGAAGGGAGCGCGCCCGCTGCCGATCTGGTGCGCCTCGCTGCGCCAGGCCCCGGCCGCGCTGCTCGAGACGCTGCGCGAGGCCGACGCCATGGTCGTCACCGTGCTCGCCGCCGGCGGCACGAAGCCCGCGTCCGCGCAGGCCGGCGGCGAGGACGAGGAGTGGGACGTCACCGCGCTCGCCGCGCTCGACGTCCCGATCCTGCAGGGCCTGTGCCTCACCAGTTCCCGCGCCACCTGGGAGTCCAACGACGACGGGCTGTCCCCGCTCGACGTCGCCACCCAGGTCGCGGTCCCCGAGTTCGACGGCCGGCTGATCACCGTCCCGTTCTCGTTCAAGGAGACCGACGACGACGGCCTGTCGGTCTACGTCCCGGATCACGAGCGCGCAGCCCGGGTCGCCGGGATCGCGGTCAACCACGCGAACCTGCGCCGGGTCCCGAACGCGGACAAGAAGATCGTGCTGATGCTGTCGGCGTACCCGACCAAGCACGCGCGGATCGGCAACGCCGTCGGGCTGGACACCCCGGCGTCGGCCGTCGCGCTGATCAAGGCGATGGACGCGGCCGGCTACGAGGTGGGGGAGTTCCCCGGCGTCGAGGCCGGCGACGGCGACGCGCTGATGCACGCGCTGATCGAGGCCGGCGGGCAGGACCCCGACTGGCTGTCGGAGGAGAAGCTGGCCGGGAACCCGATCCGGATCTCCGCCGACGTCTACCGCCGCTGGTTCGCCACGCTGCCCGAGGACTTCCGGTCCGGCGTCGAGGAGCACTGGGGCGAGGCCCCGGGTTCGCTGTACACCTCGAACGGCGACATCGTCGTCGCGGCGCTGCGGTCCGGGAACGTGACGCTGATCGTGCAGCCCCCGCGCGGGTTCGGCGAGAACCCGGTCGCGATCTACCACGACCCGGACCTGCCGCCGTCGCACCACTACCTGGCGGCCTACCGCTGGCTGGCCGCGCCGGCGTCGGACGGCGGGTTCGGCGCGCACGCGATCGTCCACATCGGAAAGCACGGGAACCTGGAGTGGCTGCCCGGCAAGACGCTGGGGATGTCGGCATCCTGCGGGACCGACGCCGTGCTCGGTGACCTGCCGCTGGTCTACCCGTTCCTGGTCAACGACCCGGGCGAGGGCACCCAGGCCAAGCGGCGCGCGCACGCCACCCTGGTCGACCACCTCATCCCGCCGATGGCCCGCGCGGAGTCCTACGGCGACATCGCGCGCCTGGAGCAGCTGCTCGACGAGCACGCCAACATCTCCGCGCTCGACCCGGCGAAGCTGCCCGCGATCCGCCAGCAGATCTGGACGCTGATGACCGCGGCCCAGATGCACCACGACCTCGGCCTGGAGCAGCGGCCCGACGAGGACGTCTTCGACGACATGCTCATGAACGTCGACGGCTGGCTCTGCGAGATCAAGGACGTCCAGATCCGGGACGGCCTGCACGTCCTCGCGCTGGCCCCGTCCGGCGAGCAGCGGGTCGACCTGGTGCTCGCGGTGCTGCGGGCGCGGCAGATGTGGGGCGGCGAGCAGTCCGTGCCCGGGCTGCGCCAGGCGCTCGGGCTGGTCGAGGACGGCACGGAGACCAACTCCCGCACCGACGCCGTCGAGACCGTCGCCCGGGCGCTGGTCGCCGGGATGGAGGCGGCTGGCTGGGACGCCGGGGCGGCGCCGGTGGTGGTCGCCGAGCACCTGCACACCCGACCCGCCGACACCCCCTCTCCGTCCCACGAACGGACCCCTGGGACCGGGGCGGCAGCGCTGCCCGGCGCGGATCCGGCGGCTGTCGAGACGGTGCTGCGCTTCGCCGCCGACGAGGTCGTGCCTCGGCTCGACGCCACCGCGCAGGAGCTGGACCAGGTGCTGCACGCCCTGGACGGCGGGTTCATCCCGGCCGGCCCGTCCGGCTCCCCGCTGCGCGGCCTGGTGAACGTGCTGCCGACCGGGCGGAACTTCTACTCCGTCGACCCCAAGGCCGTCCCGTCGAAGCTCGCCTGGGAGACCGGTCAGGCGATGGCCGAGTCGCTGGTCGAGCGCTACCGGGCCGACCACGGCGAGTACCCGCGCTCGGTCGGGCTGAGCGTGTGGGGGACCAGCGCCATGCGGACCTCCGGCGACGACGTCGCCGAGGTGTTCGCGCTGCTCGGCGTCCGCCCCGTCTGGGACGACGCGTCCCGCCGCGTCCGCGACCTCGAGGTGATCGACCTCGACGAGCTGGGCCGCCCGCGGGTGGACGTCACCGTCCGCATCTCCGGGTTCTTCCGGGACGCGTTCCCGCACGTCCTCGCCCTGCTCGACGACGCCGTGAAGCTGGTCGCCGAGCTCGACGAGACGCCCGAGCAGAACTACGTCCGTGCGCACGTCGCCGCCGACACCGAGCGGCACGGCGACGACCGCCGGGCCCGGACGAGGATCTTCGGGTCCAAGCCGGGCACCTACGGCGCCGGGCTGCTGCAGCTCGTCGACTCCCGGGACTGGCGCGGCGACGCCGACCTCGCCGAGGTCTACTCCACCTGGGGCGGCTACGCCTACGGCCGCGGCCTCGACGGCGTCCCCGCCCGCGACGACATGGAGCACGCCTACCGGCGGATCGCGGTCGCGGCCAAGAACATCGACACCCGCGAGCACGACATCGCCGACTCCGACGACTACTACCAGTACCACGGTGGGATGGTCGCCACGGTGCGCGCGCTGACCGGCTCCGCGCCGGCCGCCTACGTCGGGGACTCGACCCGGCCCGAGGCCGTCCGGACCCGCAGCCTGCACGAGGAGACCGCCCGGGTCTTCCGGGCCCGGGTGGTCAACCCGCGCTGGATCTCCGCGATGCGCCGGCACGGCTACAAGGGCGCCTTCGAGATGGCCGCGACCGTCGACTACCTGTTCGGCTGGGACGCCACCACCGGCGTCATCGCGGACTGGCAGTACGAGACGCTCACCGCCGAGTACGTCCTGGACCCGGAGAACCGCAAGTTCCTCACCGAGTCCAACCCGTGGGCGCTGCACGGGATGGCCGAGCGGCTCCTGGAGGCCGTCGACCGCGGGCTGTGGGAGTCACCGGAACCGTCCACCCTGGACGCATTGCGGGCGGCCTACCTGGAGACCGAGGGCGACCTGGAGGACGACGGGAGCTGACTAGCCCGCGTCGACCTCCAGCCGGTTCACGATCTCGCCGGTGCGGAAGTCGTGCGCCTCGATGTCGACGGAGTCGCCCGCCACCCGGACCCGCAGGCCCTGGTTGAACTCCTCCGGGCTGCCCGGGACCTCCTCGCCGTCCGGGGTGAAGAACCACGGCGTCTGGACCGCACCGGTGTTGACGGCGGTGAACCCGTCGGGATGGCCGCCGGGCACCTCCCGGCGCACGGCCCAGTCGTCGTAGCGCAGGTCGCGGTGGGTGTGCCCGGTGAACAGCACCGCGTCCGGGTGCTCGCCGAGGATCTGCAGCAGCCGGTCCTGCTCCTCGGGCGGGTACTGCGCCCGCCGGTCGTTGCCGCGCGCGACGCCGGTGTTCGACACGGTGTCCGGCAGCGGGTGGTGGGCGAACACCAGGACCGGTCCGGGGCCGGCCGCGGCGCGGTCGAGCTCGCGGTCGAACCAGTCGAGCTGCTCGGGCCCCAGCCGGGCGAGGACCTCGTCGTCCGGTGCGGTCAGGCTGCCCAGGACGATGACCGGGACGTCGCCGACGTCGGTGCGGGAGTACGGCGCGGGCATGCCGGTGTACTCGAGGAAGCGGTCGGTGAGGACCTCCGCCGGCTCGCCGGTCATGTACTCGTGGTTGCCGATCGCGAACAGCGTCCGGTCCGGGGTCGGGCCCCCGTCCAGCACGTCGCGGAACGCCTCGTACTCCTCGACCGCCCCGGTCTGGACGAGATCGCCGACGACGACCAGCGCGTCCGCCGGGCCGGCCTCGTGCAGGCCGGCCAGGGCGTGCTCGAGATCGGGGAGATCGCCCTGGACGTCGCTGATCACGTCCAGCACGACCCCGGATTCCGCGGCGCCGGCGACGGGCGGCTCGGCCCGGGTGAGCGACACGGTGACGGCCGCGGCGACCAGGAGCAGGCCGACGACGCCCGCGCCGAGGACGCGGAGCCGGCGGGGGCTGGGGGACACAGGACCTCCGGAGGCGGTCACGACTGCGCGGTCACCCGTCCTTCGGTGCGGGACGCCCGGCAGTTCACCCGCGCACCGCCAGGAGATCACCCTTCTCGACGGCGGAGCGGGACAGCGTGGTGTAGCCGCGCTCGTCGAACAGGACGGTGAGCCGGTCGTCGTCGGTCCCCAGGACGGTGCCGTCGCCGTAGCGCTCGTGGCGCACCGGCGTGCTCGGGGCGAACGCGTCGCCCGCCGACGGGAGGTGGTCCCCGGCGGTGCCGGCCGCGCAGGTGTCGCAGTTCTCGCAGGTCCGGCCCAGCTCCTCACCGAAGTAGCCGAGCAGGTGCCGGCGCCGGCAGCCCGCGGTGCCGGCGTACTCGGCGAGGACCTCGACGCGGCTGCGGACCAGGCGCCGGTGCCGTTGCGCGGCCGCGACGGCGGCCGAGACCGCGCCGTCGGGGTCGGACACCTCGGCGACCAGGCGGCCCTCGCCGTCGACGCGCACGGAGCCGGTCTCGTCGAGCAGGTTCACCGCCGTCGTCCGCCGTTGTGCGCTCATCCCGGCCCGGCGGCCCAGCTCGGCCGGGGTGAGCGGGCCGTCGGCGAGCGCGTCGAGGACCGCGCGGATCGACCGGGGCCGCGGCTTGCCCGCGGTGAGGAACCGGTGCAGGTCGGAGTCCCCGGCGTGGTGGTGCAGCTCGGCGACCGTCGGCTCGCCGTCCCGCCCGCCGCGCCCGATCTCCTGGTAGTAGGCGTCGAGGGAGCCCGAGCCGGCGGCGTGCAGCACGAACCGGACGTCGGGCTTGTCGATGCCCATGCCGAACGCCGAGGTCGCGGCGACCACGTCCAGGGACCCGTCGGTGAACCGGCCGTGCACGTCGTCGCGGACCGCCCGGCGCAGCCCGGCATGGTAGGCGGCGGCACGCAGTCCCTTGCCGCACAGCGCCTCGGCGACGTCCTCGGTGTCGCGGCGGGTCGCGCAGTACACCAGCCCGGGTCCCGGCAGCCCGACGATCCGGTCGAGGAGCTCGCGACGGCGGGTGCCGGCGTCGGTGTAGGTGCGGGCCGCCAGGTGCAGGGCGGGCCGGTCGAACGAGGCGACGACCTCGCGGGCGTCGTGCATCGCGAGCCGGGTGCGGACGTCGGCCCGCACCGGCGGTGCGGCGGTCGCGGTCAGCGCGACGACCGGGGGTGTGCCGAGCCGCTCGCGGGCCGCGCCGAGCCGCAGGTAGTCGGGCCGGAAGTCGTGGCCCCAGTCCGACATGCAGTGCGCCTCGTCGACGGCGAGGAGCCCCGGCCGGGTCGCCGCCAGCCGGTCGGCGACCTCCGGCACGGCCAGCTGCTCGGGGGTCACGAACACGAACTGCGCGGTGCCCGACTCCAGCCGTTCCCAGGCGTCGGTGCGTTCCGCGGAGCGCTGCGAGGAGTTGATCTCGACGGCGTCGACGTCCCGGGCGGTCAGCGACAGCCGCTGGTCGCGCTGCAACGCCACCAGCGGTGAGACCACCACCGACGGGCCGGACCGCAGCATCCCGGCCAGCTGGTAGATCGCGGACTTGCCGGCACCGGAGGGGAGCACGGCGAGGACGTCGTCGCCGCGGACGGCGTGCTCGACGGCCACCCGCTGTTCGGGGGCGAGGGAGGGCCAGCCGAACCGCTCGGCGGCGAGGCGGTCGATGTCGTCGTGGGGAACGCTCACCGGCGCCGGGTGCCCGGCGACGGGCCGCTCAACCCCCGCTCGCCGATCATCCCGGTTCGGGCAGCCGGGTCCGGCCCGCCGTGGCGGCCCCGGCCAGCGCGAGCGCCGCCACGACCACCATCAGCACCGGCATCGCGACGTCCGGGGAGCCCAGCAGCACCAGCATCGCCCCGCCCAGCCCGATGAACGACGCCGTCGCGAGCTGGTCGAGCAGCTGCGCGGCCGACGAGTGCGACCCGACATCGTCGGCCGCGGAGTGCGCGAGGGTCAGGTAGGCGATCGCGGAGAACGCCACGCCCATCCCCAGCCCGGCCAGCCCCCAGAACCCGATCGCGAGCCAGCCCGGCCACCAGCCCGCCGCGACCGGGACGAGGCCGGCCTGGCCGGCGGCGATCGTCGCGAAACCGGCGCGCAGCATGGCCGAGCGGTCGCGGTCGGGATGGCGGGCCTGCCAGGCGGCCGCGCCGGACCAGCCCAGCGACGCCACGATCAACGGGACCCCGGCCTCGGTGAGCGACCACCCGTGCGTCGCGGTCAGCACCAGCGGCAGGAACGCGCCGACGGTGAAGAAGGCGCCGGCGACCAGCCCGCGCGCCGCGACGACCGACGCGATCCCGGTCCGGGCGGCGAACACCCCCCGCGGCAGCAGCGCCCGCAGTGACGGGACGAGCACCACCAGCGCCGCGACGCCCGCCAGGGCGCCCCGGACGTCGAGGTTCTCCAGCGCCCAGCTCAACCCGGACACCCCCGCGGCGGCGCCGAGCGCGGCCACGACCAGCCGGGCCCCTCGTCCCGGCCGGGCGGGCCGCCCGGCGCCGCCGGCCGGGTGGGAACGCGGAGTCGCCGGCGGGCCGAGACCCCGGACCGCGGGCAGCACCAGCAGCAGCGCGAGCCCGACCAGCGGCAGCAGGCCGAGGAACACCCAGTGCCAGGACAGCCGCTCGCTGACCAGCCCGGCCAGCGGCGGTCCGGTCAGCGACGGCACGACCCACGCCGAGGAGATCAGCCCGAACACCACCGGCCGCTGTCGCGCGGAGTACACCGCGGCGACCAGCACGTAGACCGCGACACCGCCGACGCCGGCACCGAGGCCCTGCAGCACCCGGCCGGTGAGCAGGACGGCCATCGTCGACGCCGTCCCCGCGACCAGCAGTCCGGCGCCGAACACGGCCGGCGCGATCACCAGTGGTACCCGCGGGCCGCGCGCGTCGCACCAGCGGCCGCCGAACGCGGTGCCGAACACCGCCGCGGCCAGGAAGGACACGAAGGGCCAGGCGTACTGATCGATCCCGCCGAGATCGGCGACGACGTCGGGCATCGCGGTGCCGACCCCCATCGACTCGAACGCGGTGAGACTGATCAGCAACAGGATGCCGACGGTCGTCGGTGCCCGGCCCGCCGACCACACTCCCGGTTCCCGCTCCGCCGCGCGTCCGCCCGCCGTTCCGACCACGCCCGCCAGCCTGCGCCCTGCACCCGGGTTCAGGTCAAGCCGATTCGGAGCAGTGCCTCCACGCTGCGTGTTTCCGTCTCCTTCGGACGGGTACTCCCGCGTATGAACCAGCTCACAACGATCATCATCGTGGCGGTGGTGGTGATCGTCGTCGCGGCGATCGCCGTCGTCGTCGCGATGCAGCAGCGCAAGCGGCACTCGGAGAAGCTGCGCGAGCAGTTCGGGCCGGAGTACGAGCGCACCGTCCGGGACGCCGACGACCCGCGGGACGCGGAGAAGGCGCTGGAGGAGCGGCGGAAGCGGCACCGCAAGCTGGAGCTGCGCGATCTCGAGGCGGGCGAGCGCGAGCAGTACCGGGCCCGGTGGAACCACGTCCAGCAGGCCTTCGTCGACGACCCCGGGTCGGCCGTGAACGACGCCGACCGGCTCGTCGCCGAGATCATGTCCGCCCGGGGCTACCCGGTCGACGACTTCGAGCAGCGTGCCGAGGACCTGTCCGTCGAGTACCCGGTGGTGACGCAGCGTTACCGCGAGGCGCTCACGATCTCGCACGCGCACTCGGCCGGCCGGGCCGGGACCGAGGACCTCCGGCAGGCCGTCACGAGTTACCGCGCACTGGTCGACGCCCTGCTCGACGACCGGGACGGCGGCGGGCGGCACACGACCGGCGCGGGGGGCACGAACGCCGGGGGCACGAACGGCGCGGTCGCTCCGGGCGGGCCGACCGGCCAGGGCGACGCGGACGGCCCGGGCGGGGCCGATCCCGGATACGACACACGACGGGGGACACGGGCATGAGCGATCGATCGGACCGGCAGCAGCCGGGCGGCCGCGCCGCGCGGCTGGCCGGAGAGATCAAGGACAAGCTGGTCGGCCGGCCCGAGGACGAGCGGGCCGACGAGCGCGCGGCGGGTGCACCGCCGGCTGCGGGGGGCGGACCGGCGGACGTGCCCGACCAGCGCGACCGGCCCGGGGACCCGTACGCGGGCGGGCAGCCCCCGGCGGCGGACCCGTACGCGGCGCCGCCCGGCGCCGAGCCCGGTGCACCCGGGGCCGGTGCGCCGGGCGCCGATCCGCGGATGACGGACCCGCGCGGGGCCGATCCACGTGGTGCGGACCCCCGCGGGGCCGATCCGCGGGGTGGAGCTCCGCTCGGTGGGGACCCGCGCGGCGGGGACCTGCGTGCGGGAGACCCCCGTGGCGGAGATCCGCAAGGGGGAGTCCCGCGCGGTGGAGACCCGCGTGAGACGGACCCGCGTGCCGGAGATCCGCGTGATCGGGATCTGCGCGGGGGAGACCTGCGTGGTGCCGGCACCCCGGACCGTGCGGCGGGGACGGCCGGAGGGGGACGGGCCGGCGTGGACCCGGGAGCCGGCACCCCGCCGGTGAACCCGCCGGCCGGCGCGCCCGCCGCGGGCGGTCCCGGTGGAGCGGGCCCGGGGGCCGACCCCGCAGCACGTGGCGCCGGCGACCGCATGCCGCCGGCGTCGCCCGGCGGACCCGGCGACCCGGGCGCGGCGTCGCGCACGGCCGCCCCGGCAGCACCCGCCGACCAGCACCTCGGGGCGCAGACCGGGAGGCCGGGGGCCGACCCGGCGACCGGCGGCGCACCGGCCGGTGCGACCGGCGACGTCCCACCCACCCACGTGGCGGGCGGCGGCGCGGCCGCGGCCGGGGCGGGTGCGGCAGCCGGCGTGGCCGCCGACCGGTCCGGCCCGCGGCACCAGATGGCCGGTGACCCCGGGGCGGGAGTGCCGGCCGCGGATGCCGGGGCCGGGGCACCGGGGGAGAGCGCCCTGATCCCGCCCGACCGGACGCGTGAGTACCAGGAGCGCTGGACCGTGCTGAAGGGCGAGTTCGTCGACGAGCCGCGGCAGGCCGTGCACGGCGCCAACCAGCTCGTCGGCGAGGTGCTCGACGAGCTGGAGACGCTGTTCCGCAACCAGCGCGACGACCTGGAGCAGCAGTTCTCTCGGCAGGACGCCTCCACCGAGGACCTCCGGCTGGCGCTCGGCCGCTACCGGGAGTTCTTCGACCGGCTGCTGGCCCTCTAGGACCGGGTCCCGAGGACCCCGCAGGACCCGGGTGGGTCGCCGCGACCCGGCGGCCCACCCGGCAGCACGCAGCACGCGTCAGCCCACCGCCGGCACGATCGCCTCGATCAGGTGCGGGCCCGGCTCCGAGCGCGCCCAGCGCAGCGCGTCGAGCAGCTCGGTGGTCGTCGTCGCCCGCCGGGCCGGGACGCCGAACCCGCCCGCCAGCGCGACGAAGTCCGGTGTCGGGTCGGACAGGTCCATCATCCGGCCCGCCCGTCCCGAGTGCGCCGCCTCGCCGGCGCCGGTCCGGGCCAGCTCGACCCGCAGGATCGCGTACGCCGAGTTGTTGATCACCACGGTGGTCACGTCGAGCCGTTCCCGGGCCTGGGTCCACAGCGCCTGGATCGTGTAGAGGGCGCTGCCGTCGGCCTGCACGGCCACCACCGGCCGGTCCGGCGCCGCCACCGCCGCACCCACCGCCGCCGCCGGGCCCCAGCCGATCGCGCCGCCGGTCAGTGCCAGCTGGGTGTGCGGTGCGGCCGTCTGCAGCGCCGGGCCCAGCGCCGCGCGGGCGGTGACCGACTCGTCGATCACGATCGCGTCCTCGGGCAGGGTGGCCGCGATCGCGGCACACATCGACCGCACGTCCAGCGGACCGGGCGCGGGCTCCGGGGCGTCGAGCGGCGCCACCTCGGCCCGCGCGTCGCCCGCCACCAGCTCGGCCAGTGCGTCCAGCGCGGCGGCCGCGTCGGAGGCGGCGTCGGCGAGCCCGACGACGGTGCACCCGTCCGGCACCAGGTCCCCGCGCCGGCCCGGGTAGCCGAAGAACGTCACCGGGGACCGCGCCCCGGCGAGCACCAGGTGCCGCGCGCCCTCGAGCTGGCCGATCGCCTGCTCGTCGAAGTAGCCGAGCTTCTCGATCGGCGGCCGGCCCGCGCCGGTGTCCCAGCGGCGCGCGAACGTCTCGACCAGCAGCCGGGCCCCGGTGGCAGCCGCGATCCGGCCCGCGGCGTCGACCGCGCGGGCGGTCAGCGCCGGACCGCCGAGCAGGATCACCGCGCCCGGCTCGGCGACCGCGGCCGCGGCGGCCGCCACCCGCTCCTCGGCGGGCGGCTCGGGTGCCGGCCGGGTCCGCGGCGGTGCGGGCACCCCGCCGTCCGACCAGGACACGTCCGCCGGCAGCACGAGCGTCGCGATCTGCCCGCCCCGCTCGCCGGTCGCCGCGACCGCGCGCATCGCGTCCGCGGCCACGTCCCGGACGTCGCCGCAGGTGTGCACCCAGCCCGACACCGTCCGCGCCACCGAGCCGATGTCGGACTCCAGCGGCGCGTCGTGCCGCACGTGGTCGGTGGCGTGCGCCCCCACCACGCACAGCAGCGGGGTGCCTGCCCGGCGGGCGTTGTGCAGGTTCGCCAGCCCGTTGCCCAGCCCGGGCCCGAGGTGCAGCAGCACCGCCGCGGGACTGCCGGTGACCCGGGCCCAGGCGTCGGCCGCGCCCGTCGCGACGCCCTCGAACAGGGTCAGCACCCCGCGCATCTCCGGCACCGCGTCGAGGGCCTGCACGAAGTGCATCTCGGACGTGCCGGGGTTCATGAAGCAGACGTCGACCCCGGCCCCGGCCAGCGAGGAGACCAGCGACTCGGCGCCGTTGCGGGGAGGGGAGGGGACGGACGGGACGGGGGACGGCATCGTCGGCGAACCGGTCATGGTCCCAGTGGACACGGTGTGACCCCGTGCGGTGAACCCCGGACTCGAGTTGCGCCGCGCACCGGGCGGGCGGGGAATGGTCGGGTGAGCACCTCCGGGGAGACCGCTGCGCCCGATCCTGGACTGCCCGATCCACGACGCTGGCAGGCACTGTCGGTCTGCCTGGTCGCCGGGTTCATGACGCTGCTCGACGTCAGCATCGTCAACGTCGCGCTGCCGTCGATGCAGGCCGACCTGGGCGCGTCGGCGGCGCAGCTGTCCTGGGTGGTGTCGGGCTACGCGCTGACCTTCGGGCTGGTGCTCGTCGGTGCCGGGCGGCTCGGCGACGACCGCGGCCGGCGCCGGATGTTCCTGGCCGGGCTGGCGCTGTTCACCCTCACCAGCGCGGTCGCCGGGCTCGCGTGGAACCCGGACGTGCTCGTCGTGGTGCGGCTGCTGCAGGGCGTCTCCGCGGGACTGCTGAGCCCGCAGGTCGTCGGCTTCATCCAGGACCTGTTCCGCGGGCCGGAACGGGGCACCGCGTTCGGGATGTTCGGCGCCGTCGTCGGCATCTCGACGGCGGTCGGCCCGCTGCTCGGCGGGCTGCTCCTGGCCTGGGCCGGTGACGCCGACGGCTGGCGCTGGGTGTTCTACGTCAACGTCCCGATCGGGCTCGCCGCGCTCGTCGCGGCCGCCCGGTTGCTGCCGCACGACACCGTGCGTGGCGCCGAGCGGCGGCCGCTGGACGTCGTCGGCGCCGTCCTGCTCGGCGTCGCGGTGGTCTGCCTCATGCTGCCGCTCGTGCTCTCCGAGCGGGACCCGGCGTCCGCGCCGTGGTGGGTGCTCGCGGTCTCGGCGGCCGCGCTGCTCGCCTTCGCCGCCTGGGAGCGGCGGGCCAAGCGCGCACACGGGCACCCGCTGATCGACTTCTCGCTGCTGCGGACCCGCAGCTACGCCGTCGGCGTCACCCTCGGCATGACCTACTTCGCCGGGTTCACCTCGATCTTCTTCGTACTCACGCTCTACCTGCAGAACGGTCTCGGCTACACGCCGCTGCAGACCGGCCTGACGCTGACCCCGTTCGCGCTGGGCTCGGCGGTGACGTCCGCGCTCGGCGGCCGGCTGGTCTCCCGGTTCGGGCAGCGGATGATCGTCACCGGTCTGGCCGTGGTGCTCGCCGGGCTGGTCGCCACCGACGTCGTGCTCGCCGTGACCGCCGGGAGCCCGTGGGCCGGGGTCGCCGTCGCCGGGCCGCTGCTGGTGGCCGGGGCCGGCGGCGGGCTGGTGGTCGCGCCGAACCAGACGATGGCGCTCTCGGAGATCCCGCACACCTCCGGAGGGACAGCCGGGGGCGTGCTGCAGACCGGGCAGCGGATCGGGACGGCGCTCGGGCTGTCCGCGGTCGGCGCGGTCTTCTTCGGACAGCTGACCGCGACCGGGGACTGGGCGACGGCGATCTCGCACGGGCTGTGGGTGACCGTCGGGCTGGTCGCCGTCGCGCTGGCGCTGGGGGTCTCCGACCTGGTCGCGGCGCGCCGCCGGGCCCGTCGCCGGTGCGGCGTGCACCGGCCGACCCACCTCAGCGGGCCGACCGGCGGCGACTAGCGGCGGGCCGCCGGCTGCGCGGTCTCGTCACGCAGCCCGGAGCGCAGGGTCTCGGTCATCAGGTACGAGCAGCCCAGCGACACCAGCGAGATCATTACGACGTAGCCGGCGACCGCGTACAGCGAGCCCGTCCAGGCGACCAGCGCGGTGCACAGCAGCGGCGCGACGCCGCCCAGGATCGAGGCGATCTGGTAGGCCAGCGACGCCCCGGAGTACCGCATCCGGGTGGAGAACTGCTCGGCGAAGAACGCCGACTGCGGCCCGTAGACGGCGCTGCGGCAGGCCTGTACGACCAGGCCGCCGAGCAGGAACAGCCAGACGTTGCTCGTCGACACCAGCCAGAAGTAGGGCACCGCGAACAGCGCCAGCAGCCCCATCCCGGCCAGGAACATCGGCCGCCTGCCGAGCTTGTCGGACAGCAGACCGAACGCCAGGATCAGCGGGATGTCGGACAGCGACAGGACCGCGTTCGCGGTGAGGATCGTCGTGCGGTCGTAGGCCAGCTCCTGGGTGGCGTAGGTGACCAGCCAGACCGAGCCGACGTAGAACGTCGAGTTGGTCGCCAGGAAGGACCCGGCGGCCAGCATGATCTCCTTGGGGTAGGTGGTGATCGCCTCGAACACCGGCATCCGGTTCGCGGCCTTCTCGTCCATCGCCTTCGTGAACACCGGCGACTCGTGCACCCCGAGCCGGATCCACATCCCGACCCCGATCAGCGCGATGCTGGCCAGGAACGGCACCCGCCAGCCCCAGGTCAGGAACTGCTCGTCGGTGAGCACCGCCGACAGCACCGCGAACGTCGCGGTGCCCAGGACCAGGCCGAGCGGGACGCCGACCTGCGGCCAGCTGCCGTAGAACCCGCGGCGGTGCGCCGGGGCGTGCTCGACGGCCATCAGCGCGGCCCCGCCCCACTCGCCGCCGACCCCGAAGCCCTGCAGGAACCGCAGCGTCACGAGGATGACCGGGGCCCAGATGCCGAGCGTGTCGTATCCCGGCAGCAGTCCCATGAGGACGGTCGCGCCACCCATGAGCAGCAGCGAGTAGACGAGCATCGGCTTGCGCCCGACCTTGTCGCCGAAGTGCGCGAACACCGCACCGCCGAACGGGCGGGCGATGAACCCGACGGCGAAGGCGCCGAACGAGGCCAGCGTGCCGGCGACCGGGTCGACCGACGGGAAGAACACCTGGCCGAACACCAGGGCCGCGGCCGTGCCGAAGATGAAGAAGTCGTACCACTCGATGGTGGTGCCGATGAGGCTGGCGGTGGCGACCTTGCGGGACGACCGGAGGGTGGCTCCGGTGTGCTGTCCCGGCGACGCCGGCGGGACGGAGGACATGGGCGCCGACCGTAAACGCCCGCCCGTTTCGTGTCGAGATGAGACAGTGGTCCGCTCTCAGTGTGACCCGGATGCCGGAGCGGGCCGGGACCGTCCGGCGAGCGCCCCGGCCGCGACGAGGACGGCGAGCCCGGCCAGCGGGACGACCAGCAGCCCGACCCGGAGCCCGGCGGCGTCGGAGATCACGCCGACGACCGGGGGCGAGGCCAGGAACCCGACCCGCATCAGCCAGGTCACCACGGTGAGGCCGGTACCCGGGGCGAGCCCGGGGAGCCGATCGGCGGCCGTCATCGCGGCCGGGACCAGGGTGGCGACGCCGAACCCGGCCAGCCCGAACCCGGCGATCGTGCCCGGCACGGTCGGGAACGCCAGCGCCGTGCCCATCCCGAGCAGCACGAACCCGCCGCCGGCCCGGGCCACCGCCCGCTGGCCGAACCGGTCGACCATCCGGTCGCCGAGCACCCGCCCGACGAACTGGCAGCCCTGCAGCGCGACGAACCCGAACCCGGCCAGTGCCGCACCCGCGCCGAGGCCCTGCAGATAGACCGCGGCCCAGGTCGCGCCGGCGTCCTCGACCAGCGTCCCGGAGTTCGCGATGATCCCGAACACCCCGAGCAGCAGGACCGTGCGCAGTCCGAGCCCGGCCCACGGGCGGCGCGCCGCCCCGGGTGCCTCCTCCGGGACCGGGGAGCCGCGTTCGGCGTCCTCCGGGCCGGCCAGCAGCAGCGGGTACACCGCGATCGCGATCACGACCGAGAGCAGCGAGGAGAGTCCGAGGTGGACCGCGATCGGCAACGCGACGCCGGCCGCGGCCGAGCCCATCAGCCCGCCGGCGACCGCGCCGACCGACCACCAGGCGTGGAACGAGTTGAGGATCGAGCGGCCGTAGCGCCGCTGCACCCGCAGCCCGTGCGCGTTCTGGGCGACGTCGACGATCGCGTCCGCCGCCCCGGCCAGGAACATCGCGGCCGCGAACAGCCCCCAGGTCGGGGCCAGACCGACCAGCGTCACGCCGAGCGCGATCACCGCCATCCCGAACGAGGCGACCCGCGAGGACCGGAACCGGGCGACGAGCGCGCCGGCGGTCAGCCCGGCCAGCAGCGCGCCGAGCGGGAACGCCGCGACCGCCAGCCCGAGCTCGGCGTTGCTCAGCCCGAGCGAGTCCTTGATCTGCGGGAACCGCGGCAGGACGTTCGCGTACACCAGCCCGTTGGTCGCGAACACCACCGCGACCCCGAGCCGGGCCCGTCGTTCCGTCCGCCCCGGTGCCGCCGTCCGTTCCGCCACGGGCGTCCAGGGTGCCCTACGGTGCCGCGCTACCCCGCCTCGGCCTCCAGCAGCCGCAGCACGGCCCGCTCGACGCCGGCCCGCATCCGCGCCTCACCGGCGTCCTCACCGATCCGCCGCAGCCCGTCGGCGACGGTGCGGCCGTTCTCGAAGGCGTGCACCACCCGTGGGTCCACGTAGGAGCTGCGGGCGACGGCCGGGGTGTTGCCCAGCGCGTCGGCGACCGCCCGCATCGCGGCCGCCTCCGCGCGGCGCAGCGCGGTCGCCGACGTCGGCGTCTCCTGCTCGGCCAGCGCGACGGCGGCGACCACCGTCGCGTTCCAGGTGCGCAGGTCCTTGGCCGTGTGCTCGTCGGAGGTGAGCGCGCGGAAGTGGTCGTTGACGTCGTCGGAGTGCACCTCGCGCCACACCCGCCCGTCCCGGTGGACGAGCAGCCGGTCGGTGTCGGGCCGCGCGCGCCGCAGGGAGCGGATCAGCCGCACCAGGCCGTCGTCGGAGATCCGGACGCGCCGGTGGATCCCGCCCTTGGCGGTGTAGGAGAACTCCAGCCCGCCGCCGCGCAGCCGGACGTGCTCCCGGCGCAGCGTCGACAGCCCGTAGGTGCCGTTCTCGGTGGCGTACTGCTCACCGCCGGTGCGGAACACCCCCAGGTCGAGGATCCGCATCGCCGCGCCGAGCACCCGGACCCGGCCGGTGCCGCGGGCTGCGAGGTCGGCGTCGACCCGCGTCCGGAAACGGGGCAGCCGGCGGGCCAGGCTCAGCACCCGGTCGTGCTTCTCGCCGTCGCGGTCGGCGTGCCAGCGCGGGTGGTAGACGTACTGCCGCCGTCCGGCCGCGTCGTAGCCGACGGCCTGGATGTGGTCGGAGTCCCGGTCGGAGATCCACACGTCGCGCCAGGCCGGCGGGATCACCAGGGCGTCGATCCGCGCGCGGACCTCCGGGGCGACGACGGTGCCGCAGGGGGAGTGGTAGCTGAAACCCCGTCCGCGCCGGCGGCGGGTGACGCCGGCGCGGTACGGCTCGGCACGGGTGAGTCGCACACCGGCGGGATACCCACGCCGGGCGCGACCTCACATTCAGTTCCTGAGGGCGCCGATCCGTCCCGCCGTCCGGAGCGCACCGGCCACACCCTTGTAGGCGCTGCTGCGGGCGCCGTCGCGCAGCGCGCGCAGCTGGCCCCGCCGCTCGCTGCCGGCGCTGTTCCAGGCCAGCAGGGTGCGGCCCCACGGGTCCCGCGCCAGCGCCGAGGTGCCGGCTTCGCGGGCGAGCATCGCCCAGCGGTCGCCGTAGTCGTCGAGCCCGTCGCGGTAGGCGAACACCGCGGGGCGGATCCAGGCCATCCCCGGATGCAGCCGGGCCATCGACGGCGCGTAGTCCGCGATCACCTTGTCCAGGCACTCGAAGCGCCGCGTGCGGTTGGAGCTGATCGAGCCGGTGCGCATCAGGCGCATGTCGAGCAGGAACCGGCGGGTGCCCCACATCAGCGGGAAGTTCGACGACGCGGCGATCCGCAGCCACATCTCGAAGTCCACGGCGGACGGCAGCGTCGAGTCGAAACCGCCGACCTGGTCGAAGCAGGACCGCCGGATCATCAGCGAGCTGCCGTTGTGCGGCGGGTTGTTCTCGACGAGCTGCTTGTCGATGTCGACCTTGCCGGCGGGCTGCCAGCGCAGCGCCACGACCTGCCCGCTCTCGAGCATCACCCGGGTGTGGCAGTAGGCCATGCCGACCCCGGGCGGGGCGGTGTGCATCGTCTCGAGCATGTGCCGCAGGAACTGCGGGTGCCAGCGGTCGTCGCCGTCGAGGAACGCGACGAACGGGGATTCGCTCTCGGCCAGCGCGCGGTTGCGTGCGGCGCCGGACCCGCCGTTCTCGACCTGGATCAGACGCACGCGCGGATCGCGTTCGGCATAACCCGCGACGATCTGAGCGGTGTCGTCGGTCGACCCGTCGTCCACCACGAGGTACTCGAATCGGGATTCGGTCTGCGCGAGGACGGAGTCGATGGCCTCGCCGATCCACGGCCCGACGTTGTACGCCGGGGTGATCACGGTCACGAGAACGTTGTTCCGCACGGCGGGCACGCTATCAAGCATCCGTCCGTGTCGATGCACCCCACCATGCACCCCGACGCGTTGCTCCGAAGGGCAACCGCGCTGGTCTGCGGCGCATCCGCGCTGGTCCGGAAGTGTGATGATCGTCTGCGAACCGGAACGTCTCCGGATCCGAACAAGTCGTGTGGCGGCCTTGCGCCGTGGTCGCGCTGCGTGATCTTGTGTGCACCTTGGGTGAGTCAACGTAGGACCCCGTGGTGAGTCGTGACCCGTGTCGCACTAGGATCGAAGAATGTCGTTCGACACCCGCGTGATGCTGTCCAGGCGGCTTCGTTTCCTGCCGCATCGCGCTTTCGCGATCGCGCATCACGCGTTGTTCCAGGGCGAGATCACGACATTCCGCAATCCTCGAACGTATGCGCAGTTGCTCGCGCGCAAGAATCTCGCCGAGCAGCCCGAACTCGTGCACATCACCGCGGACAAGTACCGGGTGCGGGAGCACGTCGCCGACCGCATCGGGGCCGAGCACCTCATCCCGCTGCTCCAGGTCGTCGAGCGGGCCGAGGACCTCGACCTGGCCGCGCCGGAGCGGCCCTACGTCGTCAAGGGCACGCACGGGTGCGACATGACCATCCTCGTGCCGCATCCCGACGCGGCCGACCACGCGGGCATCCGCGCGAAGGTCGCGCGCTGGCTGCGGACCGACTTCTTCCGCCACGGCTGGCGGGAGCGGCCGTACAAGGGTCTCACCCCGCGCGCGGTGGTCGAGGACTTCCTCGGCGACGGGACGAAGGCGCCGAACGACTACAAGTTCTTCGTCTTCCACGGCGAGCCGGCGATGGTCGTCGTCGACCAGAACCGCTTCGTGGCGCACACCTCGACGATGCTGCACCCGGACTGGGTGCCGTTCCGGATCTCCGGGCGGTTCGGCCAGGCGGAGGCGCTGCCGCCGAAGCCGGCGGGCTACGAGCGCATGCTCGAGATCGCGCGCACGCTGGGCAAGGACTTCACCTTCGCGCGGATCGACCTCTACGACCACGACGGACAGGTCTACTTCGGGGAGATCACGCACAACCCGGGCGGAGGGCTGGTGCGGCTGCGTCCGCGCGAGTTCGACCTCGCCCTCGGGGAGCTCTGGCGCAACGGGACCCCGATCCCGGAACGGTTCATCGACCGGGGCTGACCCCGTCCCGTCGACCGGCCCCGTCCCGGAGCCGGCCCGGCTCAGTCGCGGGCCCGGGGGATCTCGGTGGTCTCGGCGACCGGGTCGACGGGGTCGATCCGGCGGGTCGTCTCCGTGTCGAGATCGACGTCCCGGGCCGGGAGCGGGCTGGTGCCGCGCAGCCACCGCACCACGATCGGGAGCAGGAACGCCGCCAGCGCGAACTCGGCGGCCAGCCACGACCAGCCCACCGCCTCCAGGCCCATGACCGGGGCCAGCAGCGTCGTCCCGCCGATCACCACGACCGCGTGGAAGAGCTGTTGCGCCGCCAGCGGGAAGGTGCGGCTCGCGAGCCGGGACCGGGTCATCCACAGCGTGACGACCACCCGCGGCATGATCGAGGCCATCAGCAGCTGCAGCAGGAGCGTCGCGTTGTCGGCGTAGTCGCCGCCGTACAGCAGCAGCAGCCAGGGCGCGGCCAGGCCTACCGCCAGCGCGGCCGGGACCACGACGATCATGATGCGGCGCAGGATCGCCCTGGCCAGCAGGTGCGACCGGGACGGGTCCCGGGAGCCCTCGACCACCAGCGACGACATGATCGCCACGCTGAGCAGGTTGAGCGCGATGAACATCGTCTGGGCGGGCAGCAGGTAGGCGCTCTGCTGCGCCCCGAGCAGCGCGATGATCAGCACCGGCAGGAACGACGACGTCGCCTGGTTGAACACCTGGCCCATGTAGTCGCCGGCCATGTACCGGCGCAGGGTGCCGCCGTCCGGCGCCCCCGCTCCCGGTTCCGCGGCGGAGGACGTCACGTGCCGCGGCAGCACCCGGCGGGTGATCAGCAGCGAGAACGGCACCAGCAGCGCCAGGACCGGCGCCGACCACGAGGTGAACACGCCGTCGGACACCGAGGTGAACGACACCGCGACCAGCAGCATCAGCTTCACGACGCCGTAGACGCCGTTCTTCAACGCCACCCACACCGCCGAGCGGAGCCCGGTGAACACCTGGTCCTGCAGGTTGAAGATCGACCACGCGGCGGTGGAGACGACGAACCAGAAGCCGAACAGCGGCGAGACCCACAGCGGGTCGCCGGGGGAGTTCGTCAGGTTCAGGTAGGTCATCACCCCGGCGGCCGCCAGGGTGCCGAGCCCGGCCGACACCACGTACGCCCGGTTCACCAGCCGGGACGAGTCGTTCCCGGCGGTCGGCAGGAAGCGGATCAGGGCCTGACCGAAGTTGAGCGACGTCAGCACCGAGATCAGCATCATCAGGTTGACGAGCGCGGAGCCGCGGCCGACGTCCTCGGGCGAGTAGGTGCGTGCCGCGAAGATCCAGTAGAGCAGGCCGAACCCGGAGTTGACGACGGTGTTCAGCATCAACGCGTACGCGTTGCGGTAGAGCGGGTTGTTCATCTCCCGCCGTGCCGACCGGAGACGACCGGCCACGACGCCGCCCACGCTCACCAGGGGGCCGCGCAGTGCGTGGCGGGCGGGGCCGTCGGCGGGGGAGCGTACACACGACCACGCTAACGAGCCGTTCTCGATCGTAACGGTCCGGGTTCCCGGGACACCCCCTTGCACACCCGAACGGGGGCCGCAACCGCTGCGCTACCGTGCCTCCGACGGGGTGAACCGGTGAACCGAGGGGGCTTCAGTTGCGTATGGCGTGCGTCGGCGGCGGACCCACTGGCCTGTACCTGGCCATCCTGGCCAGGCTGCGGTCCAACGGCCGTGACGAGGTCGTCCTCCACGAGCGGAACGAGCCGGGACGCACCCACGGCTTCGGGGTCACCTTCGGGGAGGACCTGCTCGACGACTTCTTCCGCACCGACCCGCACGGCGCCCCGGCGCTGCGCCGCGCGTCGCGGCTGTGGAGTGACCAGATGGTCCGGATCGGCGACCTGCGACCGGTCCACCTGGGCGGCAAGTACGGCTACTCGATGGCCCGCACCACGATGCTCGACGTGCTGACCCGCCGGGCCGAGCAGCTCGGGGTGGATCTGCGGTTCGGCTCGACCGTCGGGTCCCGCGAGGAGCTCGACGCGGACGTCGTCGTGGCCTCCGACGGGATCAACAGCCGGTTGCGGACCGCCCGGGCCGAGCACTTCGGCACCGTCGTCGAGCCGGGCGGGAACCGGTACGTGTGGCTGGGCACCGACCGCGTCGTGGACGTGTTCACCTTCGCCTTCGAGCGCACCGACTCCGGCTGGATCTGGTTCTACGCCTACCCCTCGGCCGACGGGTCCAGCACCTGCATCGTCGAGTGCGCGCCGGAGACCTGGACCGGGCTGGGCCTGGACACCATGCCGGTCACGGACGGGTACCGGCTGCTCGAGTCGGTCTTCTCCGGCGCGCTCGGCGGGCACCGCCTGCTCCCGCCCGCCGGGCGGCCGGGGGAGAAGCCGTGGCTGCGGTTCCAGGAGGTGCGCAACCGCACCTGGCGCGACGGCGACCTCGTCCTGGCCGGCGACGCCGCGCACACCACGCATTTCGGCATCGGCTCCGGCACGGTGCTGGCCGTGCAGGACGCGGTCGCCCTCGCCGACGCGCTCTACGGCTCGCCCGGGCGCCCGCGCATCGACATGGACCCGGCCGGACCGGGCGGGCGCGGCGCCGCGCTGGCCGCCTACGACGCCCGCCGGCGTGCCGCACTGGGACCGGTGCAGGACATGGCCCGGCGCAACATGCAGTGGTTCGAGCGCGCCGGGCAGCGGCTGGAGCGGGGCGAGGACCCGGTCGAGTTCGCCTGGGCGCTGCTCGACCGGCGCGGCGACATGGGCCGCCTGCACTACCGGCTGCACCGGGCGACCCAGATCGGGCCGGTCCGCCAGGTCCGCCGCACCCTCACCTCGGCGCGCCGGGTCCGCCGGGCCGCGCAGCGCGGGGAGCGTCGCTCGGTCGGCTGAGTGGCGGAGTGGTCACTCTCGGCCACGAGGGGGGCTACCCCATGTGACCCCGGCGTCCGGATCGTCCCCTACGCTGATCGCCGGAGCCGTCATATCGGCGGTCCGGGAGGGACACCAGCGTGAAGATCGTCTGCGTGGGGGGCGGCCCGGCGGGGCTCTACCTCGGGATCCTCGCGCGGTTGCGCTCGGGCGGACGGGCGGAGGTCGTCGTCGCCGAGCGGAACGCCCCCGGCACCGCGCCCGGCTTCGCGGTCACCCTCGGCGAGGACATCCTCGACGAGCTCTACCGGACCGACCCGGTCGGCGCCGAGGGCGTCCGGGCCGCCGCGCACGTCTGGGGGGACCAGGTCGTCGAGGTCGGCGACGAGACCGTGCACCTGGGCGGCCGGTACGGCTACGCGATCGGCCGGGCCCGGCTGCTCGAGGTGCTGACCGCGCGCGCCCGGCAGGTCGGCGTCGACCTGCGGTTCGACACGACCGTCGCCGCGGACGGTGATCTCGAGGCCGACCCGCTGACCGCCGGCGCGGACGTCGTCGTCGCCGCGGACGGGATCAACAGCGCGATCCGGTCGGCCCGCGCCGACGCCTTCGGGACCCGGATCGCGCACGGTGCGAACCGCTACGTCTGGTTCGGCACCACGAAGCCCTTCGAGGCCTTCACCTTCGCCTTCGAACGCACGCACGCCGGCTGGATCTGGTTCCACGCCTACCCTGCGGCCGACTGCCTGAGCACCTGCATCGTCGAGTGCGCCCCTGAGACGTGGCGCGGCCTCGGCCTGGACGGCATGCCGGGCGACGAGGCCATGCGCACCCTCGAAATGATCTTCGGGCGGGCTCTGGAGGGGCACGAGCTGGTCGCCCCGCCCGGCATGGGCTCCTCGCCGTGGTTGCAGTTCCGCGAGGTCCGCAACACCTCCTGGCGGGACGGCCACGTCGTGCTCGCCGGCGACGCCGCGCACACCACGCACTTCGCCATCGGGTCCGGCACCGTGCTGGCCGTCGCCGACGCGATCGCCCTGGCCGAGGAGCTCTTCCCGGACCCGGAACCCGGCGATTCGGACGCCCCGGTCGCCGTCACCGACGTCGAGGCCGCGCTCGCCGCGTACGACGCCCGCCGCCGCACCGCCATGGCCCCGATCCAGGACATGGCGCGGCGCAGCATGGAGTGGTTCGAGGCCGTGCCCGAGCGCCTCGAGGGTGCGGGGGCCGTCGACTTCTCCTGGTCGCTGCTGGACCGCCGCGGTGACCAGGGCCCACTGCACCGGCGGCTGCACGAGGTCACCCAGATCGAACCGGTCCGCCAGGTCCGGCGGCAGCTGACACTGGCTCGGCGGGTGCGCAGGGCGCTGCGGCGGGGCGAGATCGATCCGGTCGGTGCCATCACCGGCTCGTCCTGACACCACTCTCCTGCGCGGTGTCGAACACGCTCGGTGAACCTTCCTGATAATCCTGTGTGAACGTTCCGTCATACTTGCCCGAAACGGGTCCGGATCGACCACTCTCGGGTGAGTGTCGGTGTTCCGCGCGGTGTTCCGCCGCCGGCCGGCCGCGGACGGGGGAGCAGTGGGGGAGCGAGGCGCGCGCCACAGCACCGCCGTGTGGGTCACGGTGGCCGTCGGCGCGGTGCTGGCGGCGACCGGTGCCGTCCTGGTGGGTGATCCGCCGGCCGGGGCCGACGCGCCGACCGCGACGCGGGCGAGCCTCACGACCGACTCCGCGACCCCACTGCGCGGTGCCGCCGCGCCCGCGGCCGCCCCGGACCTGCTCGCCGAGCTGACCCGGCCGGTCCCGGCGGGCGTGCCGGAAGCCGCGCCGGCTCCCGCGGCCCCCGAGCTGCTCGACCAGCCGGCCGGGTCGCTGCCGGTGGCCCGGGAGGGTGAGGACGGGCTGCAGATGTCCTGGGCGCTGCTCGACACCACCGGCGAGGACCCGGCCGGCGGGACGCCGCGCTGGACCGGCTCGGCGAACGCCGCCACGCACCGCACCGAGTCCGAGTCCACGATCAAGGCGTGGCTGTCCATGGACACCCTGCGCGCCGCCGCCGAGGCCGGCCGGGCGGTCACCCCCGCCGAGCGCGCCGACATCTCCGCGGCGGTCCGCGCCAGCGACAACTCGGCCACCGAACGGATGTACCGGGCGAACGGCCGGGAGGCCGCGCTCGCCCGGCTGCAGCCCGAGTGCGGGGTGGACGTCGCGACCTCCCGTCCGGGGTGGTGGTCGTTCACCCAGCTCTCCGCGGTCGACGCCGCCGCGATCCTGGCCTGCGTGCGGGAGCGGGCCACCGAGTGGCCTGGCGGGGAGGAACTGCTGGTCGACCTGCGCGCGATCACCCCGGACGGCCGGTCCGGGGTGCACACCCGGTTCGGGCCGGACGTCTCGGAGAAGAACGGCTGGACGCAGCACGGCCGCGGGTTCTGGAACGTCAACTGTGTGCTGGCCGACGACGACCGCGCGCTCGCCGTGCTCACCACCTATCCCGACGACCGCGGGGTCGACTACGGCTGGGGTGTCTGCCGGGACGTCGCCGACGACGTGCTGGCCGCCGACTCGCGGTGATCCCTGCCGTGGTCGCCCGCCGTCGCTGAGCCGGGCGTCGGCCGTTTCGCCCGGGGGTGGCCCGGGAAGGTCTCTCGTCGGCCGTCCCCGACGAGAGGCGAGTGATGACCGGCTTCTTCTCCTCCGGTGGACCCGGCGACCCTCGCGGACCGGTGCACCGGATCGACCTGACCCGGCTGATGAGCGCGGGCGCACGGGAGATCATGGCGCGGGCCGCCCAGGAGGCGATGCAGCGCGGTGACGCCGACCTCGACGCCACGCACATCCTGCTGGCGTGCGCGCGCAGCGAGAGCACCCGGCAGTGGATCACCAGGGCGGGCGGTGACCCGGACGTCATCGCGCGCACGCTGGAGGAGCGCCTGCCCCGCACCGACACCGAGGACGCCCGCCCGCCGTCGCTGACCCCGTCGGCGAAGCGGGCGCTGCTCGACGCCCACCAGATCTCGCGGTCGCTCGGCTCGTCCTACATCGGACCGGAGCACCTGCTCCTGGCGCTCGCCGGGAACGAGGAGTCCGCGGCCGGACGGCTGCTGGCCCGCTCCCGCTTCACGCCGGGCTCGATGACCGGCGCCGGACCGCAGCCCGGGCCCGTCGCCGATGCCGAGCCCCCGTCGGCCACACCCACCCTCGACCGCTACGGCCAGGACCTCACGGCCTCCGCGCGCGACGGGAACCTCGACCCGGTGATCGGCCGCGAGGACGAGATCGAGCAGACCGTCGAGGTGCTCTCGCGCCGCACCAAGAACAACCCGGTGCTGATCGGCGAGGCCGGCGTCGGCAAGACCGCGGTGGTCGAGGGCATCGCCCAGCGGATCGCCGACGGCGAGGTCCCCGACACCCTGCGCGGACGCCGGGTGGTACAGCTCGACCTGTCCGGCGTCGTCGCCGGCACCCGCTACCGGGGTGACTTCGAGGAGCGGATGCGGACGCTGATCGAGGAGATCCGCGAGCACACGAACGACCTGATCGTCTTCATCGACGAGCTGCACACCATGGTCGGCGCCGGGGCCGGCGGGGGAGGCGGCGAGGGCGGCGGCGCGCTGGACGCCGGCAACCTCCTCAAGCCGGCGCTGGCCCGCGGGGAGCTGCACGTCATCGGCGCCACCACGCTCGACGAGTACCGCCGGCACATCGAGTCCGACGCCGCGCTGGCCCGCAGGTTCCAGCCGGTGCTGGTGCCCGAGCCCTCGGTCGAGGACACCGTGGCGATCCTGCGCGGGCTGGCCGACCGGTACGAGGCCCACCACCAGGTGAGCTACACACCCGAGGCGCTGCGCGCGGCCGTCGAGCTGTCCGACCGCTACGTCACCGAGCGTTTCCTGCCGGACAAGGCGATCGACCTGCTCGACCAGGCCGGGGCCCGGGTCCGGCTGCGTACCCGGACGCCCACGGTGGACCGCCGGGAGATCGAGCAGCGGATCGACCAGCTGACCCGGGACAAGGACCAGGCCGTCGCGCACGAGGACTACGAGAAGGCCTCCCAGCTGCGCGACGAGATCACCGAGGCCCGCGTGCAGCTCGCCGCGGACCCGGCCGATCCGTCCGGCAAGGCACCGGTGGTCGGCGTCGAGGACATCGCCGAGGTCGTGTCCCGCTCCACCGGCATCCCGGCCGCCCAGCTCACCGAGGCCGAGCGGGACCGGTTGCTGCGGCTGGAGGACGAGCTGCACCACCGCGTCGTCGGGCAGGACGCCGCCGTGACCGCGGTCGCCGAGGCCATCCGGCGGTCCCGCTCCGGGCTCGGCGACACCGACCGCCCGGTCGGCAGCTTCCTGTTCCTCGGCCCCACCGGGGTCGGGAAGACCGAGCTCGCGCGGGCGCTGGCGGTGGCGCTGTTCGGCGACGAGGACCGGATGGTCCGGCTCGACATGAGCGAGTACGGCGAGCGGCACACCGTGGCCCGGATGGTCGGCGCCCCGCCCGGCTACGTCGGCTACGGCGAGTCCGGCGAGCTCACCGAGGCGGTGCGCCGGCGGCCGTACTCGGTGCTGCTGCTCGACGAGATCGAGAAGGCGCACCCGGACGTGTTCAACGCCCTGCTCCAGGTGCTCGACGACGGCCGCCTCACCGACGGCCAGGGCCGCACCGTCGACTTCCGGCACACGGTGATCATCATGACCTCGAACGTCGGGTCCGAGCTGATCACCGGGCACGGGATGACGCTGGGCTTCGGCTCGCCGGCCTCCGCCTCGTCGTCGGCATCGGCCGAGGAGCGCGAGGACGCGGTGCTGCGCGACCGCCTGCTGCCGCGGCTGCGCGAGGTGTTCCGGCCCGAGTTCCTCAACCGGATCGACGAGACGATCGTCTTCCGGCGGCTCGACACCGACCAGCTCGCCGAGATCACCCGGCTGCTGCTGGCCGACACCCGTGACCGGCTCGCGCGCCGCGACATCACCCTGGAGATCGCCGACGACGCCGTGCGGCTGCTCGCCGAGCACGGCTACCAGCCGGACTTCGGGGCCCGCCCGCTGCGGCGGACGATCCGGCGGGAGCTGGACAACCCGCTCTCGTCGATGCTGCTCGACGGCCGGATCGAGCCCGGCGGCACGGTCCGCGTCGGCGTCCGGGACGGGGAGCTGACCATCGAGTCCGCCGAGCCCGCGACCCTCTGACGGCCGCCGGGCCGCACCGGAGGCCCATCCGTTTAGACATGCGAATACATGCATGGATAAGGTGGCCGGCATGGGGCACGGACACGGCCATGGCGCCGGGGGGCACGGACACGCCGGCGCCGGCACCGACCGGCGGCGGCTCGCGACCGCGCTGGGCATCACGCTGGTCACCTTCGTCATCGGGGTCGTCGGCGTCGCGCTCACCGGGTCGCTGGCACTGCTCGCCGACCTCGGTCACCTCCTGACCGACGCCGGCGCGCTGGTCGCGGCGCTGATCGCGGCGATCCTCGCGGCCCGCCCCGCGACGAACCACCGCACCTACGGGATGGGCCGCGCCGAGGTCCTGGTGGCCGCGGTGAACGCGCTGACCCTCATCGCCGTCGTCGGCTGGGTCGCGGTCGAGGCCGTCCAGCGGCTCTACGAGCCGGTCGAGGTCCCCGGGACCCCGATGCTGGTCGTCGGCGTGCTCGGGCTGGTCGGCAACGTCGTCGCGCTGTACGTGCTGTCCGGCGGCGACCGGCGCAACATGAACATGCGCGGGGCGATGCTGCACGTCCTCGGCGACGCACTCGGTTCGGTCGGCGTCCTCGCCGCCGCCGTGGTGCTGATGACGACCGGCTGGGCCTATGCGGACACGATCGCGTCGCTGTTCATCGTCGCGATCATCGTGCCGCGCGCGGTGCAGCTGCTGCGCGAGGCGTCGCACGTGCTGCTGGAGGGCGCTCCGAAGGGGATCGACGCGGCCGAGGTCCGGGCGACCCTGCTCCGCGTGCCCGGGGTGACCGACGTGCACGACCTGCACCTCTGGGCGATCAACGACCGGACCCCCGCGATGTCGGCGCACCTCGTGGTCGACGAGGCCGTCTCCGCGCACTGCGGCGACGACTCGGTGCTCGACCGGGCCGCGCACGCGCTGCGTGAGCGGTTCGGCCTGGACCACACGACGCTGCAGGTGGAGCACGGGGCGCACGTGACCCACGAGAACCACTGCGGGTGATGGAGGGACTCACCCGGCCAGGTGCGACCACCGCGCCGCCAGGTCGTCCCACGGCCCCTCGTCGGCGACCCGGCCGCCGTCGAGCACCAGCACCCGGTCGGCCCGGGCCAGCGCGGCGTGCTTGGTGCTCGCCCCCACGACGGTGCTGCCGCGGTGCCGCAACGCCGACCACAGCTCGATCTCGGTGCGGACGTCGAGCGCCGACGACACGTCGTCGGCCACGATCAGCTCGGCCCGGGTGGCGAGCGCCCTGGCCATCGCCAGCCGCTGCACCTGCCCGCCGGACAGCCGGATCCCGCGGTGCCCGACGACGGCGTCCGGGCCCCCGGCGTCGGCGACGTCGCGGTCCAGCCGGGCGTCCGCGACCGCGTTCGACACCGGGCGGTGGTGGCCGAGCGCGATGTTGTCGTCGAACGTGCCGGACAGCACCCGCGGCACCTGGGACACGTACGCGACCTGGCCGGGCCGCAGGAACCGCTGCGGGTCGTCGACCGTCCGGCCGTTCCACCGGATCTCGCCCTCGTGCTCGACCAGGCCGGCCAGCCCGGCGAGCAGGCTGGACTTCCCGGACCCGACCTGGCCGGTGACCAGCACCAGCGACCCGGCGTCCACGTGGAGGTCCACTCCCTCGACGCCGACGGTGCCGTCGTCGTGCACCGCGGTCACCTTCTCCAGGGTCAGCCGCCGCAGCGGCTCCCGGGTCGCGGGCTCGGGTTCCGGCGCGGTCCCCGCGACCAGGTCGACGCCGGGCGGCAGCCGGGTCGGGTCGGCGGCCCCGGCGAACGGCGCGATCGCAGCGAGCCAGCGGCGCGCGATCGGTGTCTCGACGACCGCCGCCGCACAGACCTGGCCGAGGAACCCGGCTCCACCCAGCGTCGTCGACACCAGCAGCGCTATCGCCAGGTTCCAGGTGCCCGTCAGGTAGAGCGCCCAGGTGAGCACCACGGCCGACTGCGCGAGCACGCCCGGTACGCCGTCGAGCAGGGTCCGGATCCGCTGCTCGCGCACGGTCGACCGGACCCGGTGGGCGTCGACGTCGTCCAGGTGTGCCCGCACCGCGCCGGTCGCGGCGGCCAGCTTCACCGTCCGCGCGGCTTCCAGCGACGATCCCAGCGAGGTGCCGAACCGCGCCCGCGCGTCGGCGGCGATCCGCCCGGCGCGCCCGGCGTACGGCGCCCCGACCGCCGCGGCCCCCGCGCACAGCAGGAGGAACCCGGCGATCACGGCCGCCACCCGGACGTCGCCGGAGACCAGCCCGGCGATCAGCGCGACGACGCCGGCGTTGACGACGTCGATCCACCGGTCGACGTAGAGCAGCAACCGGTCCGAGTCCAGGGTGCGAGCCACAACCTCCCCGGCGGGCGCCCGGGACGGGCGCTCCTGCATGGTCTGCCCGCGCAGCACGGCCAGCCGCAGCCGCAGGGTCACCGCGGACCACCAGCGCGGGTAGACCCGGAACGCGACCGCGATCCAGACCGGATACAGCAGCAGCAGCCCGGTCAGCGCGACCGCCGGGCCCCACGGCTCGCCGCCGGCCTGCAGCGCGCCGGCGACCTGCCCCCACAGCCAGGCGGTGACGACACCGCCCGCCCCGGCCAGCGTGGCCAGGAAGAACATCAGGGCTCCGGTGACGCCCCAGCGCTTGTGGGCGAGGGCCAGCCGCAGCACCACCCGCCACAGCGGGGGAGCGGCGGCGGGAGCCGGGCTCGGGACCGGGCGCCGCGGCCCCCGGCGCAGCAGCCCGTCTCCGGCGGTGGGCGGGTCGCCGGGAGTGCCGCTCTCGGCCAGCAGCTCCGCGTAGCGCCCGGGCTCACGCTCCAGCTGCTCGCGGTCCCCGTGCTGCAGTACCCGACCGTCCTCCAGCACACAGACGGTCTCGGCCCGCCGCACCGTCGAGAGCCGGTGCGCGACGACGATCCCGGTCCGCCCGGACAGCAGCGCCCGGGAGGCCCGGACCACCCGCTGCTCGGTGCGCGGGTCCATCCGGGCGGTGGCCTCGTCGAGCACGACGACGGCGACGTCGCGCACCAGCAGCCGGGCGAACGCGACGAGCTGCTCCTCACCGGCCGAGAGCGTGACCCCGCCCCGGCCCAGCCGGGTGTCGAGACCGTCGGGCAGTGCCGCGACCCATCCGTCGAGATCCAGTGCGGAGACCGCGGCCGCGACCGCGGAACGCGGCACGGCCGGGTCGAGCAGGGTGATGTTGCCGGCGAGCGTGGTCGCGAGGATCTCGGTCCGCTGGGTGACCACGCCGACCGCGCGCCGCAGGTCGTGCAGGGCGATGTCCCGGACGTCGCGCCCGCCGAGCCGTACCTGTCCGCGCGGCGGTTCGAGTGCCCGGGAGAGCACCTTGGCCACGGTGGACTTCCCGGACCCGGTGCGCCCGACCAGCGCGCAGGTGGTCCCGGGCCGGACCGTCAGGTCGACGCCCCGGAGGTGGAACCCGCCGTCGTAGCCGGCGGTCAGGCCCCGCAGCTCCACGCCGAGCAGACCGCCCGGGACCGGTGCGCCGCCGTCCGGCTCCCGCTCGGCGGCGAGCAGCGACCGGATCCGGGTCAGCGCGCCCAGCCCGGCCTGGATGTCCGGCATCCGGTCGACGACCGCGTCCACCTGGGACACGAACGCGGTGACCAGCACCCACAGCGTGATCAGCGCGGCGATCCCGCCGGGGTCGCCGGCGACCAGCCACACACCGCCGATCGCGACCGCACCGAGCAGGGCGTGCGCGACGAACCCGGTGCGCAGCCCGACCCGGGTCGCGGCCGTCGACACCGCCCACACCCGCACCAGCACCGCGGCGGCACGCTCGGTGTAGGCGCGGACGACGTGGGCCTGCCCGAGGGACGTGCGGACGTCGTCCTGCCCGGCGACGGTCTCCTCCAGCTGCGCCGAGTGGTCCGACCAGGCGGCCTCCTCGGCGGCCTTGGCACGGGCGATCACCGGCGTGAGCGGGCGCGCCACGAGCACGATCAGCGCCCCGACCAGGGGGAACGCGATCCAGGCCGGCCAGAACACAAGCCCGGCGACGATCCAGGCGAGCACCGAGCGCAGCAGCGCGCGGCCGGTCTCCCAGCCGACCCGGCGCACCAGCGTCGCGAGCTGGCGGGAGTCGTCGTCGACCCGGTCGAGCAGCTCGCCGACGGCCTGGTCCTCGAGCCGGACCAGTGGCTGGGCGAGCGCGGCGTCGACCAGGTCGGCGCGCAACCGGCCCTCGGCGCGGGTCACGACGCCCGAGAACGCGACCCGGCCGATCGTGTCCAGCACCGCCGCGCCGACCAGCAGCAGGCCGAGGGTGACGACCAGCGCCGTGGTCGGTCCGGCCGCGACCCGGCCGACGACGGTCGCCGAGACCGCCTCGGCCGCCGCGGCGACGACGGCGGCGACCACCGCGACCACGGCCGCCGGCCCGCTGAGCCGCCGCCAGGACAACGCCTGCGCGCGCACGTCCGCACCCCCCGGAGATCGGACCCTCGAACAGGCCCGGGATCTCCGGGGTGGTCGGTCCGGAGTCGACGCTAGCCCGGACCTCCGACAGGATTCGCCCGGTTTTCGCGCCGGTGGTCGGCCCGGGACGTGCGCCGAACGCGTGCCGGTCGACCGGATACCTGCTGATCGACCCAACGCGGACGACCCGACACGCGCGAGTATCCGATCAGCGCGCGCACTCCGGACCGGCGATGGGCGACGATCTCAGCGCCCCGCCCCGTCGCTCTCCCGGTGTCGCGTCGCCAAGACAGCCGGCACGACAACGACGGCACACGGCGAGCGTCGCCGTCAGCCGGCGCCCTCCGGCGGAGGGGCATCGTCCGGCTCGTCGATCGGTGACTCGGTTCGTTCCCAGCGCCTCCCTACGCCGCCGTGCTCGTCGGAAGGCGCCCCGCGCTCTTCCGGTTCCATCGCTTCCGGATCCTCCTGTCCCACGGTCTCTTCGCCGGCTCCGTCACGGGCCGAGGTAACCGATTGCGTGCTGTCCGCGACATCGTCGAGGTCCTGTAACCGGTAGGCGCGACGGATACGGTCGCCGAAGTCGGACCGGCCGTGCTCGTCGGCAGTTCGCGCGAGGTACTGGGCGAGGAAACGGTCTTCGTCATCATCGGGCAGCGCCTCCTCGAACAGGACACGGCCCGCATCGTCGTCTCGTGGGTCGACGGGCGGCGGGTAGGCCGACGGGTCGTCGCTGTCCTGGGCGGCGGCACTGATGCGGGCGAACGTCGGGATCCGCTCCACAGCCTGCTGCACGGCGTCACCCGGACGATCGAGGTTCCTTGTCAACCACCAGATCAGCGTGCTGCCGGGGGAGATCAGTGCGTCGCCGCCGAGGTAAGTACGGACCGCCTTCTCGTGCTCGCGCCGGTACTCGAAATGCTCCTTCTGCTTGCGCAGGGTCTCGATGCTCCGGACCCGATCGACGTCCTTCTCGTCGGTGCTGAGCGAGATGTCCGAGGCGGAGACGTGGACGGTGTGGCTCTCGTCCTGCTTCGGGGCGCCGAGCTCGGCTCGGAGCGCCTGCTCGGCCTCCTCCCAGTCGACGAGCGAGAAGCGCGCGGTGATCGATGCTGCGCGCGCGACGAAGGTGGTGTGGGCGAGGGCGTCGCGGTCGTCGTGGTCGGTGCGGTCGCCCATCGGTTCCCAGGCGACGGTGGCCGAGACGGCGAAGCGGTAGTCCGGTCGGGAGCTGGGGAGGCTCACGGTCGCCGGGAACGTCGTCGGCGCCGGCGGGCGGGGCGGCGGCGCGGGCTCCCGCGGAGGCTGTGGCGGGTCGGGCCACAATGTGCGGGCCGGCTCCGGTGGGGGCTTCCTGACGACGCTGTACACGATGACGCTCACCAGCAGGATCACCGTGATGACCAGGGACGTCACGATCGAGAGCCCGGCCGGCAGGAGGAGCAGGGGCAGGAGGATCGATCCTCCGGTGAGCCCGCCGACCTGGATGCGGTAGTCGTTCATGGGGGAACCGTCGACCTCCATCAGTGATCTGCCGCCGGGGGCCGGCGGTCGAGCGCGGCAAGCAGGCGTCGTGCAGCTGCACGACGTTGGGTGGGGTGTTCGCTCGCGGGTTCGGCGAGCCAGTCGTGCACGAGTGCGTGCAGAGCGGCGCCCCGGCCGGGGGCGTTGGCCGCCCGACCCAGGACCTCGGCGAGCCCGGCGCCGTCCACGGTCGCGCTCTCCGCCGTCAGCCACTGCCGGACCGGAGCCGAGAACGTCTCCTTCGACCGCCCTCGGAACACAGCCGCCCAGCACGAAACGAGTCGCGCCGAGAGATCCTGTGCGGTCGAGGGCGCTGCGGCGAGCCGGGCGGGATCGACGATGTCGAGGAATAGGTCGTGATCCGCGGCACCGCCCGCTGACCTGCGCTCGTCGATCCGGTGCACGAAGTGACGCAGGCCGATATCGGTCCGCGTGACGTCCTTCAGGTTGTCCCTGGCCGCGGCGGCGACGGTGCGGTCGGACCGCTGCGTCAGGTGGTGCAACCGGACGATGGCCTGGCCGGGCCATTCCGGTGCGATCACCTCTGCGGAGACCGTCGCCACCAGATGGAGGAGGCCGGCGGTAGTGCGATCGGTCGTCGCCCAGTCGTAACAACGACGTCGAAAGAATGCGCCGTGCCGACGGTGGAGCACTCCCTGGGTCAAGGCGAGTCCGGCGAGGACGTGGCTCGACGGGCTGTCGGTCCAGGTCTCGATCGCGTCCGCAACGAGCTGGGTGCGGTCGACTTCCAGCGCGTGGTCGACGTAACGGCCGACGTACTCGTGTGGAGCGATCCGGCTGTTTCGAGGGAACGCCGGCGCGTCCACCAACCAGTCGTGAAAGGCTCGGCGCTGGCCCGGGAACCGTTCCCAGAAATAGTGGCGGACGGAGTTCGCTGCGTCGAAGCCTTCGAAATGGACACACCCGTCAACGACACGAACGCCGACCGTGTCGAGGCGGCGGTGAAAGTCCGGCCGGGCGAGGTCATGATCGTCCATGGTCAGTCCGACGGCGTGGAGCAATCGGGACTCGGCAGCAAACACGGTGTCGACGGAGCATCCCTCGAACATCGCGGCGGCGAAGGCGAGTGCGCGGGTCCGTCCGTCCTGCGTCGCGCCGAGTTTCTGAACGGCCTGGGACTCACCGGCCCTGACGGCATTTAACGCCGTTCCCACCCAGGCTCCGAAGTCGCTCGTCGGCTCAGTAGCCCGCGCCCGGACGACCTTCCGTGCGAGCTCGCCGATGTCCGACAAAGGGGATCGGCCGACGAACTCGTGCAGACCGGGAGGCCACTCCGGCGAGCTTCCTCCGGCGACGCCTTCGTACTCGAGGTTCTTCAGCAGGGCCGCTACCCCGTCGGGGCGGGCGATGGCGCACCTCGCTCGTCCGAGTTCGTCGGGAATCGACGCTGTGCCGGGTCCGCGCAGAACGACAGCGAGTGCGGCTCGCTTGTCGCGGACCACGGTGAGCAGCGTCTCGAGTCGCGCCAGACGCCGGGTCGCGTCCCCGGTCCCCGAGAAATCGGCGAGCAACGACGCCGAGGTGGTGATGTCGTCGGAATGGAAGAAGTCGTCGTCCTCGCCGTCCGAGGCATGAAGATCGCGGATGCCGCCGCCGTGGTGCACTCGGTGCTCGGCCAGGAGATTCACCGCACTGGTGCGCAACCCGCTACCGGGGTCCCCGCACAGGACGACGACGCGACGTTCACGGAGGACCGCCCGCGCCTCGTCGTATCCCTCGGGCGCGACGAAGACAGTGGTCAGCCGTTGCTCCGTATGCTCGTCGATCGAGAGCGGACCGAGCCGCCGGCGTTCTTGAATGACCGCCTCGGCGATCTGCGTGATGTACACGGTCTGGTCGCCAGCCCCGGAATTGACCGCGCCTCGGTTGGCGGTGATGGCGGTGTGCGCCTGCGCGCCGATGTCCGGGGGCTGTTCCGGCCCTTCGCCGGGAGACTCCGAGTCCTCAGCGGTCACGACGCTGCCGCCTCGTGTAGAGGTTGCCGATGCCGGAGTGCACGACGCCGTCGTTGTTCGTGATGGTGGTCCGTACCTGCGGCGTCGGTCCGTCGGCGTCGACGGCGTCGGTCGCCGTGCCCGATGAGCGGGACCGCTCCGGTTGCAGACCCCTGGCCACGAGATCGCCCGTCGCGTTCGGCACCCGCAGATAAGCCTCACCGCGGAACTTCTTCTCGGGGATGTCGACCGGCACCGGAGTGAAGTAGGCGTGCGCCCCCTCTCCCGCATACCCGGTCAGCACGGCGTCGTCGAAGGCGTGCCGGGAGATGATCGCGGCCACGTGCGTTGCGGGATCGGAGCGATCGAGCGCTTGTCGGACTGCCGCGCAGTCGAGGAACCGGTGAAGCTCGATGCGTGCTCTGCCGCTGCCGTCAGCGATGGTGTTCCCACCCGAACTCGCGACCGGTCCGACGTTGATGCTCACCCGCATCCGGATCGGATCGCGATGGTCGCCTCTGCCGACGCCGTCCCGTTCTGCAAGCTCGTTCTGCAGTTCGGACAGGAAGGTGGTGATCAGGAAGGGCAAGATCGCTGGACGGAATCCCGCAACGTACCCATCGCCATCCGAACGGTGGAAGCATCTGTCGTCGACCCAGGCGCTCTCCCTGCCGCCTCGTGCGAACGCCGCCCGCAGAATGCCGGGGATCTCTTCGGTCAGGTCGTGATGATCTCGGCCGGGCCGGGAGCTGAAGTCCTTCACATCAACGGCCAGCATCGCCCGGTAGGGCGGAAGGTCATGGGTCGGAACGGCGGTCATCGAGACTGAGCACCCCATCACATCTCGTCCATCGTCGATCACGTTGTGCTCGCCAGGTCGGCACCGAGCGTTAGCCACAGGACGAAACCGGCGAGCTCCGCCGACGCGACGATCAGCGCGGCGCGGAACCACCGCAGCTTCCGCCGCGCGATCTCCGCGAGGCTCGAGACCTGCAACCAGGCCTGGTCGGCGAGGACCGCAGCGTTCGGTCTCGCCGGGACCGCTGCGCCGGATGCGAAGCCGGCGAATGTGACCCAACGGGGTGCCGGCCCGTGGGTACGCGGCCAGAGCACAGCCAGCACCAGAGCCATCGCGCCCACCGCGAGGAGCAGGACGGCGATCCCGCCACCCCGAGCGGTGGACATCTCGGCGCCGGGCCGCAGCGCTGACGCCGTCGCGGCGAGGACCACTCCCTGCGTGGCCAGGAGGAAGCCGGCTTTGGTGTCCATCGCGACGACGACGCGGTTCACCTCCGCCGCGACGGACAGTCCGATGTCGAGGTCGCGCTCCAGCGCCGGAGCCGTGTCGGGAGAAGCCGTGTCACCGGTCATGCTCCGATGACACGATGGATCGACCCCGCCGGTCTGCGTACTCCGACGCACAAACAGCGATCCCACCCGAGGAGGTCGACGTCGACGCCGACCGATCACTGACGACCTGGATCCGTGATGCCGGTCGGATCCGGTCCTGGAGCGCCGGTGCCCATGTCATCCGTCAGGGCGAACGGTCCGACTCCGTGGTGCTGCTGCGCTCGGGTTCGGTGAAGGTCCTGGCGCATTCGCCGGTGGGAAAGCAGGTCGTGCTGGCGCTACGGGGGCCGGGCGATGTTCTGGGTGAGTTCGGTGCGCTCGACGAGTTGCCGCGCTCGGCCGGAGTCGTGGCCCTCACCGATGCCGACGGGTGGGTCGTGCCGGCCTCCCAGTTCCGAGCCCGCCTGACGGCGCGACCGGACGACGCCGTCATGTTGTTGCGTCTGCTTGTGTCGCGCCTCCGTGAGGCAGACCTCCGACGGCTCGAGTTCGGCTCGCTCGACACCACGAGCAGGGTGGCCGTCCTCCTCGTCTCCATGGACGACGGGGAGTGGATCGGCCTCACCCAGACCGAGATGGGGGAGGCAGTCGGGGCATCACGGGAGGCGACCGTGAAGGCGCTCGCGCGTCTTCGGTCCGCCGGCGTGGTCGAGACGGGGCGTGGGCGGGTCCGCGTCCTCCGGTCCGACCTCCTCCGGCGTGCTGCCGCAGGAACGACGATGCTGCCCGACTGACATCTACCGCCGTACTGTCCACTCCGGATAACAGAACCCGGGGCGCCGAGCAGACATCAGCCCGGGCTGCCGGGGTGCCGCCGATCTTCCGGCGCCCGGCCGTCCCCCAGCGCCCCGCCGTTGTCGCAGAGCGTGGCGATCCGGCGGAGCCGCCCGCGCAGCGCCGACACCTCCGCGAGCTGCGCCACCAGCAGCCCCAGCAGTTCGGCGGCCGCCTCCACCATGCGCAGCTCGGCCGGTAGGGGGAGGTTGCCGGGGCGGGTCACCAGGAACAGTGTCCCGTACCGGCGGTCACCGGCACCTACGCCGGCGACGATCCCGTGGCCGGCCGAGCGTCCGTCTGGAAACCCCACGGCAGCCGGCTCGAACAGCTGCGCCGACGTCGCCTCCAGCGAGGCGACCACCTGCTCCGGCGGGGGTTCGTCGGTGAGCCGCGCGGCGAGCCAGCGTGGGATACCCGCGGCACCAGCGAAGCTCCAGCCGTCCGGGCCGGTCAGATACAGGCCCGCGCACTCGGCGTCCAGGGCACGGGCGAGCGGCCGGACCGCGTCACTGACCGTCCGGGCCACCCCGGCATCGATGACGACGGCGCGGGGCCGGTCCTCCACCGGGCGGGGGCGCGGCGGGACCGGCACACCGAGGTAGCGCTGCAGCTCCGCAGCCGGGTAGCGCCGGTGCCCACCCGGGGTACGGACCGCGGCGAGGACGCCCGCCGTTTCCGCCGCCAGAAGGGTCGTGCGGCTGATCCCGAGCACCGCACACGCCTCACCCGTCGTGAACCAGCCCTCGGAGCTCACCAGGCACCCCCGATCCGTGCGGAACCGTCCGGGAACGGTTTGTACGGGTTTCTTGCCTAGTGCTACACCTCACAGACGGCCGCTGTCGACGATGACCGTGAGCCGGATCCGGACGGTTCCGCCGGGTTCTCCGACGCCCGGAGGTGGGATGGAACTGCCCGATCTCACCGGCCAGGTCGCCCTCGTCACCGGCGCGGCCCGCGGGCAGGGCCGCTCGCACTGCCTCGCCGCCGCCGGCGCCGCCGTCGGAGCCCTGGACGTGTGCCGGGTCCAGGACGTGCCCGCCTACCCGCTCGCGACGCGCGACGAGCTCGATGCCGTCGTCGCCGAGATCACGGCCGCCGGGGGACGCGCGGTCCCGCTGGTCGCCGACGTCCGGGACACCGCCGAGGTGACCGCCGCCGTCGACACCCTGACCGCCGGCTTCGGCCGGGTGGACGTGGTGGTCAACAACGCCGCCGTCGTCACCAGCGCCCCGTTCTGGGAGCTGTCCGACGCCGAGTGGGACGCCGTCGTCGACACCGGCCTGTCCGGGGTGTGGCGGGTGTCCCGCGCGGCCGCCCCGCACGTGCGCCGCTCGCCGCGCGGCCGCGTCGTGAACATCGCCTCGACCGGGGGAGCCCGGGCGGTCCCCGAGTTCGCGCACTACGTCGCCGCCAAGCACGGCGTCGTCGGGCTGACCCGCGCGATGGCCGTCGAGCTCGCGCCCGACGGCGTCACGGTCAACGCGATCCTGCCCGGCGCCGTCGACTCCCCGATGGTCGCCGGGCTCGCCGACGAGCTCGGCCTCGCCCCCGACGAGGTGCACAAACGGTGGCTGCACGACCAGCTGCTCGCCGAGGTGATCTCGCCGGACGAGATCACCGGGGCCCTGCTGTGGCTGCTCGGCGACGACGCGCGCCGCGTCACGGGGCACTGCCTCGCGGTCGACGGCGGCGCCCTCGCGCGTTGAAGACAGCACTGATCCACGGAGAACAACGGAGTTCGGCCGAGAAGGAGGAACGATGGGACGGTACGACGGCAAGGTCGTCCTGATCACGGGAGGAGCCCGGGGGCAGGGGCGGTCGCACGCCCTGGCCTTCGCCCGGGAGGGCGCGGACATCGCGTTCTGCGACATCACCGACCAGATGGGCACCGTCCCGTACCCGACGGGCCGGCAGGCCGAGCTCGACGAGACGGTCAAGCTCGTCGAGGAGCTGGACCGCCGCTGCGTCGCGGTCCGGGCCGACGTCCGCGACCGGGACCAGGTCCAGGACTTCGCCGACCGGGCCCGCACCGAGCTGGGCCGGATCGACGTCCTGCTGGCCAACGCCGGGATCTTCTCGTTCGGCACGGTCGCGGAGATGTCCGGGGACATGTGGCAGGAGATGATCGCGGTCAACCTGACCGGCGTCTTCCACGCGTTCCGGGCCGTGCTGCCGACGATGATCGAGCAGGGGCACGGGCGGATCGTCGCGACCTCGTCGATGGCGGGAAAGGTCGGCATGGGCAACATCGCCCACTACGTCGCCGCCAAGTGGGGCGTGATCGGGCTGGTCAAGTCCACCGCGATCGAGGTCGCGAGCAACGGGATCACCGTCAACGCGATCTGCCCGACGAGCGTGGACACCGGGATGATCCAGAACCCGGCGGCCTACGAGCTGTTCCTGCCCGGCGTCGCGAACCCGACCCGTGACGATGCCGCACCGGCGTTCCAGTCGCTGAACCCGGTGCCCGTCCCGTGGATCGAGCCGGTCGACATCTCGAACACGATGCTCTTCCTCGCCTCCGACGAGGCCCGATTCATCACCGGCGAGACCATCGCGGTCGCCGCCGGCATGAACGCGAACAACGCCGCCTGACTCGGAGAGGACACGATCATGCCTGGACGCCTGGAGGGAAAGGTCGCGCTGGTCTCCGGGGCCGCGCGCGGACAGGGCCGGTCGCACGCGGTGCGGCTGGCCGAGGAGGGGGCCGACGTCATCGCGTTCGACCTCTGCGGCCGGCTCGACTCGGTGCACTACCCGCTGTCCCGGCCCGAGGACCTGGCCGAGACGGTGAAGCTGGTCGAGGAGCTCGACCGGCGGATCGTCGCCCGCGAGGCCGACGTCCGCGACACCGCGGCCGTGCAGTCCGTCGTGGAGGCCGGCGTGGCCGAGTTCGGCCGGCTCGACATCGTGTGCGGCAACGCCGGCATCGCCGGGTTCGCCGACAACACCTGGTCGATCACCGACGACGAGTGGGAGGAGATGATCGGGGTCAACCTCACCGGGGTCTGGAAGACCGTCCGCGCCGCGGTCCCGGCGATGATCGACGCCGGCAACGGCGGCGCGATCGTGCTCACCAGCTCGACGGCCGGGGTGAAGGGCATGGCCCGCACCGGCCACTACGTCGCCGCCAAGCACGGCGTCGTCGGGCTGATGCGCAACCTGGCCACCGAGCTGGCGCCGTACTCGATCCGGGTCAACACCGTGCACCCCACCGGGGTGAACACGCCGATGGTCACCAACGACTACATCGGCGGGATCATCTCCGGCGACCCGTCGTTCGGCGAGAACCTGCAGAACATGCTGCCGGTCGAGATGGTCGAGCCGGTCGACATCTCGAACGCGATCGTCTACCTCGCCTCCGACGAGGGGCGCTACGTCACCGGGACGATGCTGCCGGTCGACGGCGGGTTCCTGCAGAAGTGAGTGCGCCGTCCGCGCGGGACGCGATCTCCCGCGTCGTGATCGGCCGCCGCCGCGAGCTCGACCTGGTGCTCGCGGCGGTGTCCGCCGGGCGGGACGTGATGCTGGAGGGCCCGCCGGGGGTGTCGAAGTCGACGATGCTGCGGGCGATCACCGGTCACTGGGGCGTGCCGTTCGTGCTGGTCGAGGGCAACGCCGAGCTGACCCCGGCCCGGCTGGTCGGGCACCACAACCCGGCCCGGGTGCTGCGCGAGGACTACTCACCGGAGAACTTCGTGCCCGGCCCGCTGGTCGCGGCGATGCGCGAGGGTGGGTTCCTCTACATCGAGGAGCTCAACCGGGCGCCCGAGGACACGCTCAACGTGCTGCTCGGCGCGATGGCCGAGCGCGAGGTGACGGTGCCCCGGGTCGGCGCGATCAGCGCGGCGCCGACCTTCCGGGTGCTCGCGTCGATGAACCCGTTCGACGACGTCGGCACCGCCCGGATCTCCGACTCGGTCTACGACCGCTGGTGCCGGCTGGTGGTCGGCTACCAGGACACGGGGGAGGAGGAGGCGATCGTGCGGGCCCGGACCGGGTGCGACGACGCCGAGCTGGTCACCGACGCCGTCGCGCTCACCCGGGCCACCCGGTCGCACCCGGACCTGCGCCGCGGGTCCAGCGTGCGCGGCGCGATCGACCTGACCGCGGTCGCCGTCGAGCTCGGACGGCTCGGCAGCCACGACGGCGACCGTCCCCGGCTCGTCCTCGACGCCGCGCTGCTCGCGCTGTCCGCCCGGATCGCGGTGGACGACGCCGTCGACACCACCCCGGAGGAGGTGATCACCAGGATCTGGCAGGACCATTTTTTCTCCGGCCCCGGCGTGCGGCGCCGGGTCCCCATGTCCTCGACGTCGACAACGCCGTAGAGCTGCCCGCCGCCGGGTCGCGGCGTGGCCTAGCCCCGCTGCGCCGGCGGCCGAAGCAGCTCACCGCCGCGCCGGATCTGTTCCGTAGCGGACCGGGCGCCCCGGTCGTCGTCGAGCGGTCGAGCGGGGACCGGGCAGATCCCGGCCACGGCCCGGTCGGCGGCCAGGGCTCGCTCACGACCTCGCACGTGGCGCGGGCCCGCGGCCTCGCCGAACTGCTGGAGGACCGCCCGCCCGACCGCGAGGTGACGGCGATGGCCCGCCGGATCGCCCGCCGGCTGGCCCTGCGGCGGCCCCGTGACCCGCGGGCCTCCCGGGGCCGCGGCGCGCCCTCGCCGCAGCCCTACCGCTACCGCTCCGACGACATCGACCTGGACCGCACCCTGGAGGTGCTCACCGAGCGGCCGGTGCCCGAGGACACCGACATCGTCGTCCGGGAACGGACCGGGTCACCACGAGCCATCACGCTGATCGTCGACGTCTCGGGCTCGATGCGCGGGGAGAAGGTCCGGATCGCCGCGGCGACGGTCGCGGCGCTGTCCGGCGACCCGGGCGGGGCGGGGGACCGGCTGGCGCTGGTCGCGTTCTGGTCCGACGCCGCGGTGCTGTCCACACTCGACGAACCCGCGACGCCCGGTGTGCTGCTCGACCGGCTGCTGCGGATCCCGGCCCGCGGGCTGACCGACGTCGGGTTCGGGCTGTCCGTCGCGCACACCGAGCTGGCCCGGGCCCGGGCCCGGGAACGGCGGCGGGTCGCGGTGCTGCTCAGCGACGCCGTGCACAACGCCGGCCCGGACCCGCGCACGGTCGCCCGGCGGTTCGGCGAGCTGCACGTGCTGCTGGAGACCGACGGCGAGCACGACGCCGTGCTGGGGCGGGAGATCGCGCGGCTCGGGGGAGGACGGATGGCCGCAGTGCGGACGCACCGGGACGTCGCGCCGGGGCTGAACCGGCTGCTGCGGGGGTGAGGGCTCAGCCGACCGGTACGAGATCGGCGACGTCGGCGTGCTGTGCGGCCAGGCCCCGGTCGAACGTCGCTAGGCGTGCGTCGTGCGCGCGGGCGAGCTGCGCGAGGTAGGCGTCCGTGACCTGCCGGTGCCCGACGACGCCGGTCAGCCGGACCTCGGTGTAGGCGATGTCGTCGGACCAGAACTCGTGGCGTCGCGACGAGTGCAGGCCGTGCAGGGCGGCGTGTGCCTCTCCGGCGTCGCGGCCGTCGCGGATCAGCAGCCGCACCAGCGCGCCCTCGGTGATCGGGCAGGTCGCGAACCCGGTGTCGGTGGCACCGAACCACTCCTCGGCGGCGCCGTGGTGCACATGATCGGTGATCGTCAGGGCGATCAGGACATTGGCGTCGAGCAGCACCGTCACCGGTCGTCGTGCAGGGACCGGACGTCCTCGGTGGTGACGGTTCGACCGAGGGTGATGACAGGGAGGCCGGTTCGCTCGCTTCGATGCACAGCAGTGGGCGGGGCCTGCTCCAGCCCTCGGCGCATCAGCTCGGCGACGATGTCGCTCAGCGTCCGGGAGGTGTCCCGCGCGATCGATATCGCCTGCTGGTGCAGGTCATCGGGAAGGTCGATCGTAGTCCGCACGATCCCATCGTCGCATCTCCGCATCAGGATGCACCAGCAGGAGGACGAGGAGGCCGACGACGACCCTGGGGGCTGCAGGGCTGCTGCAACGTTGCGCTGCGCACGTCCCGCGGAACGCGACAGGCCCCGCCGGACGCACCGGCGGGGCCTGTCGGGTGGAACGTGCGTCAGTCCAGGTAGTCGCGCAGCACCTGCGACCGCGACGGGTGGCGCAGCTTCGACATCGTCTTCGACTCGATCTGGCGGATCCGCTCGCGGGTCACGCCGTAGACCTGGCCGATCTCGTCGAGGGTGCGCGGCTGGCCGTCGGTGAGGCCGAACCGCAGCCGCACGACGCCCGCCTCGCGCTCGGACAACGTCGCCAGCACCGACTGGAGCTGGTCCTGCAGCAGCGTGAAGCTCACCGCGTCGACCGCGACGACGGCCTCGGAGTCCTCGATGAAGTCACCGAGCTGGGAGTCGCCCTCGTCGCCGATGGTCTGGTCCAGGGAGATGGGTTCCCGGGCGTACTGCTGGATCTCCAGCACCTTCTCCGGGGTGATGTCCATCTCCTTGGCGAGCTCCTCGGGAGTGGGCTCGCGCCCGAGATCCTGGAGCAGCTCACGCTGTATGCGGCCGAGCTTGTTGATGACCTCCACCATGTGCACCGGGATGCGGATGGTGCGGGCCTGGTCGGCCATCGCCCGGGTGATCGCCTGCCGGATCCACCAGGTGGCGTAGGTCGAGAACTTGTAGCCCTTGGTGTAGTCGAACTTCTCGACCGCACGGATCAGACCCAGGTTGCCCTCCTGGATCAGGTCCAGGAACGCCATGCCGCGGCCGGTGTAGCGCTTGGCCAGCGAGACCACGAGCCGGAGGTTCGCCTCGAGCAGGTGGTTCTTGGCGCGCTCGCCGTCCCGGACGATCCAGCGCAGGTCGCGCCGCATCTGCGGGGAGAGCTTCTCGTTCGATTCGAACACCTTGCGGATGCGCTCGGCGCCGTAGAGGCCGGCCTCGATCCGCTTGGCGAGCTCGACCTCCTCCTCGGCGTTGAGCAGCGCCACCTTGCCGATCTGCTTCAGGTAGGCGCGGACCGAGTCGGCCGAGGCGGTGAGCTCGGCGTCCTTGCGCGCCTGGCGCAGGGCCTCGGACTCCTCCTCGTCCCAGACGAAGTCGGCCGACTTCTGCTGGGAGGCGCGGGTGGTCGGCGCCACCCGGTTCTTGCCGGTGTTGGTGTCGTCGTCGGAGTCGTCCTCGTCGTCGGAGTCCTCGACGACGTCCTCGACGTCCGCGGCGGCCTCGGCGAGGTCCGCCTCGATGTCGGCACCGTCCTCGCCGTCCTCGAGGACGACCTCGTCCTCGGAGTCGGCGTCCTCGCCGTCGGCCTTCTTCGTGGACGCCTTCTTGGGCGACGCCTTCTTGGCGGGGCCGGTCTTCGGCGCGGCGGCCTTGCGGGTCCGCGTCGCCGGCTTCTTGGCGGTGCCGGTCGCCGTGGCGGCGGACGCGGTCGCACCGGACGGACGGCGGCTGCGGGATGCGGTGCCCGCCGTCGTCTCGACGGTCGAGTCGCTGCGTGCTGCGGAGTCTGCGGCTGCCACCTGGGCCCTCTCGCTACGTGCGCTGGAGTCGTTACTGCCGGCGGAGCGCGGCGCACCCGTCGGGGGGGACGAGGTCGCGGACCGGCCGGGATGTTCTGTCCTGGCTCCACCTCGGTCGCCGGCGTCATTGGTGGTCGCCGCGCGTCCCGGAGGCGGGATACGCGTTCCATTGTAACCGCGTCCTGCAGCAGGGGACGCACCTCACGCCGCCCCGCGCGTCCGGGGCCTTCCCGGCGTGGTCGGATGGGGTGGTGAGCCCGCACGAACGTGCCACCACCGGCACCGATCCCGCCACCCTGCGCGCCGTCGCCGAGCAGGTCGCCTCCGAGGCCGCCGAGCACCTGCGCGGCCTGCCCAGCCCCCGGGACGCGGCGGGCGAGGTGAACGGGCAGGCGGTCACGACCAAGAGCTCGCCGACCGACGTCGTGACCGCCTCCGACGCCTCGGTGGAGCGCTTCGTCCGGGCCCGGCTCGCCGAGCTCCGCCCGGGTGAACCGGTCTACGGCGAGGAGGGCGCGGGCGACGCGGCCACGGCCCGCTGGGTGGTCGACCCGATCGACGGGACCGTCAACTACCTCTACGGCCTGCCCTGGTACGCGATCTCGGTGGCGGCCGTCGAGGCCGGCGAGACCCTCGCCGGGGCGGTCGCCGAGCCCGCCGCGGGACGGCTGTGGTCGGCCGGTCGCGGGCTCGGTTCCACCTGCGACGGGCGGCCGCTGGCGGTCACACGGGCCACCGAGCTCGGGCAGTCGCTGGTCGGCACCGGCTTCGCCTACCGGGCCGAGCGCCGGGCCCGGCAGGCCCGCATGGTCGCCGAGATGCTGCCGGAGGTGCGCGACGTCCGCCGGGCCGGCGCCGCGGCGCTGGACCTGTGCGCGGTCGCGGCCGGCTGGCTGGACGGCTACCTCGAGCACGGCGCCAACTGGTGGGACTGGGCGGCCGGCGCGCTGATCGCCCGCGAGGCGGGCGCCCTGGTGCACATCGCGGCCCCGCCGGGGGTGTTCGCGGACCTGGGAGTGGCCGGCGACCGGCTCGGTGCGGACGTCTCGCTGGCCGCCACCCCCGGGATCGCGCACGAGCTGGCCGGCCTGGCCCTGCGGTCCGGCGCGTCCCTCGTCTGACCGGGTCAGCAGACCCCGTCCCGCGCCTCGGTCAGCCGGGCCGGGTCGGCCTGCGCGCCGTCCTCGCTCCCCGGCGAGGACAGCTGCTCCAGCGCGTCCCGGGCCGCGCGGCCCGGGGCGACGTCGGTGAAGGCGCCGCCGACCACGACGTCGACGACCGCACCGCCCCGGTCGTCGCGGATCAGCTCCACGCACGGCAGCGCGAGCGCCAGGGTGGCCGCGCCTGCCTCGCCGTCGGGCCCGAACCGCATCTGCCCGATGCAGTCGAGGTCGCCGTCGGGATGCGCGGGGTCGTTGCCCGGCGCGGCGGCCTCGCCGAACTCCAGGTCGGTGAGCTCCGCGGAGACCAGCGTGCCCTGGCCGCGCTGCCCGCCCGCGTTGAGCACCTGGAAGCGGACGTCGCGGGGGGCGGCCGGGGTGATCCCGGCGAGCGCCTCGCGGTCCAGCTCGGTGCCGGCGACCGGGCCGGTTGCCGGGGTGGAGCAGACCGTCGACGACGGGCCGTCGGTGACGGCGCTCAGCACGACCACCCAGGTGGCGACGGCGAGCACGGCCAGCACCGCGGTGGTGACCAGGATCGGCCGGGTGCGGCGGCGCTCGTAGGGGCGGGTGGAGCGGGTCGACTCCGGGAGCATCTAGAACGCCCCCCCGTCGAGCACGTGGTGGCCCAGCGCGACGATCGGGCCGACGGTGCCGTCCAGCCCGTCGGCCATCTCCGCCGGTACCGAGCCGGCCCGGACCCGGGCGAGGATCCCGGCCAGCACCACCGCCAGCTTGAACGTGCCGAAGGCCACATACCAGGGCAGCGGGGTCGTGTCGAGGCCGGTCCGGGCGGCGTAGAGCTCGACGATCTCGCGCCGGGTGGGGAAGCCGGGCCGGTCGGTGGGGCCCGGCAGCGGCTGTGCGGCGGCCCACACGCCGTCGTCGCCGGCCTGCTTCCAGTAGACGAGCAGCAGGCCCACGTCGGCGAGCGGGTCACCGAGGGTGGACATCTCCCAGTCCAGCACCGCCAGGATCCGGCCCGGGTCCCCGGCGTCGTAGACGCAGTTGTCCGGCCGGTAGTCGCCGTGCACGATCGTGTGCCGCTGGGCGGCGGGGACGTCCGCGGCGAGCCGCTCCGAGAGCCGGGTCAGCTCCCGCTCGGTCTCCGCGTCGACCGGGACCGACTCGTCGTCCGAGTCGCGGGCGGCGGCCCACTGCTTCCCCCAGCGCCGGATCTGGCGCTCCATGAAGCCGTCCGGGCGCCCGAAGTCGGCCAGCCCGACCTCGGCCGGGTCCACGGCGTGCAGTGCCGCGAGCACGTCGACCAGCGCCTCGCCCGCCCGCCGCCGGTCGTCGTCCGCGGGAGCCCAGTCCGCGGGCAGGTCGTCCAGCGGGACGACGCCGTCGACGAGTTCCATCACGAAGCAGGGCGCGTCGGTCGGGGCGTCCGGTCCCTCTCCGTCCGAGGCCGCCAGCACGGCGGGAACCGGTACGGCCGAGCCGGCCAGCGCCGAGATCACCCGCTGCTCGCGGCCCATGTCGTGGGCGGTCGCGGCGACCGAGCCGACCGGCGGCCGGCGCAGGACGACGGCTCCGGCCGGGCTGTCCACCCGGTAGGTCAGGTTCGAGCGTCCGGCGCCGATCGGGGCCAGCGTGGCCTCCCGCCACCGGTCGTCGCCGAGCTCCGTGGCGAGCCATCCGCCGACCACGTCGGCATCGGCACCGGGCGTGGGCGTGCGGCTGCTCGTCGTCACATCCGCAGACCCTAGTGCGGAGCCGCGTCCGGGGGGTGTCGCGACACCCTCCCGCCCGGGTCGAACGGTCGCTCCGGCCGTCTGTGGCCCACCCGACACCGACCGTGCTGCAGCGGGCACCGGGCGTTGGGCTACCCTCCCGGCCGCCGGTGCCGGACCGGTCGCCGGGACCGGAGCCGCGTCGATCTTCGGGGGTTCGTCCCCCGGGTGAGACCGGTGTCACTTCCGCCGCCGGGCACAAACCTGGTCGCCGCGACGTTCACCACCGGCACGCGACGATCGACCGATGCGAAGGATCTGCTGCTCACCCGCGCCGTGAGCAGCACGGAGTGAATGGCAAGGGTGAGACCCATGGCGACCGACTACGACGCCCCGCGTCGCAACGAGGCCGACGAGATGGCCGAGGACTCGCTCGACGAGCTCAAGCAGCGTCGTAACGAGGCACAGTCCGCGGTCGTCGACGTCGACGAGACCGACACCGCGGAGAGTTTCGAGCTCCCGGGGGCGGACCTGTCCGGCGAGGAGCTGACGGTGAACGTCCTGCCGAAGCAGGCGGACGAGTTCACCTGCGCGAGCTGTTTCCTGGTGCACCACCGGAGCCGGCTCGCCAGCGCCAGCGGCGGCCAGTTCATCTGCCGCGACTGCGCCTGACGGCGCCGCGGCCCGACCGATACGACAGCGACCCCGGCGGTTCACCGCCGGGGTCTCGTCGTGTCGGGGGTCCGGTCGTGCCGGGGGAGCGGAGCCTCAGCCGGTGGGGGCCTGCTGCTGGGCGGCGATCGCGCCGCGCAGCTCCTCGGGACGGCGGCTGCTCAGCACCCAGTACGGCTCGCCGACCGACGGGTCGGTGATCTCCACCCGGACCAGCGGGCCGATCCACGCCCGGTGCAGGACGTAGGCCGTCGGGTCCAGGTCCGGGCCCATCGCGGCCTGCTTGTCCCCGCGGGCCACGGTGTCGGTGACCCCGACCGCCGACAGCGGCACCGTGCGGCCGTTCGAGACGAGCGTCCCGCCACCGGCCCCGCCACGGACGACCGTGCGGCTGCGGCCCATCCACCACAGCACGCCGAGGCACAGCGGGACCATCGTCACGTAACCGATCCAGGACCGCAGTCCCGGATAGCCCATGTGGATCTGCGCCCCCAGCAGGACACCCATCCCGAGCGCGAGCAGGTACCACCACACCGGCACCGACAACCGCTCGTCGAACGCAGTGGGGCCGGACGTCGCAGAGTCCGTTTCCGGAAGCCGATCGCTCACGGCTCCCAGGGTAGCGTCGCCGACCGTGCCCGGTTCCGTCCCCGCTCCCCCGGACGAGACGCAGGTCGCGCCGTCGATCGACGTGTTGCTGACCCGCCTCGACCCCGGCGTCCCGCTGCCCGTCTACGCGCGGCCCGGAGACGCCGGAGCCGATCTGGTGACCACCTCCGACGTCGTGCTCGCGCCCGGTGAACGCCGGCTCGTGGGCACCGGCGTCGCGGTGGCGCTGCCGCGGGGCTACGCGGGGTTCGTCCACCCGCGGTCCGGGCTGGCCGCCCGCAGCGGCCTGTCGATCGTCAATGCCCCCGGGACCGTGGACGCGGGCTACCGGGGCGAGATCAAGGTGTGCCTGGTCAACACCGACCACCACGAGCCGGTGGCGCTGCACCGGGGGGACCGGATCGCGCAGCTGGTCGTCCAGCGTGTCGAGACGGCACGGTTCGTCGAGGTCGACGCGCTGCCGGAGTCGGTGCGCGGCACGGCCGGCCACGGTTCGACCGGGGGGAGCGCGGTACTCGCGCCCGGGGAGGGCGCCGGCTGATGCCAGGACGATCACGCGGGCGGATGTTCGACATCCGGCCCGAGCACGGCATGGAGGACACCGGCACGGGGACCTACCCCGCGTACCCGGGATACGGCGACTTCGACGACGAGTACGACGGCTACGACGACTACGACGGGTACGGCGCCGACGGGTACGCGGGCCCGGACGACGGCTGGGGCCCGCCCGGTCCGGGCGTACCGCAGCAGGCCGGGAACGGCCGGGCGCCCGGTGGTGGCCCCGCAGCGCCCGGTCGCAACGGTGGCCCGCCCGCCGGCCGCGGCCAGGGCGGCGTCCCCCGGAACGGTGCGCCGAACGGCAGCCCCGGAGGGCCGGGCCGCAACGGAGCACCCGGGCCGCACCGCAACGGGTCCGCCGACGCGGGCCGGAACGGCGCGACCCCGCCCGGGGCTCCGCGTGGCGGTCCCGGGCCGGACGGAGCGCCCGGCGGGGCGGTGGCGACCACCGCCGTCCGGGCCGTCGGCCGTGACCCCGGGCGCGCCCCGGCACCGGGCGCGTCCGGCCGGTTCCCCACCGGATCCGGGGAGTACGACGAGCGGGTCGCCCCGGACGGCCGCTGGGACGAGGACGAGCCGCCGCTGCTCAGCCACCGGCCCGTGTCCCCGGAGGAACCCGCCTACGCCCGCGACCGCACGCCGCAGGGCTTCGACGGGGGCGACCCCGACGACCCGGGCTGGGGCCGCGGCCCCGCCGGGTACGACGACGGGTACTCCGACGACGGGTACGCCGACGACGAGTACGACGAGTACGACGACGAGCAGGACGTGCACGACGAGGACGCCGGGGACTACGACGAGGACGAGTACGGCGTCGGGGACGCCCCGCTCTCGGTCCCGCCGCCCGGCAGCGGCGGCCGGCCGCTCGGTCCGGCCGATGTCGAGGAGCTCGACCCGTCCATGACCGACGCGCTCGCCCGCGTCGACCTCGGGTCGATCCACGTCCCGGTGCCCTACGGCGCCGAGCTGAAGCTGGAGCCGGCCGGCGCCGCGCGCCCGCAGGCGGTCCACCTCATGCTGCCCGAGGGCCGGATCGCGGTCAGCGCGCTGGCCGCGCCCCGTTCGGCCGGGCTGTGGGGCGACCTGGGTGCGGAGATCGAGACCTCGCTGCGCAACGGCGGGGCGCGGGTCCGTGCCGGGCGCGGCGACTGGGGCCGTGAGCTGCACGCCCGCACCGAGAACGCCGCCTCGGTGTTCGTCGGCTGCGACGGGCCGCGGTGGATGGTCTACGGCGTCGCCACCGCGTCGCTGGAGACCGTCGAGGCCCTCGACGTCGAGCTGCGCCGGGTGCTGCGCGGGATCATCGTCGTGCGCGGGAAGTCGCCGTACCCGCCGCGGACGGTGCTGCCGCTCGAGCTCCCCGAGCACATGCGCTCCGAGCAGCCCGAGGCCGCGCAGCCGCAGAAGGCCAGCATCACCGTCTCGGTGCCGGCACCGGCCCCCGAGCGGGACGACGACGAGGCCGACGAGGCGCCCCGGCGTCCGGCCGCCGGTCGCGCTCCTTCCGCGCGGGAGGACGCCCGCCCGGCCGCGCCGGCCCGCCCCGCTACTCCCGCGCGTCCGGCTGCGTCCGGACGGGCGGGCGAGGTGCGTCGCCGGCCGGACGCGCAGCCCGCGCCGGAGCCGGAGACCCGCGCGCTCCCGCAGGTGCCCCGCCGGCCGGCCGCGCGCGCCGCGGCACCGCCGGAGGCTCCGGCCGAGCGGACCGCGGTCGCCCCGCCCCGCCCGGCTCCCGAGCCGCCGGCCGAGCGCACCACCGTGGCCGGCACGCCGCCGGTGCCGGTCGGAGCCGCCGGGACTCCGGTGCCGTCCGGCGCGGATCAGGACGGCGCCGACGCCCCGGGCCCGCACTACGGGCGCAGGGTCGGCCGGCCGGACCGCCCGGACCGCAGTTCCGCCCGTCGGGGCTCCGGGCGGCCGGCGGCCGAGGTCGGGACGGACGAGGACGCCGCCGCGTCGCGCGACCGGTCCGCGACCGGGTCCGGACGGGTCCGGGCTCCGCGCGCCGACCGGCGGCCGGGGGGCGGACGGACCGGGCGCCCGGTGCCGGGCCGGGCCGCCGCGGCCCCGACCCGCGAGCCGGCCGTGCCCGAGCGTTCCGTGCCCGAGCGTTCCGTGCCCGAGCGGGCCGTCGCCGAGCCGGTCGTTCCCGAGCCGGTCGTTCCCGAGATCGCCGCTGCCGAGCCGGAGATGACCGAGCCTCCGGTCCGTCGCGACCCCGCGGTGACCGCGCTCTCGGTCGCCGACCTGCTGGCCGGGACGCCCGCGGACCCGCGCTACGGCGCCGGCCGGACGGACCGGGAGCGCACCGCGCCGGCCGGTCGTCGTCGGGACGGCGGACCGGCCGCCCGCCCGGACGTGAGCCGGGACGGTGGACCGGACGACGCCGAGGGCCGCACCGGCGCGCGCCGCGCCACCGCCGCGGGCACCGAGCCGCGGCGGCGGCGTTCCGCGGAACGCGCCTCCGACGACGAGGACCTGCTCGTCGGCCGTACCGGCGAGGACGCCGACACCCCGCGACCCGACCGGACGACCGGGCGCCGCCGCGACAGCGGTGCCCCGGCCGGCCCGTTGGCGATCGAGGACATCCCGCTCTCCGACGTGCCGTTGATGGAGGCGACGCTCGACCGGGAACCCGATCCCGAGCCCGAACCCGAGCCGTGGTCCGCACCCGCTCCGGCGGCGGAAGCGCTCCCGCGGCGCCGCCGGGAGCGCCCGGCCGCGCGCGACGAACGGTCCGACGCCGAGGACTGGCTCTCGGCCGAGATCGCCGCGAGCCGTCGTCCGGGCCGGCACGGGTCGGGCGGCGCCGGCTGGTCGGTGGCCGACATCCTGGCGTCGTCCGCCGGGACGCCGGAGCCGGCGTCGCCGCGGGCTGCGGGGACCGGCCCCCGGGCGTCGAACGGCGCTCGGGCGTCGAACGGCGCCGAACCGGCCGGCGGACGTCGCCGGAACGGCGGGGCGCGGGATGCGGACCGTGGGTGGCAGGACGACGGCCCGGGCGGGGAGGAGCTGTTCCGCGCGTCGGCCGACGTCGTCGACCGGTACCGGGGCGACCCGCCCGTCACCCCCGACGAGGCCCGCAGCGCCCTGCAGGACCTGCTGCGGAGCGCATCGTCGGACCGGTGGCCGGCCCACGAGACCGGCCAGGCCCGGCCCCGGAACGGCCGGGCGGACGGCGACCGCGACGAGGACGACCGCTCCGGCGTCACCGGGCTGGCCGACTACCGCCGCAGCCGGCGGGCCGCGGTCACCACGGAGGACCCGGGCGACCGGGCGGGCCACGACGCCGGCTTCCGCTCCGGCCTGAACCTCGGTCACCGTGCCACCGGGACCGGCGACGAGCCGGACGACGACCCCGGCCGGGCCGCCGGTGGGTCCGGGCTGACCGGACGCTGGTCGGCCGGTCGCCGCGGTGCGGCGGGCGACCCGTACGACCTCGGCAAGCACCGCCGGGACTGAGGATCGGTGTCCGGACACACCGTGCCCGGGTGGGGGACCGCCCGGGCACATTCCGGGACCCCCACGCGTTACGCTTGATGCGCGGTAACACGACACCCGTCGGGTCGCCACACGCGTGCGCACGGCTCGTGCCACGCACAGTGCGGGACACCGGACGGACCGGGGTCCGCGCGGGCCGAGGAGAGACATGGGCAGCACGGATGGCGGTGCGTTCCGCCGGATGCTCCGCACACTCACCAGCGACGTCGACGAGCTCGACGCACGCGATCTCGCCGAGGACGTCGAGGAGTCCGGCGCCCGCCCCGCCAAGGACTGCGCGTGCGGCGAGGAGGTCACGATGCTCGGCCGGATCCGGAGTGTCGAACACTGCCCGCAGAGCGCCGAGGCGACCCTCAAGGCCGAGCTGTTCGACGGCACCGACGGTGTCACCCTGGTCTGGATGGGCCGGCGCCGGATCCCGGGCATCGAGGCCGGGCGCACGATGCGGGTCCGCGGCCGGGTCTCCGTCCGGGACGGGAAGAAGATCCTCTACAACCCGTACTACGAGATCTGCCAGGCGCAGTGACACGACAGGCGCAGTGACACGACAGGCGCAGTGACAAGACAAGCGCAGTGACACGACCGGGTCCGGCGGCCGCCGGACCCCCGCGAGCGATCGGACGCGAGTGAACGACCCCCGCCACCAGCAGGATGCCCCGACGACCCGGCTCCCGCGGATCGACGCACCCGGCGCGCCGGGCCCCGCGGACGCGCCCGTCCCGCCGGGGGACCGCACCCCGCCGGCGGGAACCGAGGGGGATCGCACGCCGACGCTGCTCGAGCAGATGGGCGGGGTCCCCGGGATCATCGCCTCGTCGGTGCCGGTCGCCGTGTTCGTCGTCGTCAACCTGATCGCCGGGCTGGGACCGGCGCTGTGGGCGGCGCTCGGCGCCGGTGCCCTGGTGCTGGTCTGGCGGCTGGCCCGCCGCGACCCGATCCAGCCCGCGATCTCCGGGCTGCTCGGCGTCGGCATCGCGGCGCTGGTCGCGCGCCAGACCGGCGAGGCCCGCGGCTTCTACCTGCCGGGCCTGCTGACCAGCGCGTTCTTCGCGCTCGCCGCGATCGTGTCGATGATCGCGCGCTGGCCGCTGGCCGGGGTGATCTGGAACGGGATCAACTCGCGCGGGATGGAGTGGCGGCAGAACCGGGCGCTGCTGCGCGCCTACACCCTCGCGACCGGGATCCTGGCGGTGGTGTTCGTGTCCCGGGTGATCGTCCAGGGACTGCTCTACGACGCCAACGCCGAGACCTGGCTGGGCATCGCCCGCCTCGCGATGGGCTACCCGCTGCTCGCCGTCGCGATCCTGGCGACCGTCCTCATCGTGCGGCGGGCCGAAGGCGGCGTTCCGCGCTCGTGAGTGGTTGTCGCGGTCCTGACCGCGACAACCACTCACGAGCTCTTCAGCGCCTCCCGGATCTGCTCCTCGACCGCGGTCGTCGCGACGAACAGCAGCTCGTCGCCGGGCTCGAGGGCGTCGTCGGGCTGCGGCACGATCACCCGGCCGCCGCGCAGGATCGTCACCAGGGCCGAGTCCGGGGGCAGCGTCACCGCCCGTACCGGGCGTCCGGCCAGCGGGGTGTCGTCCGGCAACGTGACCTCGACCAGGTTCGCCTGTCCCTGGCGGAGGGTCATCAACCGGACCAGGTCCCCGACGGCCACGGCCTCCTCGACCAGTGCCGCCAGCAGCCGCGGGGTGGACACCGCGACGTCGACGCCCCAGTTCTCACCGAAGAGCCACTCGTTGCGCGGGTCGTTCACCCGCGCCACCACCCGCCGCACCGCGAACTCGGTCTTGGCCAGCAGCGACACCACCAGGTTGACCTTGTCGTCGCCGGTCGCGGCGATCACCACGTCGCACCCCTCGATCCCGGCGTCCTCCAGCGAGGCCAGCTCGCAGGCGTCGGCGTGCACCCACTCGGCCTCCGGAACGGTGTGCGGGTCGACGTTCGACAGCTCCCGCTCGATCAGCATCACCTGGTGGTCGGACTCCACCAGCTCGAGGGCGATGGAGCGGCCGACCGCGCCGGCCCCGGCGATCGCGACCCGCATCAGTCCTCCTCCGGCGGCACGGCGGCGGCCGCGGTCACCTCGCTGACGGTGCCCGAGACCGCCGCCACGTAGACGGTGTCCTCGGCCTGCACGGTGGTCTCCTTCTCCGGCAGGATCCCGCGCCCGAACCGGACGATGAAGGCGACACGGGCGCCGGTGGCGCGTTCCAGGCCGCGGATCGAGTGCCCGATCCAGTCCTCGTGCAGCGGCAGCGGCAGCACCGCGACGGTGCCGGTCGGCTCCCGCCAGGCGCTGGCGACGCCGTCGGGCAGCAGCATCCGCAGCAGCCGGTCGGTGGTCCACGGCACGGTGGCGACGGTCGGGATGCCGAGCCGCTCGTAGACGGCGGCCCGCTTGGCGTCGTAGATCCGGGCGACGACGTGGTCGACGCCGTAGGTCTCGCGCGCCACCCGGGCCGCGATGATGTTCGAGTTGTCGCCGGAGGAGACGGCGGCGAAGGCGTCGGCGGAACCGACCTCGGCCTCGTCGAGCACGGCGCGGTGGAACCCGTACCCGACGACCTGGCGGCCCTTGAAGTCCGGGCCGAGCCGGCGGAACGCCTGCGGGTCGCGGTCGATGACCGAGACCTCGTGGCCCAGCCGTTCCAGGCTCGAGGCCAGGGACGCGCCGACCCGGCCGCATCCCATGATCACGACGTGCACGGTCGTCGTCCCTTCGGCGGATCCGGGTGCCTGGTGCGCACGCTAGCGCGTCATCCCGCAACCCAGAGGCATAGGCTCGCATCGTGTTGGGCAAGCTCGCCGTCGCCGCCAAGCGGCTCGTGGTCGGACGACCGCAGCGCAGTGACCGCCTGACCAGCACGCTGCTCCCGAAACGTGTCGCGCTCCCGGTGTTCGCCTCGGACGCCATGTCCTCGGTGGCCTACGCCCCCGAGGAGATCTTCCTGACCCTGTCGGTGGCCGGCGTCGCCTCGTACGTGATGTCGCCCTGGATCGGGCTCGCCGTCGTCGTGGTGATGCTGACGGTGGTGGCGAGCTACCGGCAGAACGTGCACGCCTACCCGTCCGGGGGCGGCGACTACGAGGTGGCGACGACCAACCTCGGCCGGCACGCCGGGCTGACCGTGGCGAGCGCCCTGCTCGTCGACTACACGCTCACCGTCGCGGTGTCGATCTCGGCCGCGGCGGCGAACATCGGTGCGCTGGTGCCGTTCGTGGCCGAGCACAAGGTGCTGTTCGCGGTCTCGGCGATCGTGGTGCTCACCGCGATCAACCTGCGCGGCATCCGGGAGTCCGGCATCACCTTCGCGATCCCGGTGTACGCGTTCATCCTCGGCGTCGGCACCATGATCGTCTGGGGGCTCACCCGGATCCTGCTGTTCGGCGACGAGGTCCGCGCGGCGAGCGCGGACCTGCACCTCGTCGCCGAGGGCGACCAGTTCACCGGGCTCGCGCTGATGCTGCTCGTGCTGCGTTCCTTCACCCAGGGTGCCGCCGCGCTGACCGGCGTCGAGGCGATCTCCAACGGCGTCCCGGCGTTCCGCAAGCCCAAGTCGCGCAACGCCGCCACCACGCTCCTCATGCTCGGCGCGATCTCGGTGTCGCTGTTCATGGGGCTGATCGCGCTGGCCCAGCTGACCGGAGTCAAGATCGCCGAGGACCCGGCCCGGCAGTTCCCGGACGCGCCGCCCGGCTACCAGCAGCAGACGATGATCGCCCAGCTGGCCGACGCCGTCTTCGCGAACTTCCGGCCCGGCTTCCTGTTCGTGATCGTGATGACCGCGCTGATCCTGGTGCTGGCCGCGAACACCGCGTTCAACGGCTTCCCGGTGCTGGGCTCGATCCTGTCCCAGGACCGCTACCTGCCCCGCCAGCTGCACACCCGCGGCGACCGGCTCGCGTTCTCCAACGGGATCGTGCTGCTCGCGCTGTTCGCGATCCTGCTGGTCGTCGGGTTCGAGGCCGAGGTCACCAAGCTGATCCCGCTCTACACCGTCGGGGTGTTCGTGTCGTTCACGCTGTCCCAGGCCGGGATGGTGCGGCACTGGAACCGCGAGCTGGCCCGGGGCCCGTCCGCGCCCGAGCGGCGGCGGATGCGGCGCAGCCAGACCATCAACGGCTTCGGCGCATGCATGACCGGGCTCGTGCTGATCACCGTGTTGATCACCAAGTTCACCCTGGGGGCGTGGATCGCGATCGTCGCGATGGCCGGGTTCTTCGTGCTGATGCTGGCCATCCGGCGGCACTACGACCGCGTCGCCGCCGCGCTGGTCGCCGACGAGACCGACGACGTGCTGCCCTCGCGCAACCACGCCGTCGTCCTGGTCTCGACGCTGCACAAGCCGACCCTGCGCGCGCTGGCCTACGCCCGCGCGACCCGCCCGGACATCCTCGAGGCCGTCACCGTCAACGTCGACGACGCCGACACCAAGAAGCTGGTCGACCTGTGGCACCGGCGCGGGATCCCGGTGCCGCTCAAGGTCGTGGAGTCCCCGTACCGGGAGATCACGCGGCCCGTGCTGGACTATGTGAAGCGGATCCGCACCGACTCCCCGCGCGACGTCGTGACCGTCTACATCCCGGAGTACGTCGTCGGGCACTGGTGGGAGCAGATCCTGCACAACCAGAGCGCGCTGCGGCTGAAGTCGCGGCTGCTGTTCCAGCCGGGAGTGATGGTGACGAGCGTGCCGTGGCAGCTGCCGTCGTCGTCGCGCACCCGGGGCCTGTCGCCGCTCGCCGCCCCCGGGGCGAGCCGGCGCGGCTATCCGGGTCTGGAACCGCTGCCCGGCGACCGGCGCGACGGGAACGGCGTGGCCACGCCGGGGACGAGACCGAGTGCGGGCGCGGCCCGCGGGACGAAGGGAGACCGGTGAGCTCTGCACGACCGGTGCGCACGGCAGGACCGGACGACGCTCGGCCGGTGACGGACTGGACCGACCGGATGCTGGAGTTCACCGTCGGGCCGGTCGCGCACGGCGGGCACTGCGTGGGGCGGGTGGGCGACGACAGGGCCGACGACCCGACCGGCCGGGTCGTGTTCGTCCGGCACGCGCTGCCCGGCGAGCGGGTCCGCGCCGTCGTCACCGAGGACGCGGGCGGGTCGTACTGCCGCGCCGACGCCGTCGCCGTGCTGGAGGCCTCACCGGACCGGGTCGAGCCGCCGTGCTCCTGGGCCGGGCCAGGTGGCTGCGGCGGCTGCGACTTCCAGCACGCCACCCCGGAGGCCCAGCGCCGGCTCAAGACCGCGGTGCTGCGCGAGCAGCTCGCCCGGCTCGCCGCACCGGCCGCCCCGCTGTCCACGGTCCCGTTCGACGCCGTCGAGGTCGAGGAGCTGCCGGGCGGGCCGCTCGGCTGGCGGACCCGGGTGCGCCTGGCCGTCGACGACGCCGGCGTCCCCGGCCTGCGGGCGCACCGCAGTCACGACGTCTGCGAGATCGGCGACTGCCCACTGGTGCCCGGCGGGGCGCTCGCCGAGGTCCTCGAGCGGCGGTTCCGGCCCGGTTCCGAGGTCGACGTGACGGTGCACGACGACGGCGCCGCCCGGGTCGGCTCCGGCGCCACCGCACATGCCGCGGGACGGACCTGGGAGCTGTCGGCGGGCACCTTCTGGCAGGTGCACCCCGCCCTGCCGGACACCCTCGCCGCGGTGGTGGGGGAGTGGGCCGACGTCCCGGCCGGGGGCGTCGCCTGGGACCTCTACGGCGGCGTCGGGCTGCTCGCGTCGGTGCTGGCCGGCCAGGCCGGGCCGGACGGGACGGTCCTGGTGGTGGAGTCCGCACCCTCCGCGGTGGCCGACGGCGCTGCCGCGCTCGCGGACCTGCCGCAGGTCGAGTTCGTGCAGGGACGGGCCGAGCGGGAGATCGCCCGGCTGCGGCCGGACCCGGACGTCGTGGTGACCGACCCGCCGCGCACCGGCCTGGGCCGGGCGGCCGTGCGCGCGCTCACCGGCCGCGGGCCGCAGCGGGTGGTGCACGTGGCCTGCGACCCGGCGGCGCTCGGGCGGGACCTCGCGCTGTTCGCCGAGTACGGGTACCGGGTCGCGGGGCTGCGCGCGTTCGACGCGTTCCCGATGACCCACCACCTGGAGGCGGTGGCGTTGCTGGAACGGGTGGGGTGACGGCCCCACGCTCGTCGGGGCTGGGCTGCGCGCTAAGGTGGAGCAGACAACTTAATCGACTGAATGCAGTAGCCCCCGTAGCCCAATTGGCAGCAGGCAGTGGATTCAAAATCCATACAGTGTGGGTTCGAGTCCCACCGGGGGCACATTTCCCGCCGATTCTGTCGGTGGTGCGGTCGACACTTCCGCCATGCATCCGCAGGAGACCGTCGATCACGCGCTGACCACGGTGGGGCACTGGAAACGCGGCAGCCGTCGCGCCCGGCCGCCGGAGGTCACCTGCTTCCGGTGCCGGCCCCTCCCGGTGCCCGGCGGTGACGCCTACCTGCTCGGGATGTACCTCGGTGACGGCCACATCGTCGTCGGACGGCGTGGAGTCCAGTCCCTGTCGCTCTTCTGCGACGACTCCTGGCCGGGGATCCTGGAGGAGGCGGCCGCGACCCTGGGCTCCACTCTCGGAGGTGCCGTCTGCAGGGTAGGTAAGACGGGCTGCACCGCCGTCAAGAGCTACTCGAAGCACGGGGTCTGCCTGTTCTCCCAGCACGGTCCGGGGATGAAACACACCCGCGAGATCCGGCTCGAGGAGTGGCAGCAGGAGATCGTCGACGCAGAGCCGGCGCAGTTCCTCAAGGGACTGTTCCACTCCGACGGCTGCCGCGCGACGAACCGCATCCGGAGCACCCGTCCCGACGGATCGGTCCGCGAGTACACCTACCGGTGCCGTCTTCTCGCTCGGCAAGCCTCGCTCGGTGATGGTTCCTCTCCAACACCTCCGACGACATCATGCGTCTGGCCGAGGCGGCGCTGGACAGGCTCGGCATCGCCCACCGCCGCAACCGTCCCACCTCGCTGTCGGTGGCCCGGCGGGACGCCGTCGCGGCACTGGACGCGGCGATCGGGCCGAAGTCATGACCCGGCAGTAGCGACCCGACCGGAAGGGAGGCCCCGCCGGAAGGGGAGGAAAGGCGCGGGCGCGACGTGTTTCCGCACACGAAGGGCCGAAGGAATGCGGTCGGGCAGCGCCGTCGCCGGTAGCGTGTGGGACTTCCGGGCACACAGTTCCGGACCCAGCCCGAGCTCCCGATCCAGCCCGAAGGAGATCCTTCGTGACCGACAACGTTCCCGCAGACACGCCGGCCGAGGACGGCCCGCAGCCCGGGTGGCGAGTGCTGGTCGTCGAGGACGAGGCGCTCATCCGGATGGACCTCGCCGAGATGCTCGCCGAGGAGGGCTACCAGGTCGCCGGTGAGGCCGGCGACGGCGAGGCGGCCATCACCCAGGCCCGTGAGCTGCGCCCCGACCTGGTCATCATGGACGTCAAGATGCCGAAGAAGGACGGCATCGAGGCGGCCTCGGTGATCGTCGACGAGAAGATCGCGCCGGTCGTCATGCTGACCGCGTTCAGCCAGCGTGACCTGATCGAGCGCGCCCGCGACGCCGGCGCGATGGCCTACCTGGTCAAGCCGTTCGCCCGCCACGAGCTGGTCCCGGCCATCGAGCTCGCCGTCTCCCGGTTCGCCGAGAAGCGGGCGCTCGAGGACGAGGTCGCCTCGCTCAACGAGCGCTTCGAGACCCGGAAGGTCGTCGACCGGGCCAAGGGCCTGCTGATGACCGCGCAGAAGATGTCCGAGCCGGAGGCATTCCGCTGGATCCAGCGCACTGCGATGGACCGGCGCACCACGATGAAGGCGGTCGCCGAGGCCGTCGTCGAGGGCCTCGCTCCCGCCAAGTCCTCCTGACGGCCGGGGCCGGGTCCCGGCCCGGCCCCGCTGCAGGCACACGGCCCCGCCCGCTCGTCCGAACCGGCGGGGCCGTTCTGCGTCGGCCATCGCCTGTGGTTCCGATTCGTTACGGTTCCGACGGTTCCGGAACCGTTCCGATTCCGTTCCGCGACGCCACAGGGAAACAGGCCGGTCACGGCGCGTCGCGTGATCGACGCCGCGAAAGTGTCGTCGATGTTGCCGGTGGGACGAACCATCACATTCTTGTCACGAGCGGTGATCGGCGCCCATTTACCCCCGGTTTCGTACTAGTTTTCCGGCCATCCTCCCGCGCCACCCGGCGGCGGGAGGCGGTCGAAGGGGAACTTGAATGACGCGATCAACGTGGCGACTCGCCGCCCTGGCCGGGGTGGCGTCGCTGGTACTGGCCGGATGTGGCGGCGGTGGCGGCGACGCCGGGGACGCCGGCGGGGAGACGGGTGGCGAGGCGCCCTCGGCTGCCGGCGCGGACTGCACGCCGCCGCAGGCCCAGGCGTCCGGCAACCCCAGCACGGAGCCGCTGAAGATCGGTTCGCTGCTGCCGGAGACCGGCAGCCTCGCCTTCCTCGGCCCGCCCGAGTTCGCCGGTGTCGACGTGGCGATCAACGAGATCAACGAAGCCGGCGGTGTGCTGGGCAACCCGATCGAGCACCTGCGCGGTGACTCCGGCGACGACACCACCGACATCGCCAACCAGACCGTGGACCGGCACCTGGCGTCCGGCACCCAGGTGATCGTCGGCGCCGCGGCGTCCGGCGTCTCCAAGCTGGTGATCGACAAGATCACCGGTGCCGGCGTGGTCCAGTTCTCGCCGGCGAACACCTCCGACGAGTTCACCTGCTGGGAGGACGCCGGTCTCTACTTCCGGACCGCCCCGGCGGACGTCCTGCAGGCGCAGGCGCTGTCCGAGCTGATGGCGTCCGACGGCGCGCAGCGGGTCAGCATCCTGGCCCGTAACGACCCCTACGGCGCCGGTCTCGCGGACAACACCGAGCAGAACCTGCTCTCCGCCGGCATCCCGCAGGACGCGATCCAGAAGATCATCTACGACCCCAACGCGGCGTCGTTCAACCCGGAGATCGACCAGGTCGCGCAGTTCAACCCCGACTCGGTCGCGGTGATCGGCTTCGACGAGTCGAAGCGGATCATCACCCGCATGAGCGAGGTCAACATCGGCCCGGGCGAGAAGAACGTCTACGGCACCGACGGCAACATGGGCAACGCGCTCGGCGAGGGCCTGCCGGCCGGTCTGCTCGAGGGCATGAAGGGCACCACCCCGCTGACCGAGCTCTCCGGAGACTTCGAGCAGCGGCTGCGGACCCAGGACCCGGGCCTGACCGACGTCAACTACGCCGGTGAGTCCTACGACGCGGTGATGATCTCCGCGCTGGCGGCCGAGGCGGCCCAGTCGACCAACGGCGTCGACATCGCGTCCGAGATCAACGGGGTCACCCGCGACGGCGAGAAGTGCACCACCTTCGCGGACTGCAAGGCGATCCTCGACGGTGGCGGCGACATCGACTTCGACGGTGTCACCGGTACGCTGGACTTCGTCGACGCCGGTGAGCCCGGCTCGGGTTCCTACGGCGTGCTGTCCTTCCAGCCGGACAACACCCTGAGCGACGACATCACCTACATCACGGTCGGCGAGCAGGCCTGACGTAGGGACGCACCACCACGCACCACCACCGGAGGGGCGGGCCGCCACGGCCCGCCCCTCCGTCGTGTCCGGGCCACGGAGCAGCAGCCGGGGTGTCACAGGTCGGCCCGGCGGCGTCGTGGCGTCCGCCCCCGACACACGCACCTCCTCCACCCCCCGTGGCGCGGCCGCACGCCTGCTGCATCGGGTGTGAAGCGCGGTCCGGGGGTGTGCAGCGGCCGTTCGACGGTCCGGGGCGACCCGTCGCCGGATGCGGAACGGCCCCGCCCCCGGTGTGGGGGAGCGGGGCCGTCGTCGTGGGACCGCTACTTCTTCTCGCTGCTCCCGGCCAGGGTGCCCAGGTACAGCTCGATGACCTTCGGGTCGTTCAGCAGCTCCCCGCCGCCGGCGGAGTAGGCCGACCGGCCCTGGTCGAGCACGTAGCCCCGGTCGCAGATCTGCAGGCACCGGCGGGCGTTCTGCTCGACCATGATCACCGAGACGCCGCTGGCGTTGATCCGCTTGCAGCGCACGAAGACCTCGTCCTGCAGCATCGGCGACAGGCCCGCCGAGGGCTCGTCGAGCAGCAGCACCGAGGGCTCCATCATCAGCGCCCGGCCCATCGCGACCATCTGCCGCTCACCACCGGACAGCGAGCCCGCCTTGGTCCTGCGGCGCTGCCCCAGCATCGGGAACAGGTCGGCGACCTCGTCGAACCGCTTCGCGAACGACTTGGGGCGCAGGAACACGCCCATCTGCATGTTCTCCTCGATCGAGAGCGAGGGGAACACGTTGTCCCGCTGGGGCACGTAGCCGACGCCCTTGGTGACCAGGACGTGCGCCTTCGCGCCGGTGATGTCGGCGTCCCGCAGCCGGACCGTGCCCGACCGCACCGGGATGAGCCCGAACATCGCCTTGAGCAGCGTCGACTTCCCGGCCCCGTTCGGTCCGATGATGCCGACGATCTCGCCGTCGCGGAGGAAGAAGTCGCTGTCGTTGAGGATGTTGACGCCGGGAACGTAGCCGGCGACGAGGGTGTCCACCCGCAGCAGCGCGCCCTCGGCCCGCTCCCGGTGCACCTCCGGGGTGGCCGCGCGCTCGGCCTCGGTCAGCTCGGTCGCCTGCGGGGCCCCGGCCGCGTTCTCGCTCATGTGCGCTTCTCCTCGTCGGACGCGGTCGCGCCGTCGGACGCCGTCGTGCCGCCGTCCGTCGTCGTGCTGCCGGCCGCGGCCGGGGGTTCACCCGGCGCGCGTCCCTGCTCGGCGGCCTCGATCTCCTCGGCCTCCATCTCGGCGACCAGCTCGGCGGTCTCGCCGACCGGGTTGCCGTCGGCGTCGAACTCCAGCACCTGGTCGTGGTGGGCGCCCAGGTAGGCGTCCACGACGGCCTGGTTGGACGACAGTGCCTCCGGCGGCCCCTCGGCGATCACCTGGCCCTGGGCCATCACGACGACCCAGTCGCTGATGTCGCGGATGACGTCCATGTCGTGCTCGACGAACACCACGCTCATACCCTCGTCGCGCAGCGACTTGACGTGGCCGAGCAGGCTCTGCGTCAGCGCCGGGTTCACCCCGGCCATCGGCTCGTCGAGCATGACGACCTTCGGATCCATCATCAGAGCCCGGGCCATCTCGAGCAGCTTGCGCTGACCGCCGGACAGCGAGCCGGCCATGTCCTCGGCCTTGGCGTCCAGCTTGAACCGGGTGAGCAGCTCGTAGGCCCGCTCGGTGATCTGCTTCTCCTGCGCCCCCCAGCCGGTGAACAGCGCGCCGAGGAAGCTCTCGCCGCGCTGGCCGGTCGCGCCGAGCCGCATGTTCTCCAGCACCGTCATCCCGGCCAGGGCCTTGGTCAGCTGGAACGTGCGGACCACGCCCTTGCGGGCGACCCGGTGCGGGGGCAGCTTCTGCAGCGGCGTCCCGTCGTAGACCCAGGAGCCGGTGTCGGCCTTGTCGAACCCGGTGAGCAGGTTGAACAGGGTGGTCTTCCCGGCCCCGTTCGGGCCGATCAGGCCGGTGATCGCGCCGCGCTGGAACTCCAGGTGCGCGACGTCCACGGCCTTCAGGCCGCCGAAGGTGCGGGTGACGCCGTCCACGGTGAGCACGGTGTCCGGCTTGGCCACCCCGACCTCCGGGGCGACCCCGGCGAGGGCACGCTCCGGAAGCACCGGGGCACCCGTCTCGTTCTCAGCGGCCATCGCTGAGCACCTCCCTCTTGCGTCCGAAGATGCCTTGTGGCCGGAAGACCATCATCAGGCCCAGGAACAGGCCTACCAGGACGAAGCGGATCGCGCCGACGTCCTGCGAGTCGATGAAGGGCAGCAGCGGGTTCTCGCCGGCGGTGGCCTGGCGCAGGAACGCGTCGGCGATCGACAGCAGGAACCAGAAGATCATCGCGCCGACGACCGGGCCGAACACCCGGCCGGCCCCGCCCAGGATGAGCGCGGCGTAGGCGAAGAACGTCTGCGGCGGGGAGTAGAAGTCCGGCGTCAGCGACTGGGTCGCCAGGGCGAACACGATGCCGCCGAGGGCGCCGAAGACACCGCCGAGGGCCAGCGCCTGCATCTTGTAGGCGAAGACGTTCTTGCCCAGCGCGCGGGCGGCGTCCTCGTCCTCCCGGATCGCCTTGAGCACCCGGCCCCACGGGCTGCGCACGAGCAGCCAGGTGAGCAGCGTGCACAGCAGGACCACGGTCCAGCCCATGACGATCGCCCACAGGTCCGGCCCGCGCAGGGTCAGCCCGAGGATCGAGTAGGTGGGCTGGGTGAACGGGTTGGCCGCGGCGAACGCGCCGCCGAAGCCGGTGAGGCCCTGGGTACCGCCGGTGAACTCGGTCTGCGAGGTCGACCGGGTGATCAGGCGCAGGATCTCCGAGGCCGCGATCGTCACGATCGCGAGGTAGTCGGCGCGCAGCCGCAGCGTCGGGATGCCCAGCACGAGTGCCAGCGCGACGCCGCAGCCCATGCCGATCAGTACGCCCAGCCACAGCGGGGCGCCGTAGTTGGCCACCGAGATGCCCATGCCGTACGCGCCGACCAGGGCGAACCCGATCTGACCGAAGTTCAGCAGTCCGGCGTAGCCGAAGTGGATGTTGAGGCCCAGCGCCAGCAGCGCGAAGAAGATGGCCGAGGGCCCGATCAGCTGGTAGAAGCCGACGGACAGGAGTGTTCCGACATCGATCATGATGCTCCGCCCCTCAGCCGATCCGTGCCTTGGACCCGAGCAGGCCCTGCGGTCGGAACACCAGGATCACGATGAGTACCGCCAGGCCGCCGAGGTACTTGAGGTCCAGCGGCAGCACGAGCGTGGACAGCTGGACCAGGACGCCGACGATGAGGCAGCCGAGCAGCGCGCCGTAGGCCGTGCCGAGGCCGCCCAGGATGACGCCGGCGAACATCAGCAGCAGCAGGCGGAAGCCCATCTCGTACTGCACCGTGCTGGAGAGCTCCGAGAGCGCGAACAGCACGCCGCCGAGGGTGGCGAGCGCGCCGCCCATCATCCAGACGAACAGCACGACGCGGTCGACGTTGATGCCCGACGACGCGGCGAGGTCCCGGTTGTCCGAGACCGCGCGCATCGCCTTGCCGATCCGGGTCTTCTGCAGCAGCAGCGCGACCCCGATCAGCACCACGATCGAGATGATGATCGCCGACAGGTCCTTGTCGGTGAGTGCGATCGGTCCGTAGTTCCGCACGGTCTGCGCGGTGTAGTCGGCGAACGACTCGGACCGGCCGCCGAAGATGATCAGCACCAGGTAGCGCAGCGCGATCGACAGGCCGATCGAGACGACCAGCTGGGCGATCAGGCCGGCGCCGCGCCGGCGCAGCCGGCGCCAGATGCCGAGCTCGTTGGCCGCTCCCAGCGCCGCGCCGACGATCATCGCGATGATCGTGGCGGGGATCAGGTGCACGCCACCCAGGACGTTGATGAACCACGCGACGACGGCGCCGATGGTCACCATCTCGCCGTGCGCGAAGTTGGTGAGGCCGGTCGTACCGAAGATCAGCGACAGGCCGACCGCGGAGATGCCGATGACCAGACCGAACCGGATACCGTCGACGAGCAGCCGCAGGAACGTCGCGAACCCGGAGGCGCCCAGCCCCGCCTGCTCCTCGCCGAACCGGAAGACGACGGTGTTCAGCGACCCGGAGCTGACGTCACGGGTGGTCTCGCCCTGCAGCACCTCGGTGCCCTGGGGGAGGGTCTCGGAGTCCAGCCGGAAGGTGTAGCTGCCCTCACCGGGGACGGTGATCTGCCAGCGGCCGGTGGCCTCCGAGACACCCTCGGCGACCTGGGCGCCGTTCTGCTCGGCGATGATCACGACGCCGTCCAGCGGCTCGCCGTTCTGGTCGCGCAGCGTGCCGCTGACGTCGATGCCGTCGGTCTGCTGGGCGGGTGCGCCGGCGACCGGCGCCGCGGCGGGCGGGGGTGTGCCCGTGGCGGCCAGCGCGGTCCCGGACAGCGCGAGCCCGCTGATCATGACGATCAGCAGGCCGACGAGCCAGCGCGCTGCGGCGGGTATCGGGGCTCGCGGGACGCGTGCGCGGACGGCACCCGCGCGGTCGGCGCGCCCGCGGCGCGGGAAGCGGGGTGGTGGCAACGTACGTCCGTCCTCGTGGGGCAGATAAGGGGCCGGCCCGGGTGGGTGGCCGGAGCGAACCTAGCCGAGGCGTGAACGCATTCGAACGGCTCGGGGCCGGACGTAGCCGAGACGTAACCCGCGAGTAGCGCTGCGCGATCGTCAGGGTACGAGCGGTCGTGTGTCGCGGTGCAGACACGTCAGTTTCGCGGTGCACACACGACGGTTCTCGTCGTCCCGCACGACGATCTCCGTCGTCGAGGTGGACCGTCCGATGTGGATCGGACGGGCGGTTCCGGTGACGTGTCCGGTGGTGGCGGACCGGTGGTGGGTGCAGGCCAGCTCCAGGCCGACCGGGAAGCGGTCGGGCAGCGCGTGCAGCGCCGAGAGCGTCGACCCCAGGGTCTCGGCGAGCACGGCGCTCGCGCCGCCGTGCAGCAGCCCGTACGGCTGCCGGTTGCCCTCGACCGGCAGCCGGCCGACGACCTCGTCGTGGGTGAGGGTGATCAGCTCGATGCCCATCCGGGCCACGAGCTGCTCGGGGGCGGTCTGCAGCTCCGGTAGCTGCGCGGGATCGATCGGCACCCGGCGGACCCTACGGCGGCCCCGGTCACGGCCCGCCGGGGCCGACCGGTCACCCCATGGGGCGCGTCGCTCGACACATCGCGGCGTGCGCACTTGCCCGGCCCGCCCGATGCCACGATCTTGTCGGGGTCGGAGAGCAGCAGGACCAACGGACGGGAACGCGGATGGCGAACGACAGCGGCAGGCCGGCGGCGGAGCAGGTGTGGGCCGAGCTCCTCGAGGGGAACGGGCGCTGGCAGCGCGACGAGCGGGAGTCGCCGCACTGCTCGGCCTCGGCGCGCGAGGCGGCGGTCGCCGGGCAGGCCCCGGCGGCGATGATCCTGTCCTGTGCGGACTCGCGGGTACCCGCCGAGCTCCTGTTCGACCAGGGCGTCGGCGACCTGTTCGTGACCCGGACGGCCGGCCAGGTCGTCGACGACGCGGTGGCCGGGACGCTCGCCTACGGCTCGGGTGCGCTCGGGATCGGGCTGCTGGTGGTGCTCGGGCACTCGCACTGCGGCGCGGTCAAGGCCGCGCTCGGGGTCGCCGCCGGTGGTGAGGAGCCGTTCCCGCCGGCGCTGGCCTCGCTGGTCGGCGCGATCGTTCCGGTCTGCGAGGGTGCCGACCTGCCGACCGCGGTGGACGCCAACGTCCGGCGGATCGTCGCGCAGCTGACCGACCAGCCCGGCCTCGCCGAGGCCGTCGCGGACGGCCGGCTGACGATCGTCGGCGCGCGCTACGACCTGGAGACCGGCGGGGTCGTACAGGTCTAGGCGCCGCGCTTGTGCGTCACGAAGATCGCGGTGCCGGGGAAGAGCTCGCCGCGCAGCGGCGACCACTGGCCCCAGACGCGGTCGTGGCCCTCGGGCCACTCGGGCTCCACCAGGTCGTCGAGCACCAGCCCGGCGGCGACGACGTCGCGGATCCGGTCGCCGATCGTCCGGTGGTGCTCGACGTAGGTGGCCCGGCCCTCGGCGTCGACCTCCAGGTACGGGGTGCGGTCGAAGTAGGACTGGGTCACGGTCAGCCCGGCCGGGCCGGGGTCGTCCGGGAACGCCCAGCGCATCGGGTGGTTGACCGCGAACACCCAGCGGCCGCCGGGCCGCAGCACCCGGTGCACCTCGCGCATGACCCGCTCCGGCTCGGCCACGAACGGGATCGCCCCGAACGCCGAGCAGGCCAGGTCGAACGTGGCGTCGCCGAACGGCAGGTGCTCGGCGCCGGCCTGCACGAGCGGCACGTCGATGCCGGTGGTGCGGTTCTGCGCCGCCGCGTGCCGGAGCATCCCGCCGGAGACGTCGAGCGCCACCGGGTGCGCGCCCTGCGCGGCGAGCCACCGGCTGCACGGCGCCGACCCGGCGCCGACCTCGAGCACCCGCCGCCCGGCGAGCTCCCCGGCCGGGGCGAGCAGCCGGGCGTCGGCCTCGTGCAGGCGCTCCGGGCACCAGACGAACTCGGCGTCGCCGATGTCGGCGCCGTGCTCGGCCAGGTAGTCGTCCGCGTCGGCGTCCCACCAGCGGCGCCCGGCGGTCTCGGACTCGGCGCTGCCGACGGCCCGGCGGGCGAGACCCGCGGTGCCGAGGGCGAGCTCGGCGGAGACGTACTCGTCGCGGCTGCTCATGACCACCCGATCGTCGCAGCGCGGGCGGTTGGTCCTTTTACCGGACCCGCGTTGCCCCGGTGATCCGGCCCCGCGTAGCATGATTCGCGCACTGTGGTCAACGTGGCCGGGCTCCGTCGGAGCCGCTTCCGTGGACCACGGGAATCGACGCCACCTGGTGACTGTTGCAGAAGGAGTTCCACACAGTCACAGCTACACACACCAGAAGCGGTTGCTGCAGCAGCCGCACCGAGACCGCCAGAGAAATCCAACGGAGCACCCCACTACATGTCCACCGACACCACCGCCGCCCCGACCATCCCGCAGGTCGCTATCAACGACATCGGGTCGGAGGAGGACTTCCTCGCCGCCATCGACCTGACGATCAAGTACTTCAACGATGGCGACATCGTCGAAGGCACCATCGTCAAGGTCGACCGTGACGAGGTACTGCTCGACATCGGCTACAAGACCGAGGGCGTCATCCCCTCGCGGGAGCTGTCGATCAAGCACGACGTCGACCCCGCGGAGGTCGTCGAGGTCGGCGAGTTCGTCGAGGCCCTTGTTCTCCAGAAGGAGGACAAGGAGGGCCGGCTGATCCTGTCCAAGAAGCGCGCCCAGTACGAGCGCGCCTGGGGCACGATCGAGGCCCTCAAGGAGGCCGACGAGCCGGTCGAGGGCACCGTGATCGAGGTCGTCAAGGGCGGCCTGATCCTGGACATCGGGCTCCGGGGCTTCCTCCCTGCCTCGCTGGTCGAGATGCGCCGCGTGCGCGACCTGCAGCCGTACGTCGGCCGCAAGATCGAGGCCAAGATCATCGAGCTGGACAAGAACCGCAACAACGTGGTCCTGTCCCGCCGCGCCTGGCTGGAGCAGACCCAGTCCGAGGTCCGCAGCGAGTTCCTCAACCAGCTGCAGCGCGGGCAGGTCCGCAAGGGCGTCGTCTCGTCGGTGGTCAACTTCGGTGCGTTCGTCGACCTCGGCGGTGTCGACGGCCTGGTGCACGTCTCCGAGCTGTCCTGGAAGCACATCGACCACCCGAGCGAGGTCGTCGAGGTCGGCCAGGAGGTCACCGTCGAGGTGCTCGACGTCGACCTGGACCGTGAGCGTGTCTCCCTGTCGCTGAAGGCGACCCAGGAGGACCCGTGGCGGCTCTACGCCCGGACCCACGCGATCGGCCAGATCGTGCCGGGCAAGGTCACCAAGCTGGTGCCGTTCGGCGCGTTCGTCCGCGTCGAGGAGGGCATCGAGGGCCTGGTCCACATCTCCGAGCTGGCCGAGCGCCACGTCGAGGTTCCGGAGCAGGTCGTCCAGGTCGGCGACGACGCGATGGTCAAGGTCATCGACATCGACCTCGACCGGCGCCGCATCTCCCTCTCGTTGAAGCAGGCGAACGAGGGCATGACGACCGAGACCGAGTTCGACCCGACCCGGTACGGCATGGCCGCCGAGTACGACGACCAGGGGAACTACATCTACCCCGAGGGCTTCGACGTCGACTCCGGCGAGTGGAAGGAAGGCTACGACGAGGCCCGCTCGGCCTGGGAGAAGCAGTACGCCGAGGCGCACGCCCGTTACGAGCAGCACATCGGCCAGATCCGCAAGGCCGCCGAGGCCGAGGCGGAGGGTGGCGACGACGCCGCGCCGGCGAACTACTCGTCCGGCGGCGGTGAGGAGCGCGCCTCCTCGTCCTCGTCCTCCTCGGGCGGCGGGCAGGCCGACAGCGGCGGCTCGCTGGCGAGCGACGAGCAGCTCGCCGCGCTGCGGGAGAAGCTCTCCGGCGGAGCCTGATCTCCGCGCCGGCCGGTTCTCCGGCCGGAACCGCATCACACCGGACCCCGGCGACCACTCGGTCGCCGGGGTCCGGCGCGTTCCGGGGCGAGCGCCGACGGCGGCGACGCCGGGGCCCGCGCGGCTCGGTGATCGATCGGTTGCCGCGCACCGGGATTCCACGACCGGGTGAGCACCGGCCGGCCCGGGTCCGGCGTGTCGGTCCGAACGCGCCGCGGGGAGGTCACGAATCGGCTGCGGTCGGTGACGGTCGGGTGGCGTCCGGTGATTCGATCTTCAGATGCTTCTAGATTGGAAGCATGGTCGGCCGCGTCGAGAGCAGCGTCAGCGGAACGGACACCCGCGCGCGCCGGACGCCGTCGGAACGGGCCGGGCGCACCGTCGTCCCCCGCAGCCTTCCCGCGCGCGGCGCCCTGTTCGCCGGGATCGCCCTGGTCACGAGCCTGCTGGCCGGTTGCGGCATCGCCTCCGGGGAGCCCGGGATCGCCGTCCCGACCTTCGCCACCGAGGACCCCGGTTCGGCCGGCGCGGACGCCGAGCCGATCGCGATCGCGCTGCCCACCGACTGCGCGGACCTGATGGACCCCGAGCAGGCCGGCGCGCTGTTCGGCCAGGTGCTCGGGTCGGTCTCGGTCCAGTCGGTCCGCGGCGTCGCCGAGCCCGCGGTGAACCGGACCGAGCGCACGGCCTGCACCTACCGCGCGGGCGGCATGCAGGACGCCGGCGCGCCCGGTGCCCGCAACAGTGGCCCCGTCCTCTACCAGCTCAACATCGGCCGGTACGGCGACACCGCGTCCGCCACCCGGCAGTGGCAGCTCAACACCAACGCCGAGCGCGCGAACGCCATCGGCTCGCGGGACGTCACGGTCGGCTCCGTTGCGGGTGTGCTCATCGAGCGGCCGGACGAGACCACGCTGGCACTGGTCTACGGGGTCGACACGCTGACCTTCGTGCTGCCGGCCGGCGCGCCCGGACAGAGCCGTCCGGCGGGGGAGACCCTGCCGGACCTGGCCCAGCGGATCATCCCGGCACTCACGCCGACCCAGCCTGCCTCCGCGCAGCCGTCGGAGCCGAGCGCGGTGCCGTCCTCCACCCCGGGACCGGCGGAACCCGCTCCGCAGGCCGACCGGGGCCGGGCCGGGGCACCCGGCACCACCTGACCGGTCGCCGGCGCGGCTACGGTGAGCGGGTGCTGCGGACAGGGCTGACCGGAGGAATCGGCGCGGGCAAGTCGACGGTCGCGCGCCGTCTCGTGGAGCGGGGTGCGGTACTCGTCGACTCCGACCGGATCGCGCGCGAGGTCGTCGCGCCCGGCACCGAGGGGCTCGCGGCCGTGGCCGGGGCGTTCGGCGAGCGGGTACTCGGAGCGGACGGCGGGCTGGACCGTCCGGCGCTGGCCGCGATCGTGTTCGGCGACCCGGACGCCCGCGCCACCCTCGACGGCATCGTTCACCCGCTCGTGCGTGCCCGCTCGGGCGAGCTGGTCGCCGCCGCACCGCCGGACGCGATCGTCGTGCAGGACGTCCCGCTGCTCGTCGAGGGGCGGATGGCGCCGTCGTTCCCGCTGGTCGTCGTCGTGGGGGTGGACGCGGAGGAGCGGGTCCGCCGACTCGTCGCGAGCCGGGGGATGGCGGAGGCGGACGCGCGGGCCCGGATCGCCGCACAGGCGACCGACGAGGACCGCCGGGCCGCGGCCGACGTCTGGCTGGACAACTCCGGTGCCGAGGACGCCACCCTCCTGCAGGTCGACGCGCTGTGGGACGAGCGGCTGGTGCCGTTCGAGCAGAACCTGCGGGCCGGCCTGCCGGTCCCGGACGGGCCACCGTCGCTCGTCGGTCCCGACCCCGGCTGGGCGGCGGCCGGCCTGCGGCTGACCGCGCGGGTCGACGCGGCCGCCGGGAGCCTCGGGCGGGGCACCGAGCACATCGGGTCGACCGCGGTGCCGGGGCTGGCCGCCCGGGACGTGCTCGACCTGCAGCTCGGTGTGGAGTCCGGCGCGGACGCCGCGGCGGTGGCCGGTGCGCTCGCTGCCGCCGGGTTCCCCGCGGACCCGGCCGCGGACGCCGACGACCGGGCCGGGACACTGCGGGTGCACCGGTCGGCCGACCCCGGACGACCCGCGGTCGTCGTGCTGCGGGTGCCCGGTTCACCGGCCTGGCGGCACGCGCTGGAGTTCCGGGACCGGTTGCGGGCCGACGCCCGCGCGCGCGACGGTTACGCCGAGCGCAAGCGCGCCGGGGAGGCGCTCTACGACGATGATCCGGACGCCGGCCGCTACTCGGCGCACACGGCGGCCTGGCGGGGTGACCCGTCCGGGGTAACCGAGTCGTGAGCGTCACGCTCTCCGTCACGTCCCGGTGAAGATCCACCCGTTTCTGTAACGCCCTCCGCTCGTTGGTCGATCAGGCGGGAGAGGGAGCACCGATGCTCCGGCTCCGCCGAGGTACGGGCGGGTGTCCACCGGTCGCGGCACGGCCGGCGCGATCTCTCCGGCACCCGGGGTACGGCGACGAGAGGACACGGGGTTGAGCACGGTGACGCAGCGATACGGAGCGGACGGCGACCACGCCGAGTCCGGTCGCGCGGCCGAAGTCCCCCACACGGACTATGGGGCCTACGGATACCCGGGGCGTGCCGGCGACGACCGAGCCGACGAGGAGGCCCCGCCGATCAGCGGCGCGATGGTGCAGCAGCACCGGACGCTGCCGCACGGCGAGCTGCGGGCCGACTTCGGTGCGCACCTGGAGCGGCACTACCCGCGACTCGTCGCCCAGCTCTACGCCATCACCCTGCACCCGCAGGACGCGCACGATGCGGTGCAGGACGCCTACTCGCGGGCCTGGCGCCGGTGGGCCGACCTGCGGCGCCGGGTCGACGACCGCGAGGACGCCGTGGTCGGCTGGGTGCGCCGGGTCGCGATCCGGACCTCGATGCGGGGCCGGATGTGGCGGTTCGGACGGCGGCGCCGCCCGGCCCCGGAGGAGACCGACCCGCGCACCGGCGCGCTGCTCGAGGCGCTGGGCCGGCTGGGCCCGGCCGACCGGCGGGCCGTCGTGCTGCACCACATGGCGGGCCTGAGCACCGGCGAGGTCGCCGCGCTGGAAGGCGTCGCCGAGCAGGTCGTGCGCCAGCGGCTGACCCGGGGGCGGGAGATCGTCACCGAGGGCATGGCCGAGGTGCTGGAGGAGATCGTGGGTCCGCCGGGGGGTCCGGCGGCCTGGGACGGTGGTCCGTACCCGGACGGTGGCCACGAGCTGCCGGGGGACCGCACCGTCGAGGGGGGACGGGCATGACACGCTTCGAGGACATCGACCGGGAGTTCCACCGGCTGGACGACGTGCTGGCCGCGGCGGTACCGCTGCCGGCCGTGGACGACGTGATCGGCCGTGCGGCCGGCGCCCGGCGCGCCACCTCCGCGGCCGCGGCCGCCGTGCTGACCGTCGGCTCGCTGGGCGGCATCACCGCGGTGGCGACCGCGGCCGCGCCGGACGGCAGCTTCGTCGGCCCGCCGTTCGCGATCGCCTCCCCGGGGTCGGCGACCCCGGCCCCCGAGCACGTCGTCCCCGGTGCGCCGGGCAGCACCGAGCCGGCCGGGGACGGGCTGCCGCCGGCGTTCGACCCGAGTACCGCGGCGTCCGAGGGCGGCGCGGTGGGCGGTGCGGCCGACGGGTCCGCGCCGGCACCGGGCACCCCGGGAGCCCCGGGCGGTCCGGCGCTCCCGCCGCCGGCCGGCGGTGGCGGCGGGGTCCCCCCGACGGCCCCGCCCACCTCGTCGCCGGGCAACGGTGGCGGTGGCGGTGGCGGCACCTCCCCGACGAATCCGGGAGGCGGCGAGGGGACGCCGGACCCGACGACCCCACCGAAGCCGACCGACCCGCCGACGACGACCGAGCCGCCGGAGACGACGGACCCGCCGGAGACCACCGACCCGCCGGAGACCTCGACGCCCGGTGGGGGCGAGGGGTCCGAGGACCCGTCGACGCCTCCGTCGACCAGCAACTCGGCCGCGCCCCCGACCTCGTCGACGACCCCCACGTCGTCCACCCCGGCGGACCCGCCCAGCTCGAGCGAGTCGGCCTCGCCGTCGTCGAGCGCCGTCGGGAACGGCCCGAGCAAGCACCAGGCTCTCTGACCCGCTCCGCCGCCCACCCCGCGGCGCCCCGGTGAGGGGCAGCCCAGCGCTGTTCGATCCTGTCCCGGCAGCCCTCGTGTGCCCCTCGGAACCCGTGACCGCGCTCAGCGGGGCCCGGTGAGGTCGGCCGGCGGGGCCGGCTCCGCCCGGGGGCCCGGGTCGATCCCGAGCGAGTCCAGCCAGGCGAGGTGGTCGTGGCCGTGCCGGGCGAGCCCGTCCAGCACGGCGTGCGAGCGCTCCAGCGCGTACTCGGCGAGGCGCGGTTCCAGCAGGCCCTGCCCGACGGCGGCGACGAACTCGTCGGCGTCGAGCAGCTCGGTCTCCCGGCCGGTGCGCACCACCAGGTCCAGGTAGAGGTCGGTCATCCGCAGCACCCGGCCGTCCCGCTCGATCGCGGCGATGTCGACGTACATGTCCTGGTCCCGCTCGTGGCCCGGTCGCCAGCGCCAGTCGGACAGGCAGACCCCCAGCTCGGGCAGCACCCACACCTCGATCCACCAGGCGTTCGGCCGGCCGACGACCGGCCGGGACAGGTAGAGCCCCCACGGCTCCTCGCGGAGCGCCACCACCTCGCGGCGGGTGCCCTTGGTGTCGATCTGGACGCGCGCGCCGGGGTCGAAGATCTGCGTCTTGGGTGGGTGCACGCCGGCCATCCTGCCCTGCCGGCACCCGTGCGACGGGAAACTGTCGGGGGTCGCTCGTACCCTGGTGTCATGGCATTCGCGACCGAGGTCCCGGGCTCCGCGGCGGACGAGCACACGCACCCGGATGCGGGTACGACGCCGACGGACACCCCGCTCGCGCACTCCGAGCACCGCCCGGTCGGCGAGATCGAGCGCCGGGACGGCACGTTCCGGGTCGTCAGCGACCACCAGCCGGCCGGTGACCAGCCGACCGCCATCGCCGATCTCGACACCCGGCTCCGCAAGGGTGAGCAGGACATCGTGCTGATGGGTGCCACGGGTACCGGTAAGTCGGCGACGACGGCGTGGCTGATCGAGCAGCAGCAGCGGCCGACACTGGTGATGGCGCCGAACAAGACCCTGGCCGCGCAGCTGGCCAACGAGCTGCGGGAGATGCTGCCGCACAACGCGGTCGAGTACTTCGTCTCGTACTACGACTACTACCAGCCCGAGGCCTACATCGCGCAGACCGACACCTACATCGAGAAGGACAGCTCGATCAACGACGACGTCGAGCGGCTCCGGCACTCGGCCACGATGAACCTGCTGTCCCGGCGCGACGTCGTCGTGGTCGCCTCGGTGTCCTGCATCTACGGCCTGGGCACGCCGCAGTCCTACCTGGACCGGTCGGTGGCGTTGAAGGTCGGCGAGGAGGTCGAGCGCGACCGGCTGCTCCGGCTGCTCGTCGACATCCAGTACACCCGTAACGACGTCTCGTTCACCCGGGGCACCTTCCGGGTCCGCGGGGACACCGTCGAGATCATCCCGGCGTACGAGGAGCTGGCGCTGCGGATCGAGTTCTTCGGCGACGAGATCGAGGCGCTCTACCACCTCAACCCGCTCACCGGGGACACGGTCGAGCAGGTCGACGAGATCCGGATCTTCCCCGCGACGCACTACGTCGCCGGCCCGGACCGGATGGAACGCGCCGTCCGGGACATCGAGGCCGAGCTGGAGACCCGGCTCGAGCAGCTGGAGAACCAGGGCAAGCTGCTGGAGGCCCAGCGGCTGCGGATGCGCACCCAGTACGACGTCGAGATGATCCGCCAGGTCGGGTTCTGCTCGGGCATCGAGAACTACTCCCGGCACATCGACGGCCGCGCTGGCGGTACCGCCCCGGCGACGCTGATCGACTACTTCCCGGACGACTTCCTGCTGGTCATCGACGAGTCGCACGTGACGGTGCCGCAGATCGGCGGCATGTACGAGGGCGACATGTCCCGCAAGCGCAACCTCGTCGAGTACGGGTTCCGGCTGCCGTCCGCGGTGGACAACCGGCCGCTGACCTGGGAGGAGTTCGCCGACCGGATCGGGCAGACCGTGTACCTGTCGGCGACCCCGGGACCCTACGAGCTCAACCGCACCGGCGGCGAGTTCGTGGAGCAGGTCATCCGTCCGACCGGGCTGGTCGACCCCGAGGTCGTCGTGAAGCCGACCAAGGGCCAGATCGACGACCTGGTCGCCGAGATCCGCGAGCGGACCGACAAGGACGAGCGGGTCCTGGTCACCACGCTGACCAAGAAGATGGCCGAGGACCTCACCGACTACCTGCTCGAGCTCGGGATCAAGGTCCGCTACCTGCACTCCGAGGTCGACACCCTGCGCCGGGTCGAGCTGCTGCGCCAGCTGCGTTCCGGTGAGTACGACGTGCTGGTCGGCATCAACCTGCTGCGCGAGGGCCTCGACCTGCCCGAGGTGTCGCTGGTCGCGATCCTCGACGCGGACAAGGAGGGCTTCCTGCGCTCGGGGACCTCGCTGATCCAGACGATCGGCCGCGCGGCGCGGAACGTGTCCGGGCAGGTGCACATGTACGCCGACAAGGTCACCGACTCGATGCGGTACGCGATCGACGAGACCGACCGGCGCCGCGCCAAGCAGGTCGCCTACAACACCGAGCGCGGGATCGACCCGCAGCCGCTGCGCCGGCGCATCGCCGACATCCTCGACCAGGTCTACCGGGAGGCCGAGGACACCGAGTCGGTGCCGGTCGGCGGGTCCGGCCGCAACGCCTCGCGCGGAAAGCGGGCCGCGGGTGAGGCAGGACGGTCGGGCAGCTCCGGTGTGGCCGCGGGCAAGGACACCGCCGGGATGCCGCGCGCCGAGCTCGCCGACCTGATTCAGCAGCTCAACGACCAGATGCTGACCGCCGCCCGCGACCTGCAGTTCGAGCTGGCGGCGCGGCTGCGCGACGAGATCTCCGACCTCAAGAAGGAGCTGCGGGGGATGGACGCGGCCGGCGTCTCCTAGCCGGTGTCGCGGCCCGGGGTGCAGCCCGGGCCGTGCGCGGCGCGGTGCTCCGGTCCCGCTACGGTTGTCCACCGTTCCGCCCGCCGCACCCCGGCGGGCGCAGTCCGATCCTGCCCGGCCCCGGGCCCGACGCGCAGCGAAGGAGCCCGCGTGACCGCCATCCGCACGACGCCCGACCCGGACGTGCCCGCCGGCACCGGCCTGGTGCCCCGGCTCCGGTCGGTCGCGACGTCCTACGCGACGCTGGTGCTGACGGTCCCGCTGCTGCTGATGTCGCTGTACTGGTCCTGGTTCCGGTTGCGCGGCTACGCGCTGGACCTCGACATCTACCGGATCGGCGTCGACGTCTGGCTGGCCGGCGGCGACATGTACGGCGAGCTGCCGCCGCCGCTGCACGGCCCGGTGCTGCCCTTCATCTACCCGGTGTTCGCGGCGATCACGATGGTGCCGCTGGCCGTCGTGTCCTACCCGGCGGCGTTCCTCGCCCAGTTCGTCGCGTCGGTCGGCTCGCTCGTGGTGTGCGTCGTGCTCGCGATCCGGGTCGCCTGGCCGGCCGGGGGAGCGCGCGGCGTCGTCGTGCTGACGGTGCCCGTGGTCGCCGCGGCATTGCTGATGGAACCCGTCGCGCAGACCTTCGCCTTCGGCCAGATCAACCTGGTGCTGATGCTGCTGGTGCTCGTCGACTGCCTGGCCCCGCGGACGCTGTGGCCGCGCGGGATGCTGCTCGGCCTCGCCGCGGCGATCAAGCTGACCCCCGCCGGGTTCGTGCTGTTCTTCCTGGTTCGCCGGGACTGGAAGGCGGCGGTGGTCGCCGTCATCACCGGGGTCGTCGCCACCGGCATCGGCTTCGTGGTCGACCCGGCGTCGTCCTACCGGTACTGGTTCGTGGGCGGTCCGGCGGCCGGGGTCAGCGGGTCGACGTTCTTCTCGAACGCGACCGTGCAGGCCGTGCTGGCCCGCCAGGAGGTCCCGGAGCCCTGGTTCACCGTGCTGTGGCTGGTGATCGTCGCGGTGCTGCTGGCGCTCGCGGTGCCGCTGATCCGGCGCAGCGAGCCGGTGATCGCGCTGTCGGCGACGGCCGCGGTGTGCCTGCTGGCCACTCCCACCGCCTGGTCGCACCACTGGGTGTGGGTGGTGCCGGCGCTGATCGGCATCGCGGCGCACGCGGCGCGGTACCGGTCGATCGCCTGGGCGGCGGTCGGTGCCGTGATCGCGACGATCTTCTTCGTCGCGCCGTTCCGGTGGATGCCGAACGTGTGGGGCGTCGAGGTGCGCTGGAGCCTGTTCGAGCAGTTCCTCGGCGCCAGCTACGTCATCCCCGGCACCCTCGCTCTCGCCCTCGGCTGCTGGTACGTCACCCGCGGCGCGGGACGCCCCGGCGGGCCGCGGGCGCCCGAACCCGGCCGGCTGCGCGTCGGCGGCTGAGGCAGGGCGTGGCGCTGCTCACGGAGCAGCGCCTAACCTGATCCACGGGAGGTGCCGTGGAGTCGTCCGACAGCGCCGACGGTGTGCGCGACGGCCGGGAGCAGGCGGGTGTCTGCGCGGTCCGGCCCGGCACCGACCTCGGCCGACACGCCCGCATGCTGGCCCGGGTGCACGACGCGCACCTCTCCGGCGACCCGGCCCCCGCCCAGGCACGGCGGCTGGTCACCCGCTCCTGGTGGCGGGCGCGCGCCCAGGGCGTCGATCCCGACGCGGCCGACCCGCGCGGCCCGCTGGGCGTCGCCGAGGTCGAGAAGCGGCGCGCCGGGTCCCCGCTCGCGGCCGTGCTGCCGACGCTCCGGTCGGCGCTGACGTCGGTGGCCGAGGACGCCCGGCACGTCATGGTCGTCTCCGATGCCGACGGCGTCCTGCTCTGGCGGGAAGGGGCGACCGCGGTGCGCCGGCGGGCCGACGGGCTCGGGTTCACCGAGGGGGCGGACTGGTCCGAGGCGTCGGTCGGCACCAACGCGATCGGCACCGCCCTCGCCGAGGACGGACCCGTCCAGATCTTCTCCGCCGAGCACTTCGTCCGCAGCCACCACCACTGGACCTGCACCGCCTCCCCGGTGCACGACCCCCGCAGCGGGGAGCTGCTCGGCGTCGTCGACCTGTCCGGGCCGGCCGAGACGATCCACCCGACCACCGTCGCCCTGGTGCACACCGCAGTCCGGCTCGCCGAGGCCGGACTGTGGCGGCGGCACGAGGCACGCCTCGACGCGCTGCGCACCATCGGCGCGCCGATGCTCGCCGGCTCGCCCGGCCCCGGACTCGTCGTCGACGACCACGGCTGGGTCGCTGCCGCCAGCGGTCTGCCGCCGGTGGAGCGGGTCGGCGCCCCGTCGGCGGACCGGCTGCTGGCCGTGCACGGTCTCGGGGCCTGCCGGCCCGAGCCGGTCCCGGGCGGCTGGCTGCTGAGACCCGCCGACGCCGGCGGGCGGGTCCGGATGCGGCTGGGCCTCGACCTCGACGGCCGCCCGCCGCGGGCGATCGTCGACGGCAGCACCCGGTGGGTGCACCCGCTCTCCACCCGGCACGCCGAGGTCCTGGTGCTGCTCGCTCGCGCCGGGGAGGCCGGCCTGGACGCCGCCGCGCTCTCGACCGGGCTGTACGGCGACCGCGACCACCTGGTCACGGTCCGCGCCGAGATGTCCCGGTTGCGCCGCCGTCTCGGCGGGATCCTGCTGGCCCGCCCCTACCGCATCGCCCCCGACGTGGAGATCGACATGGCCGGGCTCGGGAGCAGCCGGATCGTGCGGGACTCCGCGGCGCCGGGCGTCGCCGCCCTCCGCGGCGCCTGACCCGGGCGTACCTCACCCTCGCCGCGCCGGCCGGCTCGATCGCACACCGCCGGGATGCGTCTCAGCGGGCGGCCCCCGGAGACCCATGACTCCGCCGGGGCGTGCGCCTGGGGCCCGGCGTGTCGCAACGCGGCTGCAACGGTTGTCCGGATCGGTCGCCGGGAGCACCGTGCGAGACGACCCGGGACGACCCGGGTCGGTGGGACCGCCGCGCACTCCGGATTCGAGCTGCTCGGGCACTACTCGGCGACGAAGTTCGCCGTCCGCGCGATCACCCAGGCCGCGGCGAAGGAGCTCGCCCCGCACCGGATCACCGTCAACGCCTACTGCCCGGGGATCGTCGGCACCGACATGTGGGAGCTCATCGACGAGCAGATGGGCGCCCGCACCGGAGCCGCGAAGGGCGAGACCCTGAAGCGCTACGTCGAGTCCATCCCGCTCGGCCGGGTGCAGACGCCCGACGACGTCGCGGCCTTCGTCTCCTACCTCGCCGGGCCGGACTCCGACTACATGACCGGTCAGGCCGCCCTCATCGACGGCGGCGTCGTGATGGTCTGATCCCGGCCCCGGGTCAGCTCGTGATGTCCTTGCGGGTGAACCGCCACGCCGCGGCGGCGCCGAAGACCGTCGCGTAGCAGACCGCCGAGAACACGCCGTAGGTCATGTCCGCCCAGTCGACGTCGGTGGCGAGCAGCGCCGACCAGGCGTCGGAGTAGTGGGTGGGCAGGAAGTCCCGGATGACGCCGAGCTCGGTGATCTGGTCCAGGATCTGCGAGACGATCGAGGCCATGACCGCGCCACCGACGGCCCCCAGCGGGGCGTCGGTGCTGACCGAGAGCAGCAGCGCCAGCGCGGCCACCCAGCTCAGCTGCACGATCACGTAGACCGCGCCGAGCATCACCCGGCCCGCCGCCGACCAGAACGGCAGCGACTCGCCGATCGGGGACACCAGGTCCCCGGTGCCGTAGGCGAGCGCACCGACCAGCAACGCCACGACCGGGAGCAGCAGCAGCGCGGCCGCGGCCAGCGCGGAGGCGACGATCGCCTTCTGCCGCAGCAGCCGGGCCCGCGGCACCGGGACGGCGAGCAGGTAGCGCAACGACGACCAGGACGCCTCGGACGCCACCGTGTCGCCGAAGAACAGCGCCACCAGCACGACGAGCAGGAAGTTCGCCGAGGCGAACAACGTGAACACCGCGAAGTTGGCGGCGCTGCCCGACGCGAGGTCGACCAGGCTCGGGCCGCTGGAGCCGCCGTCGTCGCCGCCGCCCAGCGAGAACGCCGCCCAGAGGATCACCGGCATCGCGGCGACCAGCGCGAACGCCACCTGGGTGCGGCGGCGCCGGAGCTGGCGCACCAGCTCGGTGCGCAGCGGCAGCGTCCGGCCGGGGACGGCCGGGGGAGCAGCGCCGCCGTCGACGAGCGCGCCGACGTGCCCGCGCCGGGTCGAGAGCTGGCGGTCCTGGGTGCTCACTGCGATCCTCCGCTCACGCCCGGGCCGGAGCTCACGTCCCGGCCCTCCGGGCCCACCAGTTCCAGGAAGGCGTCCTCCAGCCGTCCGCGGGCCCCGGCCGCACTGACCGCGACCCCCGCACCGACCAGCGCGGCGACCGCGTCGGCCCGGGCGGTGCCGTCCAGGTGCGCGTGCACCACGCCGGGCTCGTCGGAGGTCACGACGTCCGTCACGCCGTCCAGCGCGGCCAGCACCTCGGCCGCGCGGCCGGGGGAGTCGACGGTGAACGACGACCCGCCGCCGGACGCGGTCAGCTCGGCCACCGTGCCGGACGCGACGACCGTGCCGCGGTGCATCACGACGACGTCGGTGCAGGTCTGCTCGACCTCCGCCAGCAGGTGGCTGGACACCAGCACGGTCCGCCCACCGGAGGCGTAGCGGCGCAGCAGCTCCCGCATCGCATGGATCTGCGGCGGGTCGAGCCCGTTGGTCGGCTCGTCGAGGATCAGCAGCTCCGGCAGGCCCAGCATCGCCTGGGCGATCGCCAGCCGCTGCCGCATACCCTGCGAGTAGGTGCCGACCTTGCGGTGCAACGACTCGCCGAGCCCGGCGATCTCCAGTGCCTCGTCCATCCGGGCCTGCTCCATCGGCCGGCCGGTGGCCTGCCAGTAGAGCCGCAGGTTCTCGGCGCCGGACAGGTGCGGCAGGAACCCTGGTCCCTCGACGAAGGCTCCGATCCGGGACAGCACCGCGGCGCCGGGCCGGATCGGCCGGCCGAAGGCCCGCAGCTCCCCGGACGTCGGCGCGATCAGCCCCATCAGCATCCGCAGCACGGTGGTCTTCCCGGCCCCGTTCGGCCCCAGCAGCCCCAGCACGGCGCCGCGCGGCACGGTGAAGGACACCTCGGACACCGCGCGGAACCCGCCCCGGTAGGTCTTGGCGAGGCCCGCCACGACGAGCGGTGGCTCGTCGCCGCCGCCGTCCGGAGGTGCCGCGGTCGCCCCGGTCACCGCGTCCGGGTCGGCCCGGCGCGACCGGGCCCGGGCGAGCAGCCACAGCAGCAGCGCCGCGGCCAGCACCCCGGCGGTGCCCAGGACCGGCCACAGCGGCACCGTGCCCGCGGTCTCGCTGCTGCCCGGGACCTGCGGGACGCTCAGCACACCCTCGCCCGCTCCGGCCCCGCCGGCCAGCCCGACCCGCCACACGGCCGGCTCGGTGCCGGAGTCGAAACCCTGGTCGGTGGTGGCGAGCTGGACCGCCAGCCGGCTGCCGGCCGTCACCGGGGCCACCACGGCCGGCAGCGTCACGGTGACCTCGGCCGGACTCCCGTCCCCCGGGACGGCGACCCGGATCGGGGCCACGGCGTTGCCGAGCAGGGTGGCGCGCCCGTCGGAGGACAGCGCGGTGAGCGACGCGAACAGCACCGCGTCGTCCGGCGCCGGCTGGCCCGGCACCCGCGCGACCTGCACGGTGATCCGGGACGCGCCCGAGGGCTGCATCGGCTCGGCCACCGGCTCCGAGACGAACCGGGCCGACTGACCCGGCGCGGCGAGGGCGGACAGCGAGCCGAGGGACCCCAGCGAACCCAGCGCGGAGCCGAGTCCGGGCAGCGAGGTGATGGCCGACGGGTTCCCGCCGGCCGGGTGCACGACGACCTGTTCCGGCCCGGCCAGCGGCACCGGGGTCGTGGGGGTCCCGGCGGTGCCGCCGGTCGCCGACGCGCCCGCGCTCCCGTCGGCGGCGCCGAGCCCGGGGTAGGAGTCGGCGAGCACGGTGCGGCCGGTGGGGGTGTCGCCGCGGGTGCGGACGTTGCTGCGCACCTGGTAGGAGAACGGGGCCTCGGCCAGCGCACCGGTGGTGCCGTCCGCGGCGGGCGTGCCCCGCAGGTGCTGGTCGAACCAGTCGCCGATCCGGGCCCGGACTCCGGAGTCGGGTGCACCCCCGTCGTGCCCGCCGGCGAACCACAGCACCGAGACCGGGGTGCCGTTCGCGGCGATCTCGCGGGCGTTCGCGTCGGCCTGGTCGAGCCCGAACAGCGTGTCCTGCTCACCCTGCACGAGCAGGGTCGGGGCGGTGATCCGGTCGGTGACCGTCGACGGGGAGGAGCGGCGCAGCAGCTCGGCCAGGTCGGGGGAGACCCGGCCGGTGGTGGCGGCCTCGGTGTAGGCCGCGCAGATCTCGGTGGAGAACCGGCCGCAGGTCAGCGGGGCCGCCGGGGCCGCCGGGTCCTGGACGGCCGGGGCGCCGGGGGCGGCGACGTCCGGCTGCCCGCCGGGTGCGCCGGGTGCCCGCAGCTCCTGACCCGTGGCGGCGCCGACGCCCACCGAGGCGGTGGCGGCCGTCCCGGCACCGCCGTTCGTGGTGCCGCCGGTCCCGGCGTCTCCGCGGGCGCCGTCGGGCCCCGTGCCGCCGGGCGTGCCGCCGTCGGGTCCGGCGCCCTGGGCCCCGCCGCCCTCGAGCGAGGAGTCGCCGGCGCCCCCGGTCCCGGCGTCTCCGGAGCCCGCACCGCCCCCACCGAACCCGCCGGCCCCGCCGCCCGCACCGGCCGCGCCGCCGTCGTCGCCCGGGGTGGGGCCGCCCTCGCCGGCGACGCTGCCGCCGGACCCGAAGAAGACCCCCGCCCAGCCCCGCTTGAAGACCCCGTCCGGTGCGTCCGCCGCGCGGGCCGGGGTGTCGTCCGGGAGCGCGGTCCCCGCCGGGACCGCGTTGTTCGGGAACAGCGCCTGCCCCAGGTCGTTCCAGGTGATCACCGGCGCGATCGTGTCGACCCGCTGGTCGTACCCCGCGACGAGCAGGGCCAGCGCACCGCCGTAGGAGGCGCCGGTGACCCCGACCCGCGGGTCGTCGGGACCGTCGCGCTGCACCTCCGGCAGCCGGCCCAGCCGGTCGATCAGCCGGGACGCGTCGGCGACCTCGCGGTCCGGGTCGTCGAGCCCGATGTCACCGCCGGAGGCGCCGAAGCCGCGCGCGGTCCAGGTCTGCACGACGTAGCCGCGGGCGGCGAGCTCGCGGGCGTCGCCGTCGACACTCTGCTTGCTGCCCCCGAACCCGTGCGCGACGAGCAGCGCCGGCGCGGGCGTCTCCGGGGTCGCCGACGCCGGCACGTACAGGCTCGTGTCCAGCTCCAGCGTGCCCGGGTCGCCCGGACCGGCGGGCACCGCGACCCGCTCCTCGGTGACGGCGACCGCGCCGCCGTCGTCGCCGGTGGCCGCGGCCGCGGCGGGCGCGAGCGAGACCAGCAGCCCGGTGACGAGCAGCGCGATCAGCGGGCCGGCGGCCCGGCGGGCGAGGGGGAGGTGCACGGTTCCGAAACTACGCAGCGCGGCCGATCCGCGCCGCCGCGCCCTCCGTGACGGGGACCCCATCGATCGGGTACCGGTCCGCGCTCCGGCTCGCCGTGAAACGGTTGCGGGGGGACACTGCTCGTGAACCGCACGGGAGGGAACCCGGGCCGATCGCCGCGGCCCGGTCTGGAGGAAGTGTGTGAACGTCCCGCCGTGGGTCTGGCTCCTCACGATCGGCGGCCTGGTCGCGGTCATCGGCGTCGACCTGTTCCTCAGCGACCGCCGTCCGCACGCCCCCACGCTCGGCGAGGTCACCCGCTGGGTGATCTTCTACATCGGACTCGCGGTGGCGTTCGGCGGCGCTGTCTGGCTGCTCGCCGGGGCCGGCTACGCCGGTGAGTTCTACGCCGGCTACCTCACCGAGTACTCGCTGTCGGTGGACAACCTGTTCGTCTTCCTGATCATCATGTCGGCGTTCAAGGTGCCGCTCGCGCACCAGCACCGGGTGCTGCTGGTCGGCATCGTGATCGCGCTGGTGCTGCGCGGCGCCTTCATCGCGGCCGGCGCGGCGGTGATCGAGCGGTTCAGCTGGGTCTTCTACCTGTTCGCCGCGTTCCTGGTCTACACCGCGGTCTCGCTGGTGCGCGGGGCGGTCTCCGGCGACGACGAGCAGTGGGAGGAGGGCCGGGTCCTGCGCTGGGTCCGGAAGGTCTTCCCGGTCACCGACTCCTACCACGGCGCGAAGACCGTCGTCCGGATCGACGGCAGGCGGATGCTCACCCCGATGCTCGTCGTGATGATCGCGATCGGGACGACCGACGTGATGTTCGCCCTCGACTCGATCCCGGCGATCTTCGGGCTCACCCAGGAGGCCTACCTGGTCTTCACCGCGAACGCGTTCGCGCTGATGGGACTGCGCCAGCTCTACTTCCTGCTCGGCGGGCTGCTGCGCAAGCTGGTGTTCCTGTCCTACGGGCTCGCGGTGCTGCTCGCCTTCATCGGCGTGAAGCTGGCGCTGGAGGCGTTGCACGCCAACGAGCTGCCCTTCGTCAACGGCGGCGAACCGGTCCCGGTGCCGACCGTGGGGATCGCGCTGTCCCTGACGGTGATCGTCGGCGTGCTGGTGGTGACGACGGCCGCGAGCCTGATCGCGGTCCGCCTCCGGCCGGAGCTGGCCGAGCGGGGCAGCGGGATCACCCCGCCGTCGCTGGCGCGCAGCAGGCAGGAGGCGGAGCGGCTCGTGACCGACGACGCGCGCGCCGACGTCCCGCCCGAGCGGGAGTAGCGCGCCCGGTCAGGCCCCTCGCGCCCGGACCGGCCGCCGCGGCCGGCGCTGGACCGCCCACCCGGCGGCGGCCAGGACGACCCAGACCACCGCGGTGACGGCCACCTGCCATCCCGGCAGCGGCTGCCGGAGGAAGTCCAGTGCCGCCGGGAACGTCCGGGCCAGCCCGCTGAGCGTCAGTGCGGCACCGGCGAGCGCGCACACGGCGGCCGGCGCGGTACGGCGGAAGCGGCGGGTCACCAGGGCGCCGATGACCGCGGTGGCGGCCACGAAGAGGAGCACCAGCAGCACGCTGCGGTCCACCGGCTGCAGCAGCCCGAAGATCTTCGCGCCGACCACCGCGCCGGCCAGCCCGCCGATCGCGAGCAGCGCGACCTTGAAGACCACCCGGGCGAGCAGCCACGACCCGGCCGCCACGGCGACCCCGACGAGCACCGCGGTGCCGAACGACGCGTCGTACGGCTCGGTCAGCAGCCAGCCCACCGCGAACCCGGACGCCAGCAGCGCCAGGTCCACCGAACGGCCGCCCGCGAGGCACAGCACCAGCCCGACGACCAGTACCCCGAGTCCGGTCGGGTCCACGTGCCACCTCCACTTCCGGTCAGGTCCGCTCCACGTCCGGTCAGGGTGTGACGATCGCGAATTCCGGATCCGGTTCGTCGAGCGCACCGCGCAGCGTGTCCAGGGCGCCGGCGTCGCCGTCGATCACCGGTCCGTCCGCGCGGGGCGCACCGCCGACGAGCGCCAGGAGGTCCGCCCGGCTGATCCGGATGCGGGCGTCCGGGACGTCGCGGCCGGTGCCCGGGCCGTGCACGAGCACCCCGTTGCGGAGCCGGGTCCAGTACCGCTGCTCGCCCGCGGGCCCGGTGACGGTCCAGTCGATCGCGCTGCGCGCCGCCGCCGCGCGCGGTCCGTCGACCCGGACGGCGAGGCTGTCGAACAGCTCGCCGAGCCCGAGGCCCGCGAGCAGGTCGGGCGACGCGGTGACCGTCGCGGTCCCGGCGGACCCGCCGCGCAGCTCGGCCGCCCCGCTGAGATAGAAGTTGCGCCAGGTGGCGTTCTCGGCGCCGAACGCGAGCTGGTCGAACGTCGCCGCCTGCAGCTCGCGGGCTTCCGCGTTCCCGGGGTCGGCGAAGACGAGGTGGCCGAGCAGCTCGGCCGCCCAGCGCAGGTCACGGTCGTCGTACGCCCGGCGGGCGACGGCGATCAGCTTCTCCGGCCCGCCGATCGCGTCGACGTAGCGGCGTCCCGCCGCCTCCGGCGGGTGCTGCCAGAGGTGCGCGGGGTTGCCGTCGAACCAGCCCATGTAGCGCTGGTAGACCGCCTTGACGTTGTGGCTGAACGAGCCGTAGTAGCCGTGCGTGTGCCAGGCCGCGTCGAGCGCCGGTGGCGGGGTGAGCAGCTCGGCGATCTCGATGCCGGTGCAGCCCTGGTTGATCAGCCGCAGCGTCTGGTCGTGCAGGTAGGCGTAGAGGTCACGCTGCTCGGACAGCAGCCGCTCGATGCGGTCGGCGCCCCAGGTGGGCCAGTGGTGCGAGGCGAACTCGACGTCGGCCCGGTCGGCGAACAACGCGATCGCCTCGGTGAGGTACCGAGCCCACAGGTGCGGGTCGCGGACCACGGCGCCGCGCAGCGTGAGCAGGTTGTGCAGGGTGTGTGTGGCGTTCTCGGCCATGCACAGCGCCCGGTGCGTCGGCAGCAGGAAGTTCATCTCGGCGGGCGCCTCGGTGCCCGGGGTCAGCTGGAAGACCATCCGGACGCCGTCGACGACCTCCTCCTGGCCGGTATGGACGACGTCGACGGTCGGCGGGACCATGGTGACGGTCCCGGTGGAGGTGGTCATGCCCAGCCCGGCCCCCACCTGGCCGGTCGGGCCGATCGGCAGCGCCGCGCCGTACATGTACGTCGCCCGCCGTCCCATCCCGGTCCCGGCGTAGACGTTCTCGGCCACCGCGTGCTCGACGAAGCCCGCGGGGGCGACGACCGGGACGCCGTGGGCCGGGTCGTCCCCGGTCAGCACGCCGCGGGCGCCGCCGAAGTGGTCGACGTGGCAGTGCGTGTAGATCAGCCCGGTGACGGGCCGGTCGCCGCGGTGCGCGCGGTACAGCTCCAGCGCCGCGGCCGCGGTCTCGGTGGAGATCAGCGGGTCGACCACGACGACGCCGCGGTCGCCCTCGATCAGCGTCATGTTCGACAGGTCGAACCCGCGGACCTGGTAGATCCCCTCGGTGACCTGGTAGAGCCCGTGCAGCGCGACGAGCCGGGCCTGCCGCCACAGGCTCGGGTGGACCGTGTCCGGGCGGGGCCCGTCGAGCAGCGGGGTCCAGGCGTCCGCGTCCCACACCACCCGCCCGTCGGCGGCGTGCACCACGGCGGGTGACCGGGTGCCGACGAAGCCGCGGCGCGCGTCCGCGACGTCGTCCTCGTCGTCGGTGCCGGGTGTCGCGGTCGTCGGGCGCACGGACCGATCCTGGGCCCGCGCGGCCGGCGCGGCCTCACCCGCAGCGCATGAGGCGGGACTACCGGTCGCCGTCCGGTGCGGGCCCGGCGCCCTCCAGATGGTGCAGCACGACGTCGCCGATCCGGCCGCCGGCCAGGCTCAGCGTCATCCAGGTGTGCGTGGGCCGGCGGCGCCGGTCGGTCGGCGAGCCCGGGTTGAGCAGCCGCAGCGTGCCGCCGTCGGCCCGGACGGCGGCGGAGTCCCACGGGATGTGCGAATGCCCGAACACCAGCAGGTCGGTGTCGCCGAAGGCGTCCGCGGCGCGCCGTTCCCGGCCCTGCTTCGCACCGGTCTCGTGGGTGACCGCGATCCGGACGCCGCCGATCTCGTCCCGCGCGGTCTCCGGCAGCCGGGCGCGCAGGTCGTCGCCGTCGTTGTTGCCCCAGCACGCCAGCAACCGCGACGCGCGCGACGCGAGCCGGTCCAGCAGGTCCACGGTGCACCAGTCGCCGGCGTGCACGACGACGTCGGCGGCGTCGACCGCGTCCCACACCGGCTCGGGGAGACCACCGGGGTGGGCGCCGCCCCGGGCCGGAGCGTGCGTGTCGGAGATGAGGACGAGCGAGCTCAGCCGACGGCCACGAGGTCGCAGACGAAGACGAGCGTCTCGTTCGGGGCGATGACCCCGCCCGCGCCGCGCGCGCCGTAGCCCAGGTGCGGCGGGATGACCAGCCGGCGGCGGCCGCCGACCCGCATCCCGGTGACGCCGCTGTCCCAGCCGGCGATGACCTGACCGGCGCCGAGCCCGAAGCGCAGCGGCTGCCCGCGGTCGTAGGAGTTGTCGAACTCGGCCGCGGTGGACTGGGAGACGCCGACGTAGTGCACGGCGACGTTGTCGCCCGGCTTGGCCTCGGCGCCCTCGCCGACCGTCAGGTCCTCGGTCACCAGGTCGGTCGGCAGCGGTCCGTCGACGATGTCGACGGCGGGCTTCTGGGGTGCGGTCACTTCGGGTGCTCCTCGCGGGCGGGTCCGGCCGGGGCCGGCTGTCGGGGAACGACCCTGCCAGAGCCCGGGGAGCCCGGCTCCGCCGGGACGTCGGCCGGAACGGCCGTGCACGGGGGCGGTTCGTGCCAGGCTGCGCGGCATGACCGATACGCGTTCCACAGAGGACGTCTCCGCCGCCTGGTCGGCCTGGCTCGCCGTGCTCGACGCCGCGGGCTACCCGGGCACCACCATGGTCCGCCCACCCGCCGCGCCGGCGGAGGTCGCCGCGGCCGAGGCGGTGTTCGGGCGCCCGTTCCCGGACGAGCTGCGCGCCTTCTACGCGCTCTCCGACGGCCAGCGACCCGACTTCCCCCGCGGCCCCGGCCCGCACCCGAGCGCGACGACCAGCCTCTTCCCGGCGACGTACGCGCTGCTCCCGCTGCAGCAGGCGATCGCCGAGTACCGCAACTGGATCGAGGTCGTCGGGCCCGGGGACTCGAAACCGGACTTCGACGACCACATCACCGTCCGTGACGACGACCCGGTCCGCGCCCGGTACTGGGACCCGGGGTGGTGGCCGCTGGCCACCGACGGAGGTGGGAACTCCATCGCCGTCGACACCGTGCCGGAGGCGGGCGGGGCGGCCGGCCAGCTGATCGTCGCCGGGCCCGACGAGGACGAGCGCCGCCGGGTGGGCACCGGCGTCGCCGACTACCTGCGCCGGCTCGCCGGGTCGGCGTTGCCGCCGCCCCCGGAACCGCGCAAGGCGGGGGATCCGTTCGTGTTCTGGGACCGGAAGGACCTTCGCTGACCGTCGGTCACAGGACGGTCGCAAATGGTGCACTCATCCGCGGTGAAAATCAACTCTGTTGTCCCGATCACATCTTTGCGAGCATCCCTGGCGCACCGAATCCTCGTGGGTGACCCGGATTCGTGCTGCGTAACAGGAAATGCCGGGGCGGTGTGTCCGGGCGGTCGTGGCCGCCCGGGCGCATCGTCCCCGGACCTGGAGGTGTGACGAGGCGGAGGAATCGATCACCGATGATGTCGATCCTGATCTTCGCGGCCGGTGCCGCGCTCTTGATCTACAGCGCGGAAAAGCTGATCACGTATCTGGTCGGCGCCGCACGGGGTCTCGCGATCTCGGTGTTCCTGCTCGCGGTGATCTTCACCGGAATCGAGTTCGACGACCTCGTCTTCGGTGTCGCGCTGAACCTCGAGGGCCTCGACGACGTGGCGCTCGGCATCGTCTTCGGCACCGTGATCTCGATGGTCGGCGTGGTGCTGGCCCTGGCCGCCCTGCTGGTGCCGTGCGCGGTGCAGGTGCCGCGGGACTACCTGGTGCTGTTCGCGGTGTCACCGCTGGTGCTGGTCGCGCTGGCGTTCGTCGGCGACATCGGCACGGCGGTGGCGATCCTGCTGATCGCGCTGTTCGTCGCGTTCGTGGCCTACGTCGCGGTCCGTGAACGGTCCCGCGCCGTGCCGATGTTCCGGGACAGCGAGGTGCTGGAGACGGCGGGTGCCGGCGGGGGCGGCTCGTCGTCGGTCGACCACTCGTACACCAGCGACATCCCGATCACGTCGAAGCGGAACCTGCCGGGCTGGGCGCTGATGGGGCTGGCGTTCCTCTCGCTGGTGGGCCTGATCATCGGTGCCTGGGTGATGACCGAGGGCACCGAGGGGATCCTGGACGAGTTCAACATCGCCGGCACCGTGTTCGGCGCGACGATCGCCACCCTGGTGCTCACGCTGGAGGACATCTTCCTCACCGTCGAGCCGGCCCGCCGCGGCGCGCCGCTGATCGGCATCGGCAACGTGATCGGCTCGGTGGTCTTCTCGGTCACCGCCAAGCTCGGGATCATCGTGCTGGCCGGCGGCGAGGTCGAGGTGACCCCGGACGTGTTCGTCTGGCACCTGCCGGCGCTCGTCGCGATGATCGGGTTCTCCACCTACGCGCTGTGGACCGGGCGGCTGCGCCGCTGGCACGGCGTCGTGCTGCTGGTCGCCTACGTCCTCTACTGGATCGTCAGCTTCGCCGTGTTCGGCATCGTGCCGGTCGACGAGGACTGACAGGCGCTACGGGCGGCGGAGCCGCCCCCGTGGCACCAGCTCGAGGTCGACCGGTGCGGCCGAGTTCGCGTCGGCCACCGCGGCGTCGACGAGGTGGTGCTCGGGGGAGAGGTGGCAGACCGGGTCGGTGGCCGCGGCGTCGCCGGTGAGCTGGAAGGCCTGGCAGCGGCAGCCGCCGTGGTCGAGCTCCCGGCGCTCGCAGGACCGGCACGGGTCCTGCATCCAGTCGGTTCCGCGGAACGCGGTGAACAGCGGCGCCGAGGTCCAGATCTCGCCCAGGCCGGCGTCGCGGACCGAGGCCCGCGGCAGCGGCAGGGTCTGCGCGGCCGGGCAGGGCAGGGCGTCGCCGTTCGGGGCGACGGTGAGCTGGCGCTGCGCCCAGCCGCCCATGCACGGCTTGGGGTAGCGGCTGTAGTAGTCGGGCAGGACGTGCACGACCTCCATCCGCCCGGCGAGGCGCTCCCGCGCGGCGACGACGATCTCCTCGGCCCGGTCCAGCTGCTCGCGCGAGGGCAGCAGCGCGGTCCGGTTCCGCCAGGCCCAGCCGTAGTACTGGGTGTTGGCCAGCTCGACCCGGTCGGCGTGCAGGTCCTCGACGAGCTCGAGGATCGCGCCGACCCGGTCGATGTTCTGCCGGTGCAGCACCACGTTGACCGTCAGCGGCCAGCCGAGCTCGCGCACCAGCCGGCAGGCCTCGAGCTTGCGGTCGAACGAGGGGATGCCGGCGATCCGGTCGGCGGTGGCGGGTTCGTCGGCCTGCACGCTGACCTGCACATGATCGAGCCCGGCCGCGCGCAGCTCCTCCGCGCGTCGCCGGTTGAGCCCCATGGCGCTGGTGACGAGGTTGGTGTACATCCCGAGGTCGTTCGCGGTGCGCACCAGGTCGGGCAGGTCGCGGCGCAGCAGCGGTTCCCCGCCGGACAGGTGGCACTGCAGCACGCCGAGGTCGGCGGCCTCGGTGAACACCCGCTGCCAGTCGGCGGTGGACAGCTCCTCGGCGTAGCGGTCCATCTCGACCGGGTTGGAGCAGTAGGCGCAGGCCAGCGGGCAGCGGTAGGTGAGCTCGGCGAGCAGCCCGAAGGGGCGAGGCGCGGTCATCGCCGGGTCCTCGTGAACGCGACGAGGTTGCGGGCGGCCAGCCGGGACAGGTAGTCCCGCACCTGCTCGCCGACGACGTCGGTGTCGGCCCCGTCGTACCCCTCGACCAGGGAGGCGACGATCTGGTCGACGGTCCGCTCGCCGTCGCACAGCCGCAGCACCGCGTGCCCGGTCTGGTTCAGCACGACGACGGTCTCCGGGCCGAGCAGCACATACCCGCCGGTCGCGCGGTCCGGACGCATCCGGACGTGCGCGCCGAGCCGTGGCCGCGCGTTCCCGGGGATCTCCGCGTCGCTCACGGCGCGGTCCGGTGACCGCCGTGGCGCCGGGACCGCGCCCGCCGCCGTGTCACGCGTAGGCATGGTCGATCGCGTCCATCATGGACCACAGGACGTCGCACTTGAACGACAGCGCGGCCTCGGCGGCGTCCTGCTGCGCCGGCGAGTGGCAGTGCGCCAGGACGACCTCGAGCGCGTGCTCGGAGTCGCGCGGCGCCTGGAACAGCCGGTTGCGGAAGTACTGCAGGCCGTCCGGTTCGATCCAGCTGTAGTACTTCTCGAACGCGGCGAGCCGCTCGGCCATCAGGTCCGGGGCGAACAGCTCGGTCAGCGACGACGCGACCGCCTCCACCCACGGCTTCGTGCGGGCGAAGGTGACGTAGGCGTCGACGGCGAACCGGACACCGGGCTGGACGTGCCGGTGGTCGAGGATCTCGATGCGGCTCAGCCCGCACGCCTCGCCGAGCCGTAGCCACGCCTCGATACCGCCGCTCTCCGGCCCGTCCTCGAGGGTGCCGTCGTGGTCGGTGATCCGGCGGATCCAGCGTCGCCGCACCTCGACGTCCGGGCAGTTCGAGAGGATCGCGGCGTCCTTGACCGGGATGGCCTCCTGGTAGGCGAACCGGTTCGCGACCCAGCCGCGGATCTGGTCGGGGGACAGCGTGCCCTCGTTCATCCGCAGGTGGAACGGGTGCGCGCTGTGGTACTGCCGGGCGTGCGACCGGAGCCGGTCGACCAGCGGACTCTCGGGAACGGCGTCGCTCATCAGACCTCCAGGTCCAGTCCGTCGGTCCCGACCGTGACGCCGGCCTTCTCGACCTCGGCGCGTTCGTCCGAGTCGTCGAGCAGTATCGGGTTCGTGTTGTTGATGTGGACGTACACGATCCGTGGCAGGCCGAGCCGGGACAGCACCTCCAGGCTGCCACCGGGGCCGCCGACGTGCAGGTGTCCCATGTCGTGCGCGGTCCTGCGGGCGAGCCCGAGCCGGATCATCTCGTCGTCGTGCCAGGTGGTGCCGTCGACGAGCAGCAGGTCGGCGCCCTCGATCTCGCCGAGGACGTCCGCGGTCAGGTCCTGCACCCCGGGCAGGTACACGGCGACGGCGCCGGTGGTGGTGTCGGTGAACCGGTACCCGACGACCCGGCCCGCCGGATCATCGCCGAGGACGCCGAACCGGTCGTGCTTGCCCGACGGCGCGTCGAACGCGGTGCAGGTCAGCCCACCCAGGTCGTGCGGTGCACCGAGGACGACCTCGGTCCAGGTCACCGGGCAGAACTTCTCCAGGGTGCCGAGCAGTCCGGTGCCGTCGCGCAGCGTGCGATGGGTCGCGGCGGTCGCGTGCAGCGCCACCCCGCCGCCCTCGCGCAGCAGCAGCAGGCCGAGGCTGTGGTCGATCTCGGCGTCGGTGAGCAGCACGCCCCGCAGCGGGGTGCCGCGGTCCCCGGTGGGGCGCAGCTCGGGGGCGTCGGCCAGCTGGGAACGGACGTCGGGCGAGGCGTTGACCAGCCACCACCCGTCGTCGCCGCCGGCACTCACCGCGATCGACGACTGGGTCCGCGGCGTCGCCGGCCGGCTCCCGTCGCGCACGGCGCGGCAGCCCGGGCAGCCGCAGTTCCACTGCGGGAAACCGCCACCGGCCGCCGACCCCAGGACCCGGATCCGCATGCTCACCTCCTGATCGCACGCCACAGGGGCGCCGGAACCATGGTCCGGCGCCCCTGGACGTCATCTCGTCACGCCTCGGTACGGGCGATGTACATCGTCACCTCGGGCGCGCACCCGATCTCCTCGAACTCGGGTGCCTCCCACTCGGTGGTGGACTCCACGTGCGTTCACCTCCCTTCCGCGGTGTGCCGCATTCCCCTCGAGTGTGCGACTGGATCGACCCGACAGCAGCGTCAGCTCTCCGGCAGCGCGAAGACGAACAGCGCGTCACCCGCGGCGGCGCCCAGCAGCCCGGGCAGGAAGCCCTCGACCCAGCCGCCCCAGCCGGTCGGGACGGCGACGTACTGCCGGCCGTCGACCTCGTAGGTGGAGGGGCTCGAGTGGTGCCCACTGCCGCACTGGAACTGCCACAGCTTCTCGCCGGTCGCGGCGTCGAGCGCCACGAGCTCGCCGGTCGGTGTGCCCTGGAAGACCAGCCCGCCCGAGGTGGTCAGCGTGGAGGCGCACATCGGGTACTCGTTGCGCCAGCGCCACTTCTCCTCGCCGGTCAGCGGGTCGACCGCGGACACGAAGCCGTAGAAGTCCTCGATGTCCACCGCGACGCCCGCGCCCCAGTAGGGGATCGACTCCTTGAACTCGCGACGCCGGCGGGTCGCCGTGGCCCCGACCTCCTGGACCGGGATGTAGATCAGCCCGGTCTGGGGGTTGTAGGACATGTGCGTCCATTCCTTGCCCCCGGCCGGTCCCGGCCAGAAGTGCACGGGGACGCCCTCCTCGTCCGGGTACACCTTCGGCGTGACCTTGCCCTCCGGGGTGATCTCGCCCCAGGTGATGCGGTCGACGAAGGGGAACACCCGCACGAGCTCGCCGTCGGTGCGGTCGAGCACGAAGAAGTAGCCGTTCTTGTCCGCGTGGGCGAGCAGCTTGCGCCCGTCCGGGGCGTCGAACAGCAGGTTCTCCATCGTGGAGTCGTAGTCCCACAGGTCGTGCGGCGTGAACTGGTAGTGCCACCGGATCTCACCGGTGTTCACGTCCATCGCGACGACGCTGTCGGTGTAGAGGTTGTCGCCGGGGCGGATGTCCCCGTCGAAGTCCGGGGCCGGGTTGCCGGTGCCCTGGTAGATCATCTCCAGCTCGGGGTCGTAGGTGGGCGTCACCCAGCAGTTCCCGCCGCCGCGCTGCCACGCCTCGCCGTCGTCCGGCCAGGTCTCCGAACCGGGCTCGCCGGGCTTCGGGACCATGTACGTGCGCCAGCGCCGCTCACCGGTGTGCGCGTCGAACGCGTCCAGGTGGCCGCGGCTGCCGAACTCGCCACCGGAGCTGCCGACCAGGACCATGTCCTTGACCAGCAGCGGCGCGGTGGTGCGGCTCTCGCCCGCGCGGACGTCGCCGGCGGTGACGTCCCAGACCTTCTTGCCGGTCGTCGCGTCGAGCGCGATGACGTGCGCGTTCAGCGTCGCCATGTAGACCTTGCCGTGACCCACCGCGACGCCGCGGTTGACGTTGCCGCAGCACAGCGACACGTCGTAGGGGGACGCGTGCTTGTAGCGCCAGAGCTCCTCGCCGGTCTTCGCGTCGATCGCCCAGCAGCGGCCGTCCGGGCCGGAGACGTACATGACGCCCTCGACGACGATCGGTGACGCCTCGAATGAGTAGGTCGACGCCCCGGACTGCATGCCCACCGCACCGGCCTGGAAGACCCACGCGGGGGAGAGGCGCCGGACGGTCTCGGTGTTGATCTGGTCCAGCTCGGCGTAGCGCTGGCCGTCGTAGGTGCCGTAGTAGGTGAGCCAGTTCTGCGGCTCCGAGCGTGCGTTCCGGATGCGCTCGTAGTCCACGTTGCTCGTGGCCGGCGCCTCACCCTTGACCGCGGTGAGCTGTGCGTGCGGGATCGCCTCGCCCGCGTCGACGTAGTCGGTCATGTGTCGCTCCTCCTCACGGACGCGGCTGCGGGGGACGGTCGAGCTTGGCGTGATCGGGTACCTCGCCGCTGATGACGATCGCCCCGGTCAGCCCGCGGCCTTCGTCGTTCCCGCTCGCGGAGCCGTAGTAGTAGGTGCCCGGGCCGTCCAGGTTGAGCTTCGCCGTCCCCTTCGCGTGGTTCACCAGCCAGATGAACATGGGGTCGCCGTTGCTGGGCAGCACGGCACAGTGGGTGTTCTTGTCGTCGTTGATGAGCGTGAGCTCGATGTCCCCGCCGTGCGGGAGGATGAGGATCCCGGGCTCGTAACAGAGCTTGTCCTCGGGAATCCGGACCGTGGCGCGCAGGACGCCGTCGGAACCCTCCTCGGCGTAGCCGATGGTCCCGGTCCCGAGCACCTTGCCCAGCGCGGCCCGGTTCTGGCCGTCCAGGCCCGCCTCGGCCAACTCGCTGGCTCGATCACCTGCAGTCGTCGTCATTGGCACATCCTCTTCGAACGCGAATTGTCGGCGGGGTACGTGATCACCCTCACATCATCCGGGAGAGGCGTCAAGTCCGGGAGCGTGTCATTTCGAGAAAACGATCACCGAGTCGGGCGGGGTGCGCGCAATGCGCGAATCCCGGTGTCGGCCGTGGGTCGGGCGCCGCTCGACCGGAGGTGCCCGTCGCGCGCGGCCGGTGCCGGGCGACGGCTCCTCGCACAACTCCGACCTGTGCGTTCGCCCGCCGGGCGGGTCGTGGGCGCCGGCCGGGTGGCGGCGACACGCATGATCGACATCCCGTTTACACCGACAATTCCGTGGCGATTCAGGGTCTGGTCGATGCGGCCCGTCCCGGCGCGGGGTCGCGATTTTGTGGACCGATTTCGGGGTGGTGCGAATTGCTCGACACCGCACCGTTCCGGCGCTTCCGTGATCGTTCCGTCACCCGAGGTTGCGGATCGACATGTGGCGTGACGTGCGAAGGATCATCATCGATGATCACCAGCAGGGTCCGGTCTGTTCACTGTGGACACGACGACGGTCGCCGGGGCCGGACATTCCCGTGGGGCCGCCGGGCGGCCCGGCCGAGAATGAAACACGTGTTTCCCGCGGCCGGGCGGGTGTCACCAGAACTTGATGCCGGCGGCCTTGAGCCGCCGCCGGTGCTGCTTCACCGCGGCCTCGATCGCCGCGGGGGTGATGAGGTCGCCCCACACCTTGGCGGCCGTCTCGCCCTGCTCCAGCACGACGTCGGCCTCGTCCTGCCCGATGTCGGCGCTCTGCACGACCCGCGAGCCGAACCCGATGTGCCAGCGCTCGTCGCGCAGCACCAGCTCCATGCCCCGGCGCAGGCCGGGCAGGTCGACCGACAGACCCTCCAGCGCGTCGAGCATCGCGTTCTGCCCGGCGAGCAGGACGACGCCCTCGATCACCATGTGGTAGAGCCCGACCGCGGACGTCAGGCCGGTGTGGTCCTCGGCGAGCCGGCGGGCGGTGTCCGGCAGCCGCGACTCGAACAGGTCGACGAGCTCGGCGCTGACGTGGGTACGCAGGACGTCCCGCCGTTGCGCCGGGTTGTCGCCCTCGACGCCGACGACCTCGGCCGCGACGAGGTCGAAGAAGCGGGCGTGCCGGGCCTCGTCCCGGGCCTGGGCGCGGAAGGTGGCCTGCATGGAGGCGTCGGACGCGGCGGCCTGGTAGGAGCCGAGCTCGGAGGACACCGCGGTCTCGGCGAGGACGAACCCGGCGATCAGGCCGAGCAGCCGGGAGCGTTCGTCCTCGGTCAGCTGCGGCCAGGCCCTCCGGTCGGCGGTGAAGTCGAGATCGGTCTCGTCCCACTGCAGCGACTCGGCGAGCTGCACGAAGTGGTCGTATCCGGTGATCATGGCCGTACGCTCCTCATGTCTCGACCCGCGTCAGAACCCGAGCTCGCCCGGCTCCAGCTCGCGGAAGTCCGCCTTGGTGGCGCCGCAGATCGGGCACATCCAGTCGTCCGGGATGTCCTCGAAGGGCGTTCCGGGGGGCACGCCGCCGTCCGGGTCGCCCTCGGCGGGGTCGTAGATGAAGCCGCAGGGCTCGCAGAGCCAGAACCCCGTTCCCGGGGCGGCCTGGGTGTCGACGCTGGTCATGGAACTCCCGGCTGGGCGGGGTGGGTGGGTGATGTGGTCCCCACCACCCCAGGTAGCCACACCGCACACCGGACCGCAAGGCGAACCGGAAACACGTGTTGCCGGACGGTGACCGTGCCGGATGATCGCGTGCGAGGCTCTGCCGCATGGCCGCTCCTGACCCGCCCTCCCCGACGACGGTGGGTCCCTACCGGTTGGGCCCGGTCCTGGGCGCCGGGGCCTCGGGGCGGGTGCACCTCGCCGTCGACGCCCGGGGGCGGCGGGTCGCGCTCAAGCTGGTCCACCGCGAGCGGGCCGCCGCCGACGGCTTCCGGACCCGGTTCCGCCGCGAGGTGGCGGCGGCGCGGCGGATGCCGGCCCGCTGGACCGCGCCGGTGGTGGACGCCGACCCGGACGGCGACCCGCCGTGGGTGGCGACGACGCTGCTGGAGGGCCCGACGCTGGACCGCCGGGTGCGCGACGGCGGTCCGCTGCACGGCCGCGAGCTGGCCCGGCTCGCGTCCGGGCTGTTGCGGGCGGTCGCCGCGATGCACCGTGCCGGGCTGGTGCACCGTGACCTCAAGCCCGCCAACGTCGTCCTGACCCGGGGTGGGCCGCGCGTGGTCGACTTCGGGATCGCGCACACGGCCGGCGACACCCGGATGACCCGCACCGGTGCCACCCCGGGCACCCCGGCGTACCTCGCGCCGGAGCAGGTGGTCGAGGCCGGCGAACCGGGGCCCGCCGCGGACGTGCACGCTCTCGGGGCGGTGCTGGTGTTCGCCGCGACCGGCGCACCGCCCTACCCCGGCGACACCGTCCCCGCGGTGCTCTACCGGCTCCTGCACGGCGCGCCCGACCCGGGCGCGACGCCCGAGCCGTGGCGCACGGTCGCGGCGGCCTGCCTGGAACGCGACCCGGCACGACGGCCGTCGGCGGCGGACCTGCTCGCCCGGCGCCGGCGGGGCGTCGGTACGCGGTGCGGGATCGCGGCCGCGGCGGTCGCCGCGCTGGTCGCCGGGGTCGTCGCCCTCCTGCCGGCGTCCCCGGCGGATTCCCCGGGACCGGTCCCGTCCGACGTGGCGGCGGACGCGGGTGCCGGCCCGGTCGCGCCCGACCCCGGGCGGCCCGGGAACGGTCCGCCCGCGACGGCGCCGGTCCCGCCCCCGAGCTCGCCGGGCCCGGTGGTCGCGCTGGCGCACCGGGCCGGCGCGGTCGTGGCCGGGGAGGGCCGGGTGTACGTCGCCGACCCGGACGGTGGCGCGGTGACCGCGCTCGACACCACCGGACGGGTCCTGGGCACGGTCGAGGTCGGGAACTTCCCGGCCGCGCTCGCGCTCTCCCCGGACGGCACCCGGCTGTACGCCGCGCTCACCAGCACACCGACCAGGGTGGTCGCGGTCGACACCGCGGACCGGAGCGTCGTCGCCGCCGCCGAGGTCGGGGACGGCGCGGCGGGCGCGGAGATCGTGTGGTCCCCGGACCTCGCCTGGTCGTCCGGCGCCGTCGTGGTCGGTGATCCGCGCACGTCCCGGGTGGTGGCGCTGGACCCGGACTCTCTGGACGTCCTGGCCACCGCGACCCCGGCGACCCGGCCGGTCGCGCTCGACGCCGCCGGCGACGACGTCGTGCTCGTCACCGGTGCCTCCCCGGAGGGTGGGAACCGGGTGCAGACCGTCGGTCCACCGTGGACCGGGACGACGTCCGGGGTGCCGGGACCCGACGACGTCGCCGATCTCGCCGCGCTTCCCGGCGGCGACGTCGTGCTCGCCGTGACCGGCACCGGCGACGGGACACCCGGCCTGCGGCTGACCGGACCGGACGGCGCGCTCCGGGCGAGCCGGCCGGACCTCCCGGCCACCCGGCTCGCCGTCGCACCGGGGCTCGTGTACGCGCTCGACGCGACGGCCGGGACGGTGACCGCCGTGGACGCCGGCACCCTGGCCACGGTCGCCGAGATACCCGGAGCCGGGGCCGCGGCCGGCCTCGCCGTGGCGCCGGACGGTCGCGCGCTCTACGTCGCCGAGGGTGCGGTCCTGCGGTTCGTCCAGGCCGGGTAGACGTCTCGGTCGAGGCAGACGTCTCAGTAGAGGCGGTAGGACGCGCGGGCCACCGCGATACCGTGCCCGGTCGTCGTGTTGCGGCACTCCACGCCGGTGCTGCGGCTGACACAGGTCACCTCGCCGGTGCGCAACGCCCGGTCGAACTCCAGCACCGGCAGCGCCGGATCGGCGATCGTGTCACCGACGCAGGTCAGCGAGCCGGGGGCGGCGCCGGCCAGCTGCGCCCCGGTGCCGTAGGCCTGCGCGCACGACGCCGGCACCGGGGGCACCTCCCAGGTGCGTTCGAGCACGTCGCAGCGGACCGCGAACGGCTCCTGCGCGCAGGCGATGTTGCCGCTGGGGGAGCGGAAGCGCAGGACGTCCGCGGCGGCGCCGAACCGTGCGTCCTCCGAGGTGTCGACGACGGCGGCCCCGGCCAGCAGGTCGGCGTCGCCCGCGGGGGCCGGGGTCGTGGTCGGTGCCGGTGCGGTGGTCGGCGGCGGCGCGCTCGATGCCGGGCCGGACGCCGGTCCGGCCGCGGTGCCGGTCGATCCGGAACCACTCCCCACCACCAGCGCGACGACGACCGCGGCCGCCACCGCGACCAGCGCACCGGCCGCGGCGACCGGCCACCGGCGACGGTGCCACGGCCGGTCCGGGGGCCACGGCTCGCCCGGCCATCGCTCGCCCGGCCGCGGCCGGTCCGGCCCGGACGGAGCGGCCGAGGTCGGCGGACCGCCGACGAGGGTGGGCGGGGGTGCGCCGGGATCCGCACCGCGCGGCAGCACGACCGTCGCGGCCTCCCCGGCCGGGGCCGCCCCCGGCACCCCGCCGGCCAGCAGCTCGGCGACCCGTCCGGCGTCCGGACGCCGGGCCGGGTCCTTGTCCAGCAGGGTCCGCACCACCGGTTCCAGCGGACCCAGCTCGGCGGGCAGGTCGGGCTCGCCGTGCACCACCCGGGACAGCACCACCGCCGTCGTGCCCCCGCCGAACGGGGTCCGCCCGGAGACCACGAACGTCAGCAGCGAACCGAGCGCGAACAGGTCCGCCGCGGTCCCGGCCCGCGGCGCGCCGGTGACCTGCTCCGGGGACAGGTACTCGGGCGTCCCGATGATCTGCCCGGTCGCGGTGAGCGCCGTCCCGTCGACCGCCCGGGAGATCCCGAAGTCGATCAGTCGCGGTCCGCCGCCGGTCAGCAGCACGTTCGACGGCTTGAGGTCGCGGTGCACCAGCCCGCGCGCGTGCAGCGCATGCAGGGCCGAGGCCAGCCCCACGCCCAGGTCGGCGGCCCGGTACGGCGACATCGGCCCGGTGTGGACGATCTCGTCGTGCAGCGACGGCGCCTCCAGGTAGGCGGTCGCCATCCAGGGCCGATCGGCGTCCGGGTCGGCGTCGAGGAACGCCGCCGTCCAGCCGGCGGGGGCCCGGGCCGCCAGGGTCACCTCGCGCCGGAACCGGGCCCGGAAGCCGTCGGCGTCGACCAGCTCGGGGTGCACCAGCTTGATCGCGGCCCGCCGCCCGTCGGGAGCCTCGCCGAGCAGCACCCGGCCCATCCCGCCGGCCCCGAGGACCCCGGTGATGCGATAGCGCCCGACGTGGGCGGGGTCGTGCGGTTCCGGCGGGGTCGGCACCGCGCGAGCCTAGCGATGATCAGGCCGTCTCAGGCACCCAGCGCATCGGTGAGGAACCGGACCTGCAGCCGCAGCAGGTTCTCCGCGACGACCTCCTGCGGCGTCATGTGCGTGACCCCGGACAGCGGCAGCACCTGGTGCGGGCGCCCCGCGGCCAGCAGCGCCGAGGACAGCCGCAGGGTGTGCGCGGCGACGACGTTGTCGTCGGCCAGCCCGTGCACGATCATCAGCGGCCGGTGCGGGGCGTCCTCGGTCGGCGGGACTGCCGCGTCCTCGACGATCGAGGACCGGGTGTAGGACTCGCCGCCGGGCATGCCGAGGTAGCGCTCGGTGTAGTGGGTGTCGTAGAGCGCCCAGTCGGTCACCGGCGCCCCGGCGATCGCGGCGTGGAAGACGTCCGGGCGGCGCAGCACCGCCAGCGCGGCCAGGTACCCGCCGAACGACCAGCCGCGGATGCCGACCCGGGTCAGGTCCAGGTCCGGGTACTCCTCGGCCGCCGCGTGCAGGGCAGCGATCTGGTCCTCCAGGACCGGTCCGGCCAGGTCGCCGTGTATCGCGCGCTCGAACTCCGGGCCCCGGCCGGGCGAGCCGCGCCCGTCGGTGACCAGCACGGCGAAGCCCTGGTCGGCGAACCAGCGGCTGGTCAGGTGGGCGTTGCGCGACCGCAGGACGCGCTGGGAGTGCGGGCCGCCGTAGGGGTCCAGCAGCACCGGCAGCGGCGTCCCCGGCACGTGCCCGGACGGCAGCAGCACCGCGGTGCGCAGCTCCCGCTCGCCGAACCCGTGCAGCGTGACCGCGGGGGCGAACCCCGGGTCCGCCGCGTGCCCGGCGACCGGGTGCTCGACGCCGTCCGCGGTCACCAGGACCGCGTGCGTCGCGGTGTCGAGATCCTGGGAGACCCGGACCAGGGTGCCGCCGGCCGCGACGCCGGAGTGCACGCCCCCGGCCGCCGACAGCGGCCGCGGCTCCTCGCCCGGGGTCACCGACAGCAGCTGCACCGAGGTCGGCTCGGGCGAGGCGCGGAACAGCACTGTCTCGCCGTCGATCCCGAGCACCTCGCGGACCTGCAGGTCCGGGCCGGTGAGGTCGTCCTCGCCGGCGTACAGCCGCCGGGCGCCGCCCTCGTCGGCCACCCGCACCAGCACGCCCGACGCCGTGCGGGCCGGGACGCCGGGCACGTTCTCCACCCACACCGGGTCGGTCTGGGAGTGCAGCGCCGTCGTCGCGCCGGTGGCCGGGTCGACCGCGAGGGTCAGCACCTCGCGCTGGTCCCGCGGCTGCACCGAGATCAGCGGGCCGTGCGAGTCCCACCCGGCCGTGGCGAGGTACTCGTAGCCGGTCGTGTCCCGCTCGACGGCGGTGCGGTCCCCGCCGACGCCGACGACCTCCAGCCCGACGACGGCGTTCGGCGTGCCCGCCGCCGGGTAGCGGACCTCCACCGGGGTGCGGTCCGGGTGCGCGGGGTCGGCGATGTGCCAGCGGTCCACCCCGGACTCGTCCACCCGCGCGACGAGCAGCGCCTCGCCGTCCGGCGCCCACCAGAACCCGCGGTAGCGCCCCATCTCCTCCGCGGCGGCGAAGTCCGCGAGCCCGTAGGAGACGTCCGGCTCGTCGTCGGCCGGGCCGACCAGCCGGGTCGTCGTGCCGGCGCCGAGATCGTGCAGGTGCAGGGCCCGGTCGGCGACGAAGGCGACCCGCCGCCCGGTCGGGTCGATCCGCGGGTCGACGACGGCCTCGAGGCCGCCGATCTCCAGCGGCCGGACGTCCGGCTCCCCGGTCAGCCTGACGGTGAAGGGCCGCCCGGAGAGCGCGAACACCGCCCGCTCGACGGCGGCGTCGCACGCGTAGCCGACGACGCCGCCGGCCTGCTCCCGCACCCGTTCTCGGCGGGCCCGCTCCGCGGCCGGCAGGTCCTCCTCGCCGGGCAGGCCGGGCACCTCGGCCGGGTCCACCACGAGGCGTTCCTCGCCGGTGGCCGCGTCGACCGACCACAGGCAGGTCACCGGGTCGGTGCCGGAGCGGCTGCGCAGGAACAGTGCGCGGGAGCCGTCCGGGGCGACGGTGAACCCGCGCGGGACGCCGAGGGTGAACCGGCGGGTGCGGGCGTGCATGCGGGGGAACGAATCGGCGCTGTCGGACACGGGTCCGGACGCTATCCGACGCCCCTGCCCCCCCGAGCCGGTGGTGATCGCCGGGATCGTGACGAGAACGCCGCCCAGCGGGGCCGCGTCACGATCCTGGCGATCACGTCGTCGCGCGTCGGCGGCTGCGTGGTGCGCGGGGACGGGCCGGCGCAGCGCGCCCGCCGGCCTCCTCGCAGCCCTTCGCGGCGAGGCGGTCGGCGCGCTCGTTCTCCGGGTGCCCGGAGTGGCCCTTCACCCAGTACCAGGTGACGTCGTGCCGGGCGACGGCGTCGGCGAGCTCGCGCCACAGGTCGTCGTTCTTCACCGGCTCGCCGGCGGCGGTCCGCCACCCCCGCGAGCGCCAGCGCGGCAGCCACTGGGTGATCCCGTTGCGCACGTAGGTGCTGTCGGTGTGCAGGTGCACGACGCTGCGGCGGGTCAGCAACCCGAGCGCGCGGATCGGGGCGGTGAGCTCCATCCGGTTGTTCGTCGTGGTCCCGGGCTCGCCGCCGTACAGGTCGCGCTCGTGCTCGCCCCAGCGCAGCACCGCACCCCACCCGCCGGGCCCCGGGTTCGGGACGCAGGCACCGTCGGTGAAGATCTCCACGACCGCCGTCACGTCCGGTGACGCTATCCCAACGCTCCGCGCGCCCAGTACATCCGGCACCGGCACGTCCGGCACTCAGTACATCCGGTACGACGCCCGCGCGACCGCGAAGCCGTGCCCGGTGCCGCCGTCCCGGCACTCGACGCCGGAGCGGCGGCTGACGCAGGTGACCGCGCCGTGGGTGACGTGCGTGCCGTACTCGAGGATCGCGCCCCGCTCCGGGTCGGGCGCGCCGCCGTCGCAGGACGACCGCGGCCCGGCCGGGCCGCCGATGGCCAGCCCGGGGTCGGCACAGTTCGCGTCCGGCGGGGTCCAGGTCCGGTTCTCGACGTCGCAGCGCGCGCCGCCCTCGTCCATCCGGCAGGCGATGTTGCCGGTGGGGGAGCTGAACGTGGGCACGGCACCGAAGGCGGCCGGATCGGCCGCGGACGTCCCCTCGACCAGGTCCGCCGGCACCGGGGCCGGGGTCTCGACGGCGGCCGACTGCAGGGTCCCCTCCTCGGGCTCCGGACCGGGCGTGCCGGCGTAGGCGGCGACGAGGATGCCGACGGCGAGCGCGAACGTCGCACCGACGGCCACGGCCGCCGCCCGGTGCGGGACGGCCTCGCGCACCGACTCGGCGAGCCCGGTGACCCCGGCGGTGCCGATCCCGGCGATCGTCCGGCGCCAGGCGGGACCCTCGTGCTGCTCCGGCGGGCGTCCACCGGGGTAGACCGACGGCACCGGCGCCGGGCCCGCGTCCGGCTGCCCGACCGCGGGCCAGGGCATGGGCGGGGTGCGCGGGCCGGGAGGCATCCCGTGCACGGGGCCGGTCGGCGCCATCGCCGGCGGTCCGGCACCGGGGCCCGGGAACCCCGGTCCGGCCCCGGCGTGCTGCGGACGCGGAGGCCCGGTCGTCGACGGCGGCACCGGCCGGGGGAGCGGCACGGCCGCGCCCTCGACGAGCGCCGCGCCGTCGATCACCGCCGCGGCGGTGTGCCCGTTGCGCCGTTCCTCGGGACGCGCCGGCCCCCGGCCGTCACGTGCGGTGCCGTCCGCCCGGCCGGGCCCGGCCCCGTGGTCGGTGGCCGGGTCGGCGGCGCGGTCGTCGCGGTCGTCGGAGTGGGGAGCGCTCATCGGTCCGGCACGCTAGGTCCGCGTCGCGCCCCGCACAGCGGCCTTTCGGAGCAGTCGCGACGGCCGGTCGCCCTGTCACGGTGACCGTCGGTGATCAACGACGAGCGGCTCGCGGCGCCGGGCAGGAAACAGGGTCCCGTGATCCGTACACCGCGCGCCGGGTGCCGGTTGCCGAACGCGACTATCTTGCAAAATGCAACGATGCTGCGCGTCCCGGGAGGCCCCGATGACACGGTCCGCGACCGGATCCGGCCCCGCGGCGAGGGCGTCGGCCGAACGGGCATCCTGGTCGTCGTGAGCCAGGCCCTCTACGAGATCACGGTGAACGCGCTGCTGGACCGGGACCGCGCGCTCACCCCGGCCGGGTGGGACGCCGCCGTCGCCCGGGTCGGGCCGCCCCGGGTGCCCCAGCTGCTCGCCGAGCTCGACGACGCCGGGCTGATCGGACCGGAGCTCCTGGCGTCCGCGGTCCCCGCGGCGTGGGGCCTCGCCGACCGCCCGCTCGACCGGTTGCCCGCCGGGCGCTGGCGGGAGCTGTACGGCGACGCCGGCGCCGACCTCCCGCCGGGCCTCCCGCGCTGATCAGCGCCGGGCTCCGGGCAGGAGCTCCGGGCCGAACCTCTCGGGCACCGGCGGCGGTGGGACGAGCGGGCGCAGGGCGGGCACGGTCGTCGGGGCCGGGAGAAGCGGGACGGTCGCGACGTCGTCCGCCGGGTGCTGCACGCCCAGCGCGGCGGCCGTGGTCCACATCAGGTAGATCGCGGTGACGGGGACGACGGTGCGGAGGGCGTTGCGGTCGACGTTCACGAGTACTGCTCCCGCTCATCACGGACCGCCGGGTGCGGTCCACCTCGTTGCTCGTCGGCACGCACGCGGGAGCGGTTGACCACCGTTCGTCGCTGTCACCGCCAGGGACCGTGACGATTCGGTGTCAGAAATGGATCACGCAACGACGTGACGCCGGGTGGCCGGCAGGCACAGCAGCGCCAGCACTCGCCGAGGGGGCGATGGTGGTCGGCCACGGTGCGGCCGAGCGGGTGCGACGGCGGGTGGCCGACGGCCCCGCCGTCCCGTTCGGAGATCTCACGGCCCGCGAGCGTGAGGTGCTCGACCTGGTGGCGCGCGGCCTCACCAGCACGGCCATCGCGCGACGGCTGTCGCTGTCGGAGAAGACCGTGCGCAACGACGTCAGTGCCGTGTTCGGCAAGCTGAGGGTCGGGAGCCGGTCGGCGGCCGTCGCCCAGGCCCGGGACGCCGGGCTCGGGGGCCCGGCTGACAGCGCCCCGCTCAGAACGGTGGGCGGCTGCTCGCGATCTCGTAGGCCGTCACCTCGACGTCGCGCATCGCGATGCCGGTCTCCGTTTCACATGGGTGGTTCCGGGGTCGGTGCGGTGCTCCTGTTCGTGACCCTACCGGGCTGTCGGGCTCATCGGTGTGTGCCCCATGGCAGGCACCTCGCAGATCCTTCGGCGACCTCGCAGCTGCTGTGGCTGCTGCGAGGTCGCCGAGAATTCTGCGAGTTCGGTCGCGGTCAGCCGCCGAACCCGACGACGTCGTCCATCAGCCCGTCACCGTCCGCGTCGGTGCCGCAGGCGGCCGTGCCGTAGTCGGCACTCGTGGGGTCGGAGCAGGTGTACTCGCGGGGGTCCGTGCCCACCTCGGAGTCCAGCTGCGCGAGGTACTCGCGTTGCGCCTGTTCCTTCGCCGCGATGAGGTCCGGGCAGTCCTTGTTCGTGATGACGTCCGGCTGGGTCGGGTCGTCCATCCGCGCCGCCGCATGCGGCTCGCAGGTGTAGACCACACGCGGCGCGGCCGCCCTCGCCGCGACGGCACGCGGAAGGGGCGGTTCCGGGCCGAACCGGTCCGGAACGGGCGGCGGAGGGACGAGCGGGCGCAGGGACGGCGCCGTCCTCTCCGCCGACGCGGCGACGGCGGGTGCGGCGCTCGCCGGCGCCGTCATGGCCAGCCCGGCCGTGACACCCATCGCGGCGAGGAGCGCCACGGGCACAGCGGCGAGGACGTGTCGGCGGCCGTTCATGTCCGGTGCTCCCGCGGCTCGGGCCGCACCACGCGGCCGTTCGCCGGGTTCATCGGCCCTCGCGGGCCACCATGAGCCGCCGAACGGCCGAATCCTCAGCTCTGATGACCGTGACGGCGCGTGAGCGGACCGAGTCGATCCGGTTCCGGCGACGGGCCGAGCTGTAGCGCAGCCGACCGTCATCCGCGCAGACGGAACCGGTACCAGGCCGGCGCCGTCCGGTTCATCGGCCAGCCCAGACCATCCGTCTCCGCCGGTTCGACGGCGACGAGGTCCCACGCCGCGAACGCCTCCTGGACGTCGCCCCGGGCCACCCCGCCGACCATCCGCCGCAGCCGGGTCGCCCCGAAGGCGAGGAGCAGGACGGTCGCACCGGGGTCGGCGAGGGCGGTCACCCCCCGGCCCTCGGCGCGACGCTGCTCGCCGTCGAACCCCTGGAAGCAGCCGACGTCGAGGAAGAAGTCGAACGTGCCCAGCTCGGCCGAGTTCAGGTCGGTCACGTCCCCCACGACGTAGGTGACGCCGGCGCCGCTGTTGCGGCGCGCGGCCTCGACGGCGCCCGGGACGTAGTCGATGCCGACGGCCTCCCAGCCACACCGGGCCAGTTCCGGGGTGAGCAGCCCGCGGCCGCACCCGAGATCGAGCGCACGGCCGAGCGGACGCCCGCGGTCGGCCGCTTCGCGATCCAGGCGGGCTCGCGTGCTCTCCGCGGTGGCGCGTCCATAGCGCTCCCACGGCGTGATCCCCAGCCGGTAGAGACGCTCGTAGTTGGTCACGACGTCACCCCTCTGGCCGGTATGACCAGTATCGCGTCCTTGCGACACGTTGTCACCGGAGCGGCCTGCGGCGGGCCCGCCGCGGTGGCCCGCCTCTCGCCTGAGCGACGTCGCGGAGCTGTGACGACAGACGACGGGGCCGCCCACATGGCGTGGGCGGCCCCGGTCGCAGACGGTGGCGCGACTGCTACCAGCCGCGCGACCTCCACTCCGGCAGGCTCGGCCGCTCGGCGCCGAGCGTCGAGTCGTCCCCGTGCCCCGGGTAGAACCAGGTGTCGTCGGTGAGCCGGTCGAACACCCGCTCCTCGAGGTCGGCGATCAGCTGCGCATTGTCCTCCGCCGACCACGTCTTGCCCGGCCCACCGGGGAACAGGCTGTCCCCGGTGAACAGGTGCGGCCGGTCGTCGCCGCGGTAGAGCAGCGCGATCGCGCCCGGGGTGTGGCCGCGCAGATGGATCACCTCGAGATCGATGCCGCCGAAGGTGATGTGGTCGCCGTGCTCGACGAACTCGTCCATCGGGGCGGGCAGCTCGGGCGCGTCCAGCGGGTGCGCGATCAGCCGCGGCTCGAACATGCCGGCGATCGCCCCGAGGGCCTGCCAGTGGTCGGCGTGCCGGTGCGTGGTCACCAGGTGCCGCAGGTCGGGGCGCTCGTCGGCCGCGCCGATCAGGTCGGCGATCCGGCTCGGCTCGGCGGCCGCGTCGATCAGCAGCGCCTCGTTGCTCTCCTTGCACACCAGGAGATAGGCGTTGTTGTCCATCTCGCCGACCGAGATCTTGCTGATGCTGAGCTTCGGCAGATCGCGGCGGATGGCGGCGCCGCCGGCGTCGGTGTGACCGGTGTAGTTCTCCAGGACGTCCACGGCGCGAACAGTAGCGGCCGGGACCGACATCCGCGGTGGGGCGAACCCGCTACCCCGGCCCCGGTGCACCGTCGAACATGCGTACGAGTACCGTGCACGGCGTACCGACCGGCGCGTGTCGCTGTGCATCCACCGCTCCGGACCCCGCTCCGGACCCGGCCCGCCGGGTCGTTGTCGGTGGGTCGACCTAGCATCGGGACCGCACGTGGACACCACGCTCGCCGGTCGCCGGAGCCCGGTCGCGGGAATGTCCGGACCGCCGGGAGCGTCGTACCAGGGTTGCCACCCGAACAGACGACCCCGCCCCAGGCCAGGAGGCGCGCACGTGAGCGACCAGAGCACCGATCGCCGAGACGTCGGCCGCGCGCTGTCCCCGGGCGCGTCGCCGGTCCCCGACGGTCCCCGGCTGGTCGTGCGCGGCGCGCGCGAGCACAACCTGCAGGGCATCGACATCGACCTGCCCCGGGACAGCATGATCGTGTTCACCGGGCTGTCCGGCTCGGGCAAGTCGAGCCTCGCGTTCGACACGATCTTCGCCGAGGGCCAGCGCCGGTACGTCGAGTCGCTGTCGGCCTACGCCCGCCAGTTCCTCGGCCAGATGGACAAGCCCGACGTCGACTTCATCGAGGGCCTGTCCCCGGCGGTCTCGATCGACCAGAAGTCGACCAACCGCAACCCGCGGTCCACGGTCGGCACGATCACCGAGATCCACGACTACCTGCGGCTGCTCTACGCCCGGGCCGGCATCCCGCACTGTCCGGAGTGCAGCGAGCGGATCGCCAAGCAGACCCCGCAGCAGATCGTCGACCAGGTCCTCGACATGGAGCAGGGCAGCCGGTTCCAGGTCCTGGCCCCGGTCGTGCGCACCCGCAAGGGCGAGTTCGTCGACCTGTTCTCCACCCTGCAGTCGCAGGGCTACTCCCGCGTCCTCGTCGACGGCACCGTGCACCAGCTGTCCGACCCGCCGAAGCTGAAGAAGCAGGAGAAGCACGACATCGCCGTCGTCGTCGACCGGCTGTCGGTGAAGGCGACCGCCAAGCAGCGGCTCACCGACTCGGTCGAGACCGCGCTGCGCCTGGCCGACGGGCTGGTCGTGCTCGACTTCGTCGACCTGCCCGACGACGACCCGGGCCGCGAGCGCCGGTTCTCCGAGCGGATGGCCTGCCCGAACGGGCACACCCTCGCCGTCGACGACCTCGAGCCGCGGACCTTCTCGTTCAACTCGCCCTACGGTGCCTGCCCGGCCTGCACCGGTATCGGGATCAAGAAGGAGGTCGACCCGGAGCTCGTCGTGCCGGACCCGGACCTCTCGCTGGGCGACGGTGCGATCGCGCCCTGGTCGAGCGGGCACAACGCCGAGTACTTCGGCCGGCTGCTGTCCGGGCTGTCGACGGCGATCGGCTTCCGGATGGACACCCCGTGGCGCAAGCTCCCGGCCACCGCGCAGAAGGCGGTGCTGAACGGCAGCAACGACCAGGTGCACGTCCGCTACCGCAACCGGTACGGCCGCGAGCGCTCGTACTACGCCAACTTCGAGGGCGTCATGCCGTTCCTGGAGCGGCGTCTCGAGCAGACCGAGTCCGAGTCGCAGCGCGAGCGCTACGAGGGCTACATGCGGGACATCCCGTGCCCGGCCTGTGGCGGCGCCCGGCTGCGGCCCGAGGTCCTGTCGGTGACCCTGCCGCACGAGGAGCTGGGGGAGCGGTCGATCGCCCAGGTCTCGAACATGTCGGTCTTCGAGTGCTCCCGGTTCCTGAACGGGATGGTGCTCGACGACCGCCAGGCCATGATCGCCGGTGCGGTGCTCAAGGAGGTCCAGGCCCGGCTCGGCTTCCTGCTCGACGTCGGCCTGGACTACCTGTCGCTGGACCGGGCGGCGGGCACGCTGTCCGGCGGTGAGGCGCAGCGGATCCGGCTGGCCACCCAGATCGGCTCCGGCCTGGTCGGCGTGCTGTACGTGCTCGACGAGCCGTCGATCGGCCTGCACCAGCGGGACAACCGGCGCCTGATCGACACCCTGACCCGGCTGCGGGACCTGGGGAACACGCTGATCGTCGTCGAGCACGACGAGGACACCATCCGGCACTCGGACTGGGCGGTCGACATCGGCCCGGGCGCCGGTGAGCACGGCGGGCACATCGTGCACTCCGGCCCGGTGGCCGAGCTGGAGTCGCACGACACCTCGCTGACCGGTGCCTACCTGTCCGGGCGCAAGTCGATCCCGCTGCCGCAGCGCCGGGAGCTCGACCCGGCCCGGAAGCTGACGATCGTCGGTGCCCGCGAGCACAACCTGCGCGGGATCGACGTCGACGTCCCGCTCGGCGGGCTGGTCTCGATCACCGGAGTGTCCGGCTCCGGCAAGTCGACGCTGATCAACGACATCCTGGCCACGGTGCTGGCGAACCGGCTCAACGGCGCCCGCCAGGTCCCGGGCCGGCACACCCGGATCACCGGTGTCGACCAGCTGGACAAGCTCGTCCGGGTCGACCAGTCGCCGATCGGGCGGACCCCGCGGTCCAACCCGGCCACCTACACCGGGGTCTGGGACAAGGTGCGCAAACTCTTCGCGGCCACCACCGAGGCGAAGGTCCGCGGCTACACCGAGGGCCGGTTCTCCTTCAACGTCAAGGGCGGCCGCTGCGAGGCGTGCACCGGCGACGGCACGATCAAGATCGAGATGAACTTCCTGCCGGACGTCTACGTCCCCTGCGAGGTCTGCAAGGGCGCCCGGTACAACCGGGAGACCCTCGAGGTCCACTACAAGGGCAAGACCGTCGCCGACGTCCTCGACATGCCGATCGAGGAGGCTGCCGAGTTCTTCGACCCGATCACCTCGATCAGCCGGTACCTGCGGACGCTGGTCGACGTCGGTCTGGGCTACGTGCGGCTCGGTCAGCCGGCGCCGACGCTGTCCGGCGGTGAGGCGCAGCGGGTCAAGCTGGCCAGCGAGCTGCAGAAGCGCAGCAACGGCCGGACGGTCTACATCCTCGACGAGCCGACCACCGGGCTGCACTTCGAGGACATCCGCAAGCTGCTCGCCGTGATCCAGGGCCTGGTGGACAAGGGCAACTCGGTGATCGTCATCGAGCACAACCTCGACGTCATCAAGACCTCGGACTGGGTCATCGACATGGGGCCGGAGGGTGGCTCCGGCGGCGGAACGGTCGTCGCGCAGGGCACCCCGGAGCAGATCGCGGCCCACCCGGAGAGCCACACCGGGAAGTTCCTACGGGACCTGGTGGTCCCGGACGAGCGCCCGGCGGCCCGCCCACGGCGCCGCGCGTCCTCGAACGGATCCGGCTCCGGCGCGGGGACCTCCCGCCGGCGGACGACGGCGAAGGCGGCCGGCTGACCGGCAGGACTCCACTGCCTGCGCTGCGGCTCCCGTCGGGCCGTCCCGGCGGAGGCCGCACCTGCCGACGGGCCGGTCCCTTCTGCTACCCACACTCGGGCTCTGTGCTCCGCGGGGACCGGCGCCGGAAGTCGTGACCACGGCTGCACCGCCGCGCTGCGACGGTCGGCACCGGGCCGGAGGCGCGCGGTGGGCCGCACGGGGCCGCCGCGCTCCGGGATGATGGTCGGGACCCTGCCGCCTTGCTGCCGAGCATGCGGTGTGCCACCGGGCCGGCCGCGATGATCGTCGTCCGGGTTCCGGTAGGTGCCTTCTGCGGCACGAACCGGAACCGGTCCGATGATCATCGGACCGGGGTGGGCGCGGTGAGCCCCGAGCCGGGGAGTGATCGTCCTCCGGGTTCCCGCAGGTGCCATCTCCGGCACCGACCGGAACCCGTCTCGCGATCTTCGGGTGGGCCGGGCGCCCGCTCGGGCCCGGCGTCGGCCCGCTGTCCGGCCCGGACGGCCGGTCAGGCCCGGTCAGGCCGGTCGAGCTCGGTCAGGCCCGGCGGGTGTCCATCTGCTCGCGGACCGTCCCGAGCACGAACAGGCCGTACCGCTTCACCAGCGCGGCGTAGCTGCCCGCCATGCCGATGACGCGGTCACGGCGCCGGATCCCCGGCTCGATGTCCTCGATGAGCCGCTTGGTGAACTCGCGCTGCATGCCGAACTCGTCGCGCGACGCGGCCGCCGAGGCCGACCCGCCGTGGATCCGGAACGAGGCCGCGGACCGGGCGTCGCCGTGCATCCCGCCGTGCCGCAGCAGCCGGACCCACAGGTCGAGGTCCATCGTGAAGAGCAGACCGCCGTCGAGGCCGCCGACCGCGTGGTAGTCGGCCCGCCGGAACGTCAGCGCCGCCGACGGTCCGATCGGGTTGCCGCCGTGCCGGACGACGGTCCGCAGCACGTCGAGCGCGGACCGGGTGCCGAGCAGGCTCTTGGGCAGGTGCCGGTTCGGGAACAGGATCCGGCCCGCCCCGTCGATCATGTCGGTGCGGCCCGCGGCGATCGCGAGCGAGGGATCCGCGCTGAGCGTCTGCACCTGCCGGCTCAACGAGCCTGGCGCGATGAGGTCGTCCGCACAGACGATCTTCACCAGCTCGCCACGGGCCAGGTCTACCGTCGCGGCCCAGTTGGCCGCCATCGGCACCGTGTTCTCGACCCGGACCAGCCGGACCCGCGGGTCGTCGAACTTCTCCACGACCTCCGACGAACCGTCGGTGCTGCCGTTGTCGCGGACGACGACCTCGAGGTCGGCGTCCTGGTCGAGGATGCTGCGGATGGTCCGGTCCAGGTACTCCGCGCCCTGGTAGACCGGGATGCACACCGACACGGCCGGTGCGGGTGGTTCGGCGGACACCGTGGAGCTCCTCTCGGAATCGGACGACCTGCAACCTGCCAGGCGCGGACGATCAACGGTAGGTTCTGACCACCCGAGATCGTCACATACTGCCCCTGCCCCGGTGCCGAGGGGCCCGGCGGGGCTGTTACTCTCGGGAATGCGACCACCCGGTCATGCGTTGACCCGCATGTTCCGGGCGTCAAGTGGAGCCCCGCTCCCACCCGCGCCGTGATCGTAGCGGCGTCCGGGTTCATGGTCCGGCCTGACGGCACGTTCGTGCCGTGGGTCGATCCACGGGTCTTCGCTTGTCGTCGCCGGCACACCAGGTTGTAGCGAAACAGCGAATTACTCAGGAGACCCCATCAGCACAGAGCCCCGCATCAACGACCGCATCCGCGTGCCCGAGGTCCGCCTCGTGGGCCCGAACGGGGAGCAGGTCGGGATCGTGCGCGTCGAGGACGCCCTCAAGCTGGCCCAGGACGCCGATCTCGACCTGGTCGAGGTGGCCGCCCAGGCCCGCCCGCCGGTCTGCAAGCTCATGGACTACGGCAAGTTCAAGTACGAGAGCGCGCAGAAGGCCCGCGAGTCCCGGCGCAACCAGCAGCTCACCGTGATCAAGGAGCAGAAGCTCCGGCCGAAGATCGACAAGCACGACTACGAGACGAAGCGCGGGCACGTCCGCCGCTTCCTCGAGGGCGGCAACAAGGTCAAGGTCACGATCATGTTCCGCGGCCGGGAGCAGTCCCGCCCCGAGCTCGGTTACCGCCTGCTCCAGCGGCTCGCGGAGGACATCGGGGACATCGCCGTCGTCGAGGCCGCTCCCAAGCAGGACGGCCGCAACATGACGATGGTGCTGGCTCCGACCAAGAAGCCGGTCGGCCGGAAGCCCGCGGCCGCCGCCACCTCCGACGCCCCGGTGGAAGCCGAGGCGTGAGCAACCGGCTCGCCCGCTTCGCGCGGGCGAGCCCGGACGCAGTACCCGAACGACCCCCGGTCCGGCCGGGGGCCGACACCGAACGGATACGTCATGCCCAAGAACAAGACGCACAAGGGGACCGCGAAGCGGGTCCGCATCACCGGCAGCGGCAAGCTCCAGCGCCAGCAGGCCGGCCTGCGCCACCGGCTGGAGGTCAAGTCCCGCAAGGAGAAGCGCGACCTGTCGGGTGTCGTCGACGTCGCCAAGCCGGACGTCAAGCGCGTCAAGAAGCTCCTCGGTCGCTGACCTTCCGCCCCTTTCACCACCCGACGGCCTCCGCCCCCGCATGAGGCCGCCGCACCACCCCAGGAGATACCCATGGCACGCGTGAAGCGCGCGGTGAACGCCCAGAAGAAGCGCCGCACCACGCTGGAGTCGGCCGCCGGCTACCGCGGGCAGCGCTCCCGGCTGTACCGCAAGGCCAAGGAGCAGATGCTCCACTCCATGAACTACGCCTACCGGGACCGTCGCGCGCGCAAGGGCGACTTCCGGCAGCTGTGGATCACGCGCATCAACGCCGCGGCCCGCGCCAACGACATGACCTACAACCGCTTCATCCAGGGCCTCAAGGCCGCCGGTGTCGAGGTCGACCGCAAGATCCTGGCCGAGCTCGCCGTCAGCGACCCGGCCGCCTTCGCCGCGCTGGTGAAGGTCGCCAAGGAGAACCTGCCCGTCGGTGACGAGCAGGGCTCCGCGGCCTGAGGTGACCCCGAGCACCACCGAGACGCTCGGCACCGAACGCACCCCGCGCGTCGCAGCCGCCCGCAAGCTGCTGCGCCGCGCCGGACGCGATCGGGCCGGGCGTTTCCTCGTCGAGGGCGCCCAGGCCGTCCGCGAGGCCCTCGACGCGGGCCCGGTGCACGAGCTGTTCGTGACCGAGGCCGCGGCGCAGCGCCACCCCGAGCTCGTCACCGCCGCCCGCACCGGCGGCGTCCGGGTGCTCACCGTGACCGAGCGGGCCGCCGCCGCGCTGTCGGAGACCGTCACGCCGCAGGGGCTGGTCGCCGTCTGCGACCTGCTGGACGTGCCGGTCGCGACGGCGCTGTCCGGCATCCCCGGCTTCGTGACCGTCTGCGCCGGGATCTCCGACCCCGGCAACGTCGGCACCGTGATCCGGGTGGCCGACGCCGCCGGCTGCGACGCCGTCCTGCTCGCCGGCGACACCGTCGACCCGCACAACGGCAAGGCCGTCCGCGCCTCCACCGGCAGCGTGTTCCACCTGCCGCTGGCCCGGGACCGGGACGCGGCCGGTGTGCTCGCGGCGTGCCGGGCCGCCGGGTTGACCGTCCTGGTGGCCGACGGCGGCGGCGAACGCGACCTGCACGACCCGGAGACGACCCCGCTGCTCGCCGGCCCGGTCGCCTGGGTGCTCGGCAGCGAGGCACACGGCCCGGGCGACGAGCTGCTGGCCGCGGCCGACCACCGCATCCGGATCCCGATCCACGGCCGCGCCGAATCGCTGAACCTCGCGACCGCCGCGGCGATCTGCCTGTACGGCACGGTTGGCGCCCGGGCCGGCGTCGCCCCACGGCTGCACACCGGCGCGTGACCCGCCCCGACCGGGCCGACCTGTTCGGAAACCTCCTCGTGGGGTCCCTCTACGATCGAAGGCACCATGAGTGACGACGCCGCTGCGAAGGACGACGCTGCCGTGAACACGGACGCCCCCGGGAACGACGTGACGAGCCCGCTGGACGCGGACGTGCTGAAGGCTGCGGTCGAGGCCGCGCGCGCGGGGTTCGACGGCGCCGCCGACCTGGACATGCTCGCGGCGGTCAAGCCCGCGCACCTCGGCGACCGGGCCCCGATCCCGATGGCCCGCCGTTCGCTCGGGCAGCTGCCCGGCCCGGAACGCGCCGACGCGGGCAAGCGGGTCAACGCCGCCCGCCAGGAGGTGCAGGCCGCGTTCGACGAGCGCCGCGCCGTCCTGGTCGACGAGCGCGACGCCCGGGTGCTCGCCGAGGAGAGCGTCGACGTCACGCTGCCCACCGACCGCCGCCCGCGCGGCGCCCGGCACCCCATCACGCAGCTGTCCGAGCGGATCGCCGACATCTTCGTCGGGATGGGCTGGGAGGTCGCCGAGGGCCCGGAGGTCGAGGCGTCCTGGCTGAACTTCGACGCGCTGAACTTCGGGAAGGACCACCCGGCCCGCACCATGCAGGACACCTTCTACCTGGGTGACCCGGAGCGTGGTCAGGACTCGGGCACGGTGCTGCGCACGCACACGTCGCCGGTGCAGGTCCGGTCGCTGCTCGAGCGCGAGCTGCCCGTGTACGTCGTGTGCCCGGGGCGGACGTTCCGCACCGACGAGCTCGACGCCACGCACACCCCGGTGTTCCACCAGGTCGAGGGCCTCGCGGTCGACCAGGACCTCACGATGGCCCACCTCAAGGGCACCCTGGACGCGTTCGCCCGCGCGGTGTTCGGGCCGGAGTCGGGGACGCGGATGCGGCCGTCGTACTTCCCCTTCACCGAGCCGTCCGCCGAGGTGGACCTCTGGTTCCCGCAGAAGAAGGGCGGGGCCGGCTGGGTCGAGTGGGGCGGGTGCGGCATGGTCAACCCGAACGTGCTGCGCGCCTGCGGCATCGACCCGGAGGTGCACTCCGGCTTCGCCTTCGGGATGGGCATCGAGCGGACCCTGATGTTCCGCAACGGCATCCCCGACATGCGCGACATGGTCGAGGGCGACGTGCGTTTCTCCACCGCCTTCGGCGTCTGACGTCCGACCCAGTCACCACTCTCCAAGGAGTTCTGAGCAGTGCGAGTGTCCGCCTCCTGGCTCGCCCGGCACATCGACCCGGCGGACCTGCCGTCGTCGCCCGACGAGATCGGCGAGGCGTTCGTCCGGGTCGGGCTCGAGGTCGAGGACATCCACCCGGCCCCGGAGATCACCGGCCCGGTGACGGTCGCGCGCGTCGCGGAGATCTCCGAGCTCACCGAGTTCAAGAAGCCCATCCGGTACTGCCGGGTGGACTTCTCCGGTGACCGGCACCGGTACGTGATCTGCGGTGCGCAGAACTTCGCGGTGGGCGACCTCGTCGTCGTCACCGAGCCGGGCGCGGTGCTGCCGGGCGGGTTCGCCATCGCGCGGCGCGAGACCTACGGCCGCACCTCGGACGGGATGATCGCCTCGGCGAAGGAGCTCGGCCTGGGCGCCGACCACGCCGGCATCCTCGTGCTGCCGCCCGGGACGGCCGAGCCCGGCGACGACGCGCTCGCCGTCCTCGGCCTGACCGAGCCGGTGATCGAGCTGGCCGTCACGCCGGACCGCGGCTACTGCTTCGCCGTGCGCGGGCTGGCCCGCGAGCTCGCCACCGCGCTGGACGCCGGCTACGCCGACCCGGCCGCCCGGGTCGCCGTTCCGGACACCGAGGGCGACGCCTGGCCGGTCCGGATCACCGATGAGACCGGCTGCCCACGGTTCGTCGTCCGTCGGGTCGACGGCGTGGATCCGGCCGCGCCGAGCCCCTGGTGGATGCAGCGGGCCCTGCTGTCGGCCGGGATGCGCCCGATCTCGCTGATCGTCGACGTCACCAACTTCGTGATGCTCGACCTCGGCCAGCCGCTGCACGGTTACGACGCCGCCCGGGTCACCGGCACGATCGAGGTCCGCCGGGCCGAGGCGGGGGAGAAGCTGGAGACCCTCGACGGCCACACCCGGGCCCTCGACCCGGACGACCTGCTGATCACCGACGAGTCCGGCCCGATCGGGCTCGCCGGCGTGATGGGTGGTGCCTCGACCGAGATCCCGGCGCCCGGCGACCTGGAGCCCGGTGGGCGCGTCGACGTCCTGCTGGAGGCCGCGCACTTCTCGCCGACCGTGATCGCCCGCGCCGCCCGCCGGCACAAGCTGCCCAGCGAGGCGTCCAAGCGGTTCGAGCGGGTCGTCGACCCGGCGCTGCCGCCGGTCGCCGCCGAGCGGGCCGCACAGCTGCTCGTCGAGCTGGGCGGCGGCACCCTCGCCGACGGCCGCACCGACTCCGGCGGCGTGCCCGCCGTCGCGCCGGTGCGGATGCCGCTGTCGCTGCCCGACCGCGTCGCCGGCGTCACCTATCCGCGCGGCGCCACCGCGCGGCGGCTCGGCCAGGTCGGCTGCACCGTCGACCTGGACACCGGCCCCGACGGGCAGGGCCAGATCGTCGCGACCCCGCCGACCTGGCGGCCGGACCTTGCGCAGGCCGCCGACCTGGTCGAGGAGGTGCTGCGCCTGGAGGGCTATGACACGATCCCGTCCGAGCTGCCCGCGGCCCCGCCCGGGCGCGGGCTGACCGCCGCGCAGCGGCGCCGCCGCGCGGTCTCGCGGGCGCTGGCCGAGGCCGGGCTCGTCGAGGTGCTGCCGTTCCCGTTCGTCTCCGACGGCGTGTGGGACCAGTTCGGGCTGGACGCCGACGACGAGCGCCGCCGCACCGTCGCCGTCACCAACCCGCTGGACGCGGAGCGCTCCCGGCTGTCCACCACGCTCCTCCCGGGGCTGCTCGACATGCTGGTCCGCAACCGCTCCCGGGGCGCGGAGGACGTGGCGCTCTCCACCGTCGGGCAGGTCGTGCAGCCCGCCGCGACCCCGTCGGCGATGCCGGACCCGGCCGTCACCGCGCGGCCGTCCGACGAGGAGTACGCGGCGATCACCGCCGCGCTGCCCGCGCAGCCCACGCACGTGGCCGTCGTGCTGGCCGGTCACCGCGTGCCGCGCGGCTGGTGGGGGACCGGCCGGACCGCGTCCTGGGAGGACGCCGTCGAGGCGGCCCGGCTGACCGGCGCCGCGGCGGGCGTGGAGCTGCGCCCGCGGCGGGGCGAGCGGGCGCCGTGGCACCCCGGCCGGTGCGCGGAGCTGGTCGTGACCGGGACGGACACCGTCGTCGGCTACGCCGGGGAGCTGCACCCCAAGGTCGTCGAGGCCCTCGGCCTGCCGGCACGCACCGCGGCCGCCGAGCTCGACCTGGACGCGATCCCGCTGCGCGAGAACCTGCCGGTGCCGCGGGTGTCGCCGTTCCCGCCGGTCGCCGTCGACGTCGCGCTGGTCGCCGACGAGACGGTGGCCGCGTCCGACCTGGCCGACGCGCTCACCGCGGGCGCCGGCGAGCTGCTCGAGTCGGTGCGGCTGTTCGACGTCTACACCGGTGACCAGGTCGGCGAGGGGAAGCGCTCGCTGGCGTTCTCGCTGCGGATGCGCGCCGCGGACCGGACGCTGACCGGCGAGGAGGCCAACGCCGCCCGGGACGCCGCGGTCGCCGAGGCCACCGGCCGGCACGGAGCCGTCCTGCGCTGACCGCCGCCGCGGCGGTCCCGGCCCGGCCGGCGTTCAGCGCCCGGCCAGGCGTGCGACGGCGGCGCGGGCCGCAGTCCGCCACGCCTCGTCGGACGGGGCGTGCCCGTCCACCGCGACGGTGATCAGGTGGCGGGCGGTGCCGACCTGCAGCGCCGTGCCGGCGACCGTGTCCAGCAGCGCCGCGACGGTGCCGTCCGCGGTGCCGGACAGCGGCCGGGCCCCGGCCGCGGCGCGGACGCGCTCGGCCGGGGTGCCCCGGTTGGCCGCGTAGACGTTCACCGAGACCGTCGCCGGCCCGCCCGCGGCGAAGCAGGCCCGGATCCGGGTCCCGTCCGGGCGTGCGACGACGCCGTTCGCCGCGGGCGCGTCCGGCGCCGCACCGAGCAGCCCGGTGAGGGCCGCGTCGTCGAGCAGGCACTCGTCGTCGACGACGTCGGCGGTCAGTGGTGGCGGGGTCGCCGGAGCGGTCGGGGTCCGCGGTGCGGGAGCCTTACCCGGCGAGGACCCGACCGGGATCGGCGGGACGACGCGGGTCGGCTCCCCGGACGTTCCCGGGGCGGGCGGGTCCGGTGCGGCAGGACCGGCCGGAGACCGTTCCGGCGCCGGCGTGCCCGTCGATGAATCCGGTCCCCGCCCACCGGACGACGGGTCGTCGGCGCGCTCCCCGCCGTCGGCGGCCTCGTCGCCGGCTGGTTCGCCGTCCGCGGGACCGGTGTCCCCGGTGTCCTGGGCCCCGTCGCGCTGGGCCCCGTCGCGCGGGGAGGGGCCGTCCGGTGCGCCGGTCGGACCAGGGCCGGACTCCGGGTCCCCCGTGGCCGGGCCGCCGAGCTCCGGGCTCCCGGCGGCCGGTGCGCCAGGAACGCGGAACGACGTAGGCGGCCCCTCCGGCGCGGGCGCCGCCGTCGTCGCCGCGCCGGGTGGGACCGCAGGCCCCTGCCCCTCCGGCCACGCCGTCCCCTCGATCCGCGCTCCGCAGGCCGGCAGCGCCAACAGCACCGTCAGGGTCAGGGCCGCGGCCGGCCCCGCCCCCACCACCCCGCCTCGCGGGACCCACCATCCGGTCGTGCGCACCGGCGGGAGGCTAGGGTCCGGTCCCGTACGGCCCCGGGTTTTCCGGCGCGGAGCGTCGCGATCGCGAACGGGCCCGCGGGGTGACGCCGGGTGCCGCGACCCATCGCCCGCCGCCGCGACCTCCGCGACGGTCGCGGCGCGCGGCCACAGGGTGCGGCAGCGCCGGGGTGGCGGGCAGATCCGGCCGGCCGGCGGAAACCGGATTGCATGGAATTCCGCCATCGTGCATAATCATCCATCGTGGTACGCATCGCAGTGGCGGGAGCCAGCGGGTACGCCGGGGGAGAGCTGCTCCGGCTCCTCCTGGCCCACCCGGACGTCGAGATCGGAGCCCTGACGGCCGGCGGGAACGCCGGTACGCGTCTGGGCGAGCACCAGCCGCATCTGGCCCCGCTCGCCGACCGCGTGCTCGCCGAGAGCACCCCGGAGATCCTCGCCGGACACGACGCGGTGTTCCTCGCCCTGCCGCACGGCAAGTCCGCCGAGCTGGCCGCGGCCCTCGGCGAGGACACCCTGGTGATCGACTGCGGTGCCGACCACCGGCTGACCGACGCCGACGCCTGGGACCGCTGGTACGGCGGCGAGCACGCCGGGCACTGGCCCTACGGCCTGCCCGAGCTGCCCGGCGCCCGCGAGTCCCTCGTCGGTGCCCGCCGGGTCGCCGTCCCGGGCTGTTACCCCACCGGGACCAGCCTGGCGCTGTTCCCGGCCCTGGCCGCGGGCCTGGTCGAGTCCGACGTCGTGATCACCGCCGTCACCGGGACCTCAGGGGCCGGCAAGTCGCTGAAGCCGCACCTGCTCGGTGCCGAGGTCATGGGGTCGCTGTCGGCCTACGGCGTGGGCGGCTCGCACCGGCACACCCCGGAGATCGCGCAGAACCTGACCGCCGCGACGGGCTCGCCGGTCTCGGTGAGCTTCACCCCGGTCCTCGCCCCGCTCCCTCGCGGCATCCTCGCGTCCTGCTCGGCACCGCTGGCCGACCCGGCCACCGACGCCGCCACGATCCGGCAGGCCTACGAGAAGGCCTACGCCGGGGAGCCGTTCGTCCGGATCCTGCCCGAGGGCCAGTGGCCGACCACCGCTCAGACGCTCGGCTCCAACCTGGTCGCGCTGCAGGTCACCGTCGACCCCGACGCGCGGCGCCTGGTCGCGGTCTCCGCGATCGACAACCTGACCAAGGGCACCGCCGGCGGTGCCGTCCAGTGCATGAACCTCGCCCTCGGCCTGCCCGAGACCACCGGCCTGCCGACGACGGGAGTGGCACCGTGAGCGTGACCGCAGCCGCGGGATTCCGGGCCGCCGGGATCGCCGCGGGGATCAAGAAGTCGGGCAATGCCGACCTGGCGCTGGTCGTCAACGAGGGACCCCGGAACGAGGCCGCGGGGGTGTTCACCCGGAACAAGGTGAAGGCCGCCCCGGTGCTCTGGTCACGGCAGGTGCTCACCACCGGCGCGCTGCGCGTGGTCGTGCTCAACTCCGGCGGCGCGAACGCCTGCACCGGCCCGGAGGGCTTCCAGACCGCGCACGCCACCGCGGAGAAGGCGGCCGAGGTGCTCGGCTGTGGCGCGGTCGAGGTCGCGGTCTGCTCCACCGGCCTGATCGGCGAGCAACTGCCGCGTCCGGCACTGCTGGCCGGGGTGGAGAAGGCGGCCGGCGCGCTGGCGGGTACGCCGGAGGCCGGGGACGCGGTGGCCGGCGCGATCATGACCACTGACACCGTGCCGAAGCAGGCCGCCGTCACCGACCCGGCCGGCTGGACGGTCGGCGGCACCACCAAGGGCGCGGGGATGATCGCCCCGTCGATGGCCACCATGCTCAGCGTGCTCACCACCGACGCGGTGGTCTCCCGGCCGGTGCTGGACGCGGCGCTGCGCGAGGCCGTGAAGTACAGCTTCGACCGGCTGGACGTCGACGGCTCGATGTCCACCAACGACACCGTGCTGGTGCTGTCCTCCGGTGCCTCGGGCGTCGAGGCCGACCCGGCGGTGTTCACGGCGGCGCTCACCCGGGTCTGTCGCGACCTGGCCGAGCAGATGCAGGCCGACGCCGAGGGGGTCAGCAAGCGGATCACCGTCCGGGTCACCGGCGCGGCCTCCGAGGACGACGCGGTGACCGTTGCCCGCACGATCGCGCGCGATGCCCTGGTCAAGACGGCGATGTTCGGTTCCGACCCGAACTGGGGCCGGGTCGCCGCGGCCGCGGGTTACGCCGACGCCGAGCTCGACCCGGAGCGGCTCGACGTGACGATCAACGGGGTGCTGCTGTGCAAGGGCGCCGTCGTCGCCGGGGACCGTGCCGACTGCGACCTGTCCGGCCGGGACGTCCTGATCGAGGTCGAGCTCGGCCTCTCGGGCGGGGCCGAGGGGCACGTCGCCGAGATCCGGACCACCGACCTGTCGCACGCCTATGTGGAGGAGAACAGTGCCTACTCCTCCTGAGCCGCAGCCGCAGGTTGCGCCGAGCCCGGAGACCCCCGAGCGCCTGAAGCGGGCGGGGGAGAAGGCCGCGGTGCTGGCCGAGGCGCTGCCCTGGCTGCAGCGCTTCCACGGCCGGATCGTCGTGGTGAAGTACGGCGGCAACGCCATGATCGACGACGAGCTGAAGCAGGCCTTCGCCCGGGACATGGTGTTCCTGCGGCTGGCCGGGATCCACCCGGTCGTCGTGCACGGCGGCGGGCCGCAGATCAGCGCCATGCTCGGCCGGCTCGGCATGTCCGGCGAGTTCCGCGGTGGGCTGCGGGTCACCACCCCGGAGACGATGGAGATCGTCCGGATGGTGCTGTTCGGCCAGGTCGGCCGGGAGCTCGTCGGGCTGATCAACGCGCACGGGCCGCTCGCGGTCGGGCTGTCCGGTGAGGACGCCGGGCTGTTCACCGCGGAGAAGCGGACCGCCCTGGTCGGCGGCGAGGCGGTGGACATCGGGCTGGTCGGCGACGTGACGCGGGTCAACCCGGACGCGGTGCTCGACATCATCGCCGCCGGCCGGATCCCGGTCGTCGCCGGCATCGCCCCGGACGCCGACGGCCAGGTGCACAACATCAACGCCGACAGCGCCGCCGCGGCGCTGGCCGGCGCGCTGGACGCGGCGAAGCTCGTGGTGCTCACCGACGTCGAGGGGCTCTACGCGAACTACCCCGACCCGGACTCGATCATCACCTCGCTGACCGCCGACCAGCTGGAGCCGATGCTGCCCCGGCTGGAGAGCGGGATGGCACCGAAGATGGAGGCCTGCCTGCGCGCGGTGCGCTCGGGCGTCGGGCAGGCGCACGTGATCGACGGGCGGGTGCCGCACTCGGTGCTGCTCGAGGTCTTCACGCACGAAGGCGTCGGCACGATGGTGCTGCCCGGCGCAGACACCGGGGCAGCCGCAGGGAGTGGGTCATGAGCACGTACGGACAGCGGTGGCAGACCGCGCTGATGAACAACTACGGCACCCCTCCGCTGACCCTGGTCCGCGGCGAGGGCGCCCACGTGTGGGATGCCGAGGGCCGCCGCTACCTCGACCTCTACGCCGGCATCGCCGTGAACGCGCTCGGCCACGCGCACCCCGCGATCGTCGAGGCGGTGTCCGAGCAGGTCCGCACGCTGGGCCACACCTCGAACTTCTTCATCACCGATCCGGCGCTGCAGCTCGCCGAGCGCCTGCAGGGGCTGCTCGGCCGTGACGACGCCCGCACCCTGCTGTGCAACTCCGGTACCGAGGCCAACGAGGCCGCGTTCAAGATGGCGCGGCGGACCGGCCGGCCGGGGATCGTCGCCTGCGAGGAGGCCTTCCACGGCCGCACGATGGGCGCGCTCGCGCTCACCGGGCAGCCGGCGAAGCGCACGCCGTTCGAGCCGATGCCGCCCGGGGTCACGCACATCCCGTTCGGTGACCTTGCCGCGCTGGATGCCGCGGTCACCTCCGACACGGCGGCGGTGTTCCTGGAGCCGATCCTCGGCGAGGCCGGCGTGATCGTGCCGCCGGAGGGCTACCTGGCCGAGGCCCGCCGGATCACCGCCGAGCGTGGCGCGCTGCTGGTGCTCGACGAGGTGCAGACGGGGATCGGGCGCACCGGGCACTGGTTCGCCCACCAGGCGCACGGGGTCGTCCCGGACGTGGTCACCCTGGCCAAGGGGCTCGGCGGCGGCCTGCCGATCGGCGCCTGCGTCGGGATCGGCGACGCCGCGGCGCTGCTCGAGCCCGGTCAGCACGGCACCACCTTCGGCGGTAACCCGATCGCCTGCGCGGCCGCGCTCGCCGTCCTCGACACGATCGCCACGGACGGGCTGCTGGGGCACGTCGACCGGCTCGGCAAGGAGATCCGCAGCCGGATCGACGGGCTGGGCCACCCGCTGGTCGGCGGCGTGACCGGGGCCGGGCTGCACATCGGCGTCGGGCTGCGCAGCCCGGTCGCCGCCCAGGCCGCCGTCGCCGCCCGGGAGGCCGGCTACCTGGTCAACAACGCCACCCCGGAGCGGCTGCGGCTGGCGCCGCCGCTGACCCTCTCCGACGCCGAGGCCGACGAGTTCCTCGGCGCGCTGCCGTCGATCCTCGACGCCGCCGCGGCCGCGCAGGAAGGCCAGGGAAACTGATGGTCCGCCACCTGCTGCGCGACGACGACCTCACCCCCGCCGAGCAGACCGCGATCCTCGACCTCGCCGACCGGCTCAAGGCCGACCGGTTCGCCGAGCGCCCGCTCGAGGGGCCGAAGGCGGTCGCCGTCGTGTTCGACAAGTCCTCCACCCGCACCCGGGTGTCGTTCGAGGCGGGGATCACCCAGCTCGGCGGTACCGCGGTGATCCTCGACGGTACGACCAGCCAGCTCGGCCGCGGTGAGACGATCTCGGACACCTCGCGGGTGCTGTCCCGCTACGTGGACGCGATCGTCTGGCGCACCACCGGGCAGCAGCGGATCGAGGAGATGGCCGCGGCCGCGACCGTGCCGGTGGTCAACGCGCTCACCGACGAGTTCCACCCCTGTCAGGTCCTCGCCGACCTGCAGACGATCCGGGAACGCTTCGGCACGCTCGCCGGGCTGACGCTGACCTACCTCGGGGACGGCGCCAACAACGTCGCACACTCGCTGCTGCTCGGCGGGACCACCGCCGGCCTGAACGTGCGGATCTCGGCTCCGGCCGGATTCACGCCCGACCCGGCCGTCGTGCGGGACGCCAAGGCCCGGGGCGAGGCCACCGGCGGATCGGTGGAGCTGATCGCCGACCCGCACGCGGCCGTCGCCGGGGCCGACGTGCTGGTCACCGACACCTGGACGTCGATGGGTCAGGAGGAGGACGGTCTCGACCGGGTCGCCCCGTTCCGGCCCTACCAGGTGAACGCCGAGCTGCTCGGGCGCGCCGAACCGGGCGCGATCGTGCTGCACTGCCTGCCCGCCCACCGCGGCGACGAGATCACCGACGAGGTCATCGACGGTCCGGCGAGCGCGGTCTGGGACGAGGCGGAGAACCGGCTGCACGCGCAGAAGGCGCTGCTGACCTGGCTGCTGCGGGCCGAGCAGGCATGAGCGATGGCGAGCGTGGACGGCGCCCGGGAAACGCCAGCCGGGTCACCCGGCAGGCGAGGATCATGGACGTGCTGTGGCACCGGGCGGTGCGCAGCCAGCCCGAGCTGATCGTCCTGCTCGACCAGCTGCACGGGATCGAGACCACCCAGGCGACGCTGTCGCGTGACCTCGACGAGCTGGGCGCGGTGAAGCTGCGCGGCCCCGACGGGGGCTCCCCGGTCTACCGGATCCCGGAGGACGGCGGTCATCCGGTGCGCGGCGTCGAGGGCGGCACCACCCGGCTCGGCCGCCTGCTGGGGGAGCTGCTGGTGTCCGCGGACGCGAGTGGGAACCTTGCGGTGCTGCGGACGCCTCCGGGAGCGGCGCACTACCTGGCCAGCGCGCTCGACCGGGCCGCTCTGCACGACGTCGTCGGCACCATCGCCGGCGACGACACGATCATCGTCGTCGCCCGCGAGCCCCGCACCGGGGCGGAGCTCGCGCGACGGCTGCAGGAACTGCCGAATGCGGCGGGCACGGCGGCCATCGCCCCTCCGGGCGGCGCCGTGCCGGTCGATGTGACGAAGGAGAACTGACATGGCGGACCGGGTCGTACCGGCCAGCTCCGGTGGTCCGGACATCTCGGTGACGATCGGCCGGCGCGCCGCGCGCCGGGATCCGGGCGTGGCCGGTCACGTCGGGGCGTCGTCGTGAGCGCCGCGCTCTGGGGCGGCCGGTTCGCCTCCGGCCCCGCCGACGCGCTCGCCGCGCTGAGCAAGTCCACCCACTTCGACTGGGCGCTGGCGCCCTACGACATCCGTGGCTCGAAGGCGCACGCCCGGGTCCTGCACCGGGCCGGGCTGCTGTCCGACGACGAGCTGGCCGGCATGCACAAGGCGCTCGACGAGCTCGCTGCCGACGTGGAGTCCGGTGCGTTCGGACCCGACCCCGGCGACGAGGACGTGCACACCGCGCTCGAGCGCGGCCTCATCGAGCGCGCGGGCGCCGACCTGGGCGGCAAGCTGCGCGCCGGCCGGTCCCGCAACGACCAGGTCGCCACCCAGTTCCGGATGTGGCTGCGTGAGGCGAGCCGCCGGGTCGCCGACGGGGTGCTCGACGTCGTCGACGCGTTGGTCGCCCAGGCGCAGGCACATCCCGGTGCCGCGATGCCCGGCCGCACCCACCTGCAGCACGCGCAGCCGGTGCTGCTCGGCCACCAGCTGGCCGCGCACGCCCAGGCACTGCTGCGCGACGTCGACCGGTTGCAGGACTGGGACCGGCGCACCGCGTACTCGCCGTACGGCTCGGGCGCGCTGGCCGGCTCCTCGCTCGGGCTCGACCCGGAGGCCGTCGCCGCCGAGCTCGGCTTCACCGGGTCGTCGGCGAACTCGATCGACGGGACCGCGTCGCGGGACTTCGCGGCCGAGGCCGCGTTCGTACTCGCGATGATCGGCGTCGACCTGTCCCGGCTGTCCGAGGAGATCATCCTCTGGGCGACCGCCGAGTTCGGCTACGTCACCCTCGACGACGCGTTCTCCACCGGCAGCTCGATCATGCCGCAGAAGAAGAACCCGGACGTCGCGGAGCTGGCCCGGGGCAAGTCGGGCCGGCTGGTCGGGAACCTGGCCGGCCTGATGACCACGCTCAAGGGCCTGCCGCTGGCCTACAACCGGGACCTGCAGGAGGACAAGGAGCCGCTGTTCGACTCGGTCGCCCAGCTGGAGCTCCTGCTCCCCGCGGTGGCCGGCATGGTGGCGACCCTGACCTTCCACACCGACCGGCTCGCCGAGCTGGCTCCGGCCGGTTTCACCCTGGCCACCGACGTCGCCGAGTGGCTGGTCCGCGAGGGCGTCCCGTTCCGGGTCGCGCACGAGGCCGCCGGCGGGTGCGTCCGGGTGGCGGAGGCCCGCGGGGTCGGTCTGGAGGATCTGACCGACGACGAGCTGGCCGCCGTCCACCCCGCACTGGACCCGCGTGTCCGTGAGGTCCTGACCGTGGAAGGCTCCATCGCGTCGCGGAACGCGCGGGGTGGCACGGCCGGGGACCGGGTCGCCGAGCAGCTGGACGTTCTGCGCGCCGACGTCGCCGCAGCGAGAGAGTTCACCGGAGGAACCGCATGACCGACCCGGCAACCGCGTACGAGGAGCTCAAGGCCGCAGGCCTCACGCTCGACCTGACGCGGGGCAAGCCGTCGTCCGAGCAGCTCGACCTGTCGCAGGCGTTGCTCGGTCTCCCGGGCGCGGGCGAGTACCGCGCCGCGGACGACACCGACACCCGCAACTACGGCGGACTGATGGGCCTGCCCGAGCTGCGGGAGATCTTCGCGCCCGCCCTGCAGGTCCCGGTCGGACAGCTGGTCGCGAGCAACAACGCGAGCCTCGAGCTGATGCACGACATGCTCGTGCACGCCCTGCTGTCCCCGGTCCCCGGCGCCCCCACCCGCTGGGTGGAAGCCGGCCGGGTCGCCTTCATCGCGCCCGTCCCCGGCTACGACCGGCACTACGGCGTCTGCGAGCGCCTCGGCATCGACCTGGTCACGGTGCCGATGACGGCGGACGGTCCGGACACGGACGAGGTCGAGCGGCTCGTCGCCGACGACCCGTCGATCAAGGGCATCTGGTGCGTGCCGAAGTATTCGAACCCGGACGGCGTCGTCTACTCCGACGAGGTCGTGCGCCGGCTCGCGTCGATGCCGACCGCGGCGCCGGACTTCCGGATCATGTGGGACAACGCCTACGCGGTGCACCACTTGACCACCGACGAGGTGGAGATCGCGGACGTGCTGACGCTCGCCGCCGAGTCCGGCAACCCGGACCGCCCGCTGGTGTTCGGCTCCACCTCGAAGATCACCCTCGCCGGTGCGGGTGTCTCGTTCTTCGGGGCGTCGCAGGCCAACGTCGACTGGTGGGTGAAGCTCACCTCGAAGAAGACGATCGGCCCGGACAAGGTCAACCACCTGCGGCACGCGCTCTTCCTGCGCGACACCGCCGGCCTGCGGGCGCACATGGCCGCGCACCGGGAGCTGATCGCGCCCAAGTTCGCCGCCGTCGACCGCCTCCTGACCGAGGCGTTCGCCGACACCGAGGGCGTGAGCTGGACGAACCCGAAGGGCGGCTACTTCGTCAGCCTCACCGTGCCCGACGGGCTCGCCTCCGAGGTCGTGCGGCTGGCCAAGGAGGCCGGGATCGCGCTGACCCCGGCCGGGGCGACCCACCCGTACGGCAAGGACCCGCAGGACGCGACGATCCGGCTCGCGCCGACCCTGCCGCCGCTCGACGAGATCGAGCGGGCCATGGCGGGCGTCGTCACCTGCGTACAGCTCGCACTGTCCCGCCGCTGAGTGAGCACCGAGTCCTCGTCTCCGGGGCCCGGCCGGTTCGTCCGGCCGGGCCCCGGCGCGTCACTGGACCGGTCCGAGCTCGCCCGCGACGTGCTCCCGGTGGCCGAGCGGCTGCTCGGCTGCGTGCTGGAGGCCGACACCCCCGAGGGCACGGTGGCCGTCCGGCTCGTCGAGGTGGAGGCCTACCGGGGGCGGGACGACCCGGCGTCGCACTGCTACCGCGGTCCGACACCGCGCAACGCCGTGATGTTCGGTCCCGCCGGGCACCTCTACGTCTACTTCGTCTACGGCATGCACTTCTGCGCGAACGTGGTTTGCCTGACCGACGGGGAACCCGGCGCAGTGCTGCTGCGCGCGGGGGAGCTGCTCTCCGACCCGGAGGTGGCCCGGGCCCGCCGACCGACCGCCCGTCGCGACGTCGATCTGGCCCGCGGCCCGGCCCGGCTCGCCGCACTGCTGGGACTGGGGCGCGACGACAACGGGCTCGACCTGACGGCTCCGTCGTCGCGGGTCCGGTTGCGGGCGGGGGAGCGAGTGGTCGCCGACGAGGTACGGACGGGGCCCCGGGTCGGCGTTGCCGACGCCGCCGAGCGCCCCTGGCGCTACTGGGTCGCCGGTTCCCCGGCCGTGAGCGCCTACCGGGCCGGGACCCGTGCCCGGCGCGGAGTCTGACACCGGCCCCGGGGCTGCACACCTCGTAGCGTGAGCGAAGGACCGTTGACCTGCGACGACGGGTGAACCGACCCCCCGGTTCCGAGCCCCCCGACCCCGTGCTGTAACTTTCTCTTTGTCGCCAGGACGGGACGGACGAGAGCGGAGACGGCCGACAGGCCGGTTCCCCCGAGCCGGACCGAGGGCGACGGTCCCGATGTCCACTCCGGTGGGGATCAGGCCGCCTGAGGTAGGGGTTGACCTCGCCCTCAGGGAGACGTAACATAAGAAAGTTGCCTCCGAGCCGGAGCAACTCAGACGCCCCGGAGCGACGGCCACTCGGCCCGGTCTCCGAGCGCGGGTGTCCTTTGAGAACTCAACAGTGTGTCGAGCTATGTTTGGCGTTTTTATGCCAGATTGTTTGACGGTTCGTTGCCCGGCCCCGTCGGGTTGGCGGATCGCAGTTGTTTGTTTGTCAGGGTTTTT